>CATYIV010000026.1 GCA_958407465.1 uncultured Collinsella sp. | reverse complement strand
GCGCCCACGGGGGCTCCGTCTCGCTCGCCAACAGCCCCTCGGGCGGCGCGGTGGCCACCATCGCGGTCCCCCTGTGCGGGGCCTGACGACTCAGGCCCTCACAGCGGCGTGGCTCGCAACCAAACGCTTCCATCTTGAAACACGGGGAGTAAATCGCGAAATCGCAGGTGAAAGAGAGTAAAAAGGCAAAGAAAAAGCCTCCGTTCCAACATGGGAACGGAGGCTCGATAATCGAGTTTACTCACCAATGTCGCTGGTGGTTTTGCCGTAACTCTCGTACGAAACGAAACTCAGGAGCACAGTGCGGCACTCAAAAGTGCAGGTCAGAACCCTGTCAGCCTACTCCCACTCGATCGTCGCGGGCGGCTTAGACGTGATGTCGTAGCACACGCGGTTGGCGCCGGGGACCTCAGCAACGATGCGGCCGGAGATGCGGGCCAGGACGTCGTAAGGCAGTTTGGCCCAGTCGGCGGTCATGGCATCGCTGGACTCGACGGCACGCAGGATGATCGGGCGCTGGTAGGTGCGCTCGTCACCCATAACGCCGACGGACTTGATGTCGGGCAGAACCGCAAAATACTGCCAGCAGCTGTGCTCGGAGTTACGCTCGCCGGTCTGCTCATACAGGCGCTGGTTGTAGGCGTCGAGCTCCTCGCGCACGATAGCGTCGGCGTTCTTGAGGATCTCGAGCTTCTCCTTGTCGACCGCGCCGATGATGCGGATGGCCAGACCCGGACCCGGGAAAGGCTGACGGAACACGATGTGACCCGGCAGGCCCAGCGCCAGACCAAGTGCACGGACCTCGTCCTTAAAGAAGTGATCGAGCGGCTCAATAAGGTCGAAGTGCACGCCCTCGGGGAACGGGATCAGGTTGTGATGGCTCTTGATGGTGGCCGTCTTGCCGCCCGTCTTTCGAGCGCCGGACTCGATGATGTCGGGGTAGATGGTGCCCTGAGCCAGGTACTTGACCGGCTTGCCATCGGTCTCGAGCTGCTGGGCCACGGCGAAGAACTCTTTCCAGAACTGCGTACCGATGATGCGGCGTTTCTCTTCGGGCTCGGTCACGCCGGCCAGAAGCTCGGCATAACGGTCCTCGGCGTGAACGTGAATAAAGTCGACGTCGAACTGCTTGGTGAAGACTTCCTCAACCTGCTCGGGCTCGCCCTTGCGCAGCAGACCGTGGTTGATGAACACGCAGGTCATCTGCTTGCCCACGGCGCGGGCGCCCAGCGCAGCCACGACGGAGGAGTCGACGCCGCCGGACAGGGCCAGAATCACGCGGTCGTCGCCGACCTTCTCGCGGAACTCGGCCGTCATGGTCTCGACCAGGTTGTCCATGCTCCAGTTGGGCTCCAGGCCGCAGATCTCAAACAGGAAGTTGCTCAGCAGCTGCTGACCGTACTCGGAGTGCTTGACCTCGGGGTGGAACTGCGTGGTGAAGATCTTGCGCTCGACGCACTCCATGGCAGCGACCGGGCACACGTCGGTGCTGGCGGTAACAGTAAAGCCCTCGGGCACCTCGGAAACGGCGTCGCGATGGCTCATCCACACGGTCTGCTCCATGGGCGTGGAGTTAAAGAGCTTGGCGCCGGCCGTGCGCGTGATGGTGGCGCGGCCGTACTCGCCCACCTCGGAGTGGCCGACCTTGCCGCCGAGCGTCACGGCTGTGATCTGATGGCCGTAGCAAAAGCCCAGGACGGGAAGGCCCAGGTCAAAGATGGCAGGATCGATGGACGGAGCGTCCTCGGCATACACAGAAGCCGGACCGCCGGAAAGGATGAGCGCAGAGGCGTTCATCTCGCGAATCTCGTCGGCCGAGATGTCGCAGGGAACAATCTCGGAATACACATTGAGGTCGCGGACGCGACGGGCAATGAGCTGACCGTACTGCGCACCAAAGTCGAGTACGAGGACCTTTGCGGAAGCATTTTGATCCATGGTATCCCTCTCTTGTTGGCGGGGAGCCGGTGCCCGCCCGCGCGAATGAACAAAAATAACTTCCATAGTGTACACGTTATATGGGGTTTCTCGTCCCTCGCAGCCATCAGTGCACGGCAAACGCACGACCTGGGCCCTATTTGACGGCAATTGAAGTGTTACCAAACGTTACAGATGATGTAATACGTTTGAACATTCCTCGCCCTGTGCCACAATACTGCCGAACGACTCCGCCTCTGCGGCGGCAAATACGATAGGAATACCAGCATGAAGCGCATCCTTCTCATCGCCACGGGCGGCACCATCGCATCAACCGAGGACGGCAACGGCCTCTCCCCCGCCCTGACCGGTGAGGAGCTCGCCCAGAGCGTCCCCGAGACCTCGGGCCTCTGCGAGCTCGACGTGATGCAGCCCATGAACATCGACAGCACCAATATGCGCCCCAGTGACTGGATGCAGATCCGCGACGTCATCGTCGAGGGTTATGCCGACCACGACGGCTTCGTGATTCTGCACGGCACCGACACCATGAGCTACACCGCAGCAGCGCTTTCCTACCTGATTCAAGACAGCCCCAAGCCCATCGTGCTCACCGGCTCGCAAAAGCCCATGGGCAACCCCTTTACCGATGCCAAACTCAATCTGTACCAGAGCCTGCTCTATGCGCTCGACGAGCACTCGCACGACGTTTCGATCGTGTTTGGCGGCGTTGCCATTGCCGGCACGCGCGCCCGCAAGCAGCGCACCATGAGCTTTAACGCGTTCATTAGCGTCAACTATCCGCCCATTGCCTACATCCGCAATGACCGCATCGTGCGCAATGGACTTCACGGCACGCATCAGGGCGAAAACCCGGTGCGTTTCTACGACAGCATCGACCCGCGCGTATTTGTACTCAAGCTTACGCCCGGCGTAAACCCGGGCATCCTCGACGCCCTTGCCGATAGCTACGATGCTGTAATCCTGGAGACTTTTGGCATTGGCGGTATTCCCGAGTTTGGTGAGTCGGGCGAGTCGTTCCAAGAGGCAATTTTTCGCTGGGTCGATTCGGGCCGCACCGTCGTTATGACCACGCAGGTCCCCGAAGAGGGCCTCGATCTGGGCGTTTATGAGGTCGGCCGCGCTTACGCCGATCATCCGGGTATTCTGCGCGGCGACGACATGACCACCGAGACGCTCGTGGCCAAGACCATGTGGGCACTCGGCCAGTCACGCGATGCGGCCGAGATCCAGCGCCTGTTCTACAGCCAAGTCAACCACGACCGCATCCCGATGGCGTAATTCAGTTGTCGACGGGTATCCCCTATTCGATACCCTCGAGAAGCTCTGACACCGTCATGCCGAGTGCGGGTGCGATCTTAAATAGAACCTTGAGCGTGAAATTTGCCGTTCCATCTTCGATTCGGTCGAGGTAGGGTCGGCTGATTCCTGTCGCCACACAAAAATCAACCTTGGAGATACCAAGGTCCTTGCGTGTCTCTTCGACCCGCCTGCCAAGAATCTGTTTCGCACGTTCGTCCATGCAGCCGAGTTTGAAATGGAGCCGAACATAAACGTAAACTATAGTTTACGTTTTGCCGAATACACAGGAGTTTTCTATGTCGGGTTCTTCGGTCCGCATGTACCGAGCCACGCTTCGCACAAACAGCGCGCCGCCCAAGCTCGTCGTCGTTGAAGCAGAATGCCTTTCGCCCGATGAGCGCACAGCATTTGCATTGCTATCAAGTCGCGTCGCCGCCGTTCTGGTCCCTTGCCCGGCGCAAGGTGAACTTGCCATCCAATGCCAAGCGCACAGCTGCTCGCTCAATCAAGCTGCCGTAATCGCAACCAGCCAACACGGTCTGCCCCTTCTCCTGGAAGCCGGTATCGCACTTGCTCTTCGCGGCGCCGGATACGAAAACGAGGCCGCCGCCGACATGGTCTTTAAACCACGATCGAGCGGCGACCTCGCAGCAGCCATTGAATATGTGTGCAGGCTCGTTGCCTAAAAGGACAAGCTAGAAACCAAAGCCAAAGCCCGTTCCGGTAATCGCCGAATACATAAAGTAGACGTTGATTACGTTGAGGAACACGCCCGTGATGCAGCCGTTGCGCAGGTAGCGCTCGCACACGATGCGCGCCATGGCGGCAGAGTCATCATTGTTTTTTGCCTGGCGTCCCGCCGTAAAGTACGTCGCCACGCTCAGCAGCAGGTTGAGCACCGGCAGTGCCAGCAGCTCGTAGCTCTTGCCCCAGCGCGTCACCTCGCCGGCTGCGTTAAACTTCGTTGCCACCTCGGGGCCAATGTTGGGGATAACACACGCTGCAACCACCAGCGGAATCACTGCAAGTACGAGCAGCGCAATACCCATGTAGCCAGCTTTTTTGCCATATTTAAACATGCGCGTCGTCCTTACACGTTAAAGCGGAAGTGCACGACGTCGCCATCGGCCATGACATAGTCCTTGCCCTCAATACGCAGCTTGCCGGCGGCCTTGGCGCCCTGCTCGCCGCCGAGCTCGATGTAGTCGTCGTAGCCAATAACCTCGGCCTTAATAAAGCCGCGTTCAAAATCGGTGTGGATGACGCCGGCGGCCTGCGGGGCGGTCGCGCCCTGACGAACCGTCCAGGCCTTGACCTCCATCTCGCCGGCCGTAAAGAACGACTGCAGGCCGAGCAGCTTATAGGCCGCCTGCGCGAGCACGTCCAGACCGGGCTGCTCTAGGCCCAGGCTCTCCAGGTAGTCGGCGGCGTCCTCGGGATCGAGCTCGGAAAGCTCGGCCTCGATCTTGGCGCAGATCGGCAGCGGCTTGACACCATCGATGGGCGCCAGATCGTCGTTGAGCATATCCTCGTCCACGTTGGCCACATACAGGATGGGCTTCATAGTGAGCAGGAACAGGCCCTTGGCAGCAGCGCGCTCCTCATCGGTCATCTCCATGGATGCGGCGCGCTTGCCCTCGTTGAGCCAGGCAAGCAGGCGCTTAGCCACCTCAAACTTGGGCATGAGCTCCTTGTCGCGCTTGGCCTCCTTCTCGAGCTTGGGCAGCTGCTTCTCGAGCGTGCCCATGTCGGCCAGGATGAGCTCGGTCATGATGGTATCGGCGTCACCGGCGGGGTCGACGAACTCGCCCGTGCGGCCCACCTCACGCATGACGTTGGGGTCCTTAAAGTAGCGCACGACCTCGCAGATGGCATCGGTCTCGCGGATGTTTGCCAAGAACTGGTTGCCCAGGCCCTCGCCCTCGTTGGCACCCTTCACCAGACCCGCGATGTCGACAAACTCGACCGTAGCCGGCACAATGCGGCCGGGGTTAACGATGTCGGCAAGCTTTTGCAGGCGGCTATCGGGCACGTCGACGATACCCACGTTGGGGTCGATCGTGGCAAACGGGTAGTTGGCGGCAAGGCCGGTCTTTTTGGTAAGCGCGGTGAACAGCGTCGACTTGCCCACGTTGGGCAGGCCCACGATACCGATGGAAAGGGACACGACAGCTCCTTTTGGTACAGGTACTTCAAACTGTATAAGTATAGCGCCGCCGCAGCATCCGGGCGAATCCGGACACCGCGGCGGCGCAAATGAAGCAGAGATGCGTGAGAGTTCGAGACAGCAGTCCTTACTTAAGCTCAGGCCAGAAATCCTTGTTGGCCTCGATGAGCTCGTCCAGGATCTGCTTAGCAACGCTCGCCGAAGGAATGGTCTTGGAGAGCGTGAGTGCCTGCCAGAGCTTCTGATAGCTGCCCTCAACCCAAGCCTGGACAACGAGCTTCTCGACGGAAACCTGCTGCTCCATCAGGCCCTTCTGGAACTGCGGAATCGGGCCCTGGCAGATCTTCTCAAAGCCGTTGGAACCGACGATGCAAGGCACCTCGACCATGGCCGTCGGGTCGAAGTTGGGCACAGCGCCATCGTTGGGGACGATCAGCAGGAAGCGCTCGAGCGTGTTCTCGGCCAGTGCGCAGGCAAGGTCGACGATGTAGTTGGCATGTACATCCGGCTCAAAGCCGCCGTCCTTGGCAGTACCCTTGGCGATGATGTCGCGGCAAGCGCCAAAGACCTTCTTCTCGCGGCCGTCCATAACCTCATTGGCGCGAGTGTAGTTGGGGTCAGACGTCTCGACGACATAGTCCGGGTACAGGTAATACTTGAGGTAGGTATTGGGAATCGTCTCGGGATCGACAGCATAGACATCCTTGGCCTTGCCGAAGGTGTGAATCCAGCTCTCCTCGACATGCTGCTCCTTACCGGCCTCGTGCTCGATGCCGTCCAGGTAGCCGTTCTTAGCCATGTGCTCCTTAATCTGCGGCATGAGGTCGTTGCCGTCCTTGTCGTAGATTTTGCTCCACCAACCAAAGTGGTTGAGGCCGTAGTAGCTATACTGCAGCTCGCGACGATCCTTGATGCCGCACATACGGCTCATCTTATCCATAAGGTCGATAGGCATGTCGCAGATGTTGATGATGCGGCTGTTGGGGCGCAGCACGCGGCAGGCCTCGGCGACGATGGCCGCGGGGTTGGAGTAGTTGAGCATCCAGGCGTTGGGGCTGTACTTCTCCATGTAGTCGAGGATCTCGATGACACCACCGATGGAGCGCATGCCGTAGGCGATACCGCCGGCACCGCAGGTCTCTTGGCCAACGCAGCCGTACTTGAGAGGAATCTTCTCGTCGAGCTCACGCATGGCGTACAGGCCGACGCGGATGTGAGCAAGCACGAAGTCGGTCCCGGTGAATGCGGTCTCGGGGTCGGTGGTGTAGCTAAACTCAACCTCGGGGGCGTTCTCGTGGAAATAGATCTCGCAGGCCTTTGCCACGATCTCCTGGCGCTCGGCGTTGTTGTCGTAGAAGGTCACCTTGTTGACCGGGAAGCGGTCACGCTCCTCAAGCAGCATCAGAGCGATGCCCGGGGTGAAGGTAGAGCCACCGCCGGCAATGGTCACGGCATAGTTTTTCTTGGACATGATGTCCTCCTCATTCTGGCCGCTTGCTCAATCCATCCCCGTACGCGGCCTGCACGGTTTGGAATTGTTACCTAGAAGTGGAGTTTTTTATCTCTAGAATCGGCCTTGCGGTGCATACCGGCTCTGCAAGGCCGATTGTTTCGATGGACGATGGTTTACAGAAGACTCTCGAACTTCAGAAGACTCTCGAACTTCTCGCGAACCTGCGGGACGCTAAGGCCGACGATGACCTGGATTGACTGACCTTGGACCACCAAGCCATGCGTACCGATCGCCTTGAAGGAAGCCTCGGGTGCAACGACGCTCTTGTCCTTGACGTTAACGCGCAGACGGGTAGCGCAGTTAGTTACATCGATGATGTTATCCGTGCCACCGAGCAGATCGAGGATGTTCTCGGCAAGCACCAAGCGCTCATCATCTTTACTCTGGGCGGCCGATTTGCCAGCAGCAGCACCGCTCTGCTTTTGCTTGTAGTCGGCCTTGGACTTGAGCTCGACCTCAACATCGTCATCCTCGCGACCGGGGGTCTTAAAGTCGAACTTGACGATCAGGAAACGGAAGACCACAACCCAAAGAGCGGTAAAGCACAGACCGACAAGGATGGAGATGGCGTACTGCAGACCGTGTGCGGCCCAAAGGGGCAGCCAGTCCCACGAGAGCATCGAGATGATGCCGCCGTCGAAGATACCCACGACGCCAAGGAGGTTTTGAGCCATGCAGCCAAGCGCTCCGAGCACGCAGTGGACGACGAACAGGCCGGGCGCGATGAACAGGAAGGTGAAGTCAAGCGGCTCGGTGATACCGCAAAGCATAGCGGTAAGGGTGACCGGGATCAGCAGAGCCTTGACGCGCTGCTTGCGCTCGGGTTTGGCGGTCATATAAAACGCAATGGCGACGCCAAGCGAGCCGAAGACCTTAGTCCAACCAGGGCAGGTATAGGCAGCCCAGGGTGCGGCATCCTTAAGAGCAATGCTCGGATCGGCAGCCAGTTGGGGCAGGATGTTGGCCCAAGCAGCAAAGATGCCGCCGTTGACCGCCGCGTTGTCGTAATAGAACGGCGTATAGATAAAGTGGTGCAGGCCTGTAGGGATCAGCACGCGCTCGAAGAAAGCAAAGACACCCACGCCAAACGTACCGGCGGAAAGGATGAATCCCTGGAAGGCGGAGATAGCAGCCTGAACATGCGGCCACACCAGGCAGGCGATAAGAGCGACCGGAACCATAACGAAGAAACCGATCATATAGATGAACACGGAACCCGAGAACACGCCCAGCCACTCAGGAAGTTCGGTGTCGAAGAACTTGTTATGCAGCATCGTGGCGATACCAGAGATAATGAGCGCGCCCATGATGCCCATATCAAGCGTTTTGATGCTTGCGATAGTGGCAAGACCAGTACCGCTGCCCGCCTCGACAGAGTAGTCGACCCCAAAGACAGGGCCCCACTGCCCCAAGATTGTGCTAACAAAGTAGTTGAAGGTAAGGTAGATGGCCAAAGCCTCCATGCAGCAGCGAGCGTTCTGCTTGTTCGCGAGCGAGATTGGCAACGCTACGCAAAACAGCAACGGCATCTGGTTAAAGAGCGTCCAACCACCCTGGAGCAGCACATTCCAGCAATCAAACCAAAGATGACCCGCTGTGGCCATCTCGCCAAAGATCGCCTCGGTGGTAAACAACGTACCCAGGCCGACGACGATTCCGGAAAATGCGAAAAGAATTGCAGGCGTGTACATTGCACCGCCGAAACGTTGTATCTTTTGCATCATGACGGGGAATCCCCCTCTCTTCATTCGGAGCGGCTGCGGTTTTGGCTTCACTCGAGACCGCAGACGCGCCGTTTGCGTGTACCTCGTGCAATAGGACGGGTGGGCCCGCTTCCCTGACTTCTTGCGCTTCCATTTTTATCATATCACTTATCTAGACAAGTTAGTATAAATACTATGGTCGGTAAACGGTTGATTATTTACCGTAAACGGTATATGTCCAGTATTTCGCCTGCTAAATCTGACATAGCTGATGGCTGCATTATAAATTTCTTTTCTACTTGTCTAGATGTGCTTGTCTATATCTATAGACATACCTATACTTCATTACAACAATCACCGCCACGTTAAGGAGTCACCATGAAAAGCGCGGTCTTCTATGGAAAGCACGACCTCAGAGTCGAGGAATCGGCAAAGCCGGCCGTGGGCAGGCGCGACGTTCTGATCAACGTCAAAGCTTGCGGCGTCTGCGGCACCGACGTGCATATCTATGAAGGCGACAAGGGTGCAGCCGACGTTACCCCGCCCACGATCCTTGGTCATGAGTTTGCGGGCGTTGTCGAGGCCGTGGGCAGCGATGTCACCGGCTTTAAACCGGGCGATCGCGTGTGCATCGACCCAAACCATCCCTGCGGCTGCTGCGAACCCTGCCGCGACGGAATCAACCACTACTGCGAGCATATGACCGGTTACGGCACCACCGTTAACGGCGGTTTTGCCGAGTACTGCTCCGTCGATATGCAGCAAGTCTACAAGTTGGGCGATCACACCAGCTTCGAGCAGGGCGCCATGACCGAGCCCGTCGCCTGCTGCCTGCACGGCATCGATATGTGCAACATCAAGCCCGGCAGCACAGTTGTCGTTATCGGCGGTGGCATGATCGGTCTGCTCATGATGCAGCTTGCTAAAAACGCCGGCGCCACCAAGGTTGTCTTGCTCGAGCCTGTCGAAGGCAAGCGCGAGGTTGCGCTCAAACTCGGCGCCGACCTGGCAATTGATTCCATCCACGAGGACGTCCCGGCCCGCCTGAAGCAGGAGGGCGTCGGCAACGTCGATGTCGTTATCGAGTGTGTTGGCAAGCCCGTCACCATCGAGCAGGCCATCCAGATCGCCGGCCACAAGGCTACGGTCATGATGTTCGGCCTCACCAAGCCCGATGAGACAATCACCGTCAAGCCCTTCGAGGTCTTCCAGAAGGAGCTTGTGCTTACCTCGTCCTACATCAACCCTTATACGCAGCGTCGCGCGCTCGAGCTCATCGACTCTGGCAGGCTCGACGTATCCTCGATGGTCGCCAAGGTGGCTTCCCTCGACGAACTCGGCGCCATCCTGTCAGACCCAGCTCTGCGTGCCATGGGTAAATATATAATCGACCCCAGCAAGTAAATCGATCGGCACCTGCGCGAGCGGTCCTCATCCACCGCTCGCGCACTCAGCTCTAGGAGACCGTCATGGCGCGAGCCATCTTCCAAACTATTTACGACAACGTGAAGCAGTCGATTGACGACGGCACATACGCCTATCAGAGTTATCTGCCTTCGGAGACTGAGCTCACGCAGCTGTTTGACTGTTCGCGCATGACGGTCCGTCGCGCCATCTCGATGCTTGCGGCAGATGGTTACGTGCTCCCCCAGCAAGGCAAAGGCATGCGCGTCATTCGCAACATCAGTGACGAGAAGAGTCGTGGTGGCGGCGGACTCGAGACCTTTAAGGAAATCGCGGTCAACCGAGGCTTTGAGCTCAAGACTGTCACCACCGTCTTTGAGCTCCTCATCTGCAGCAAGGCGCTCTCCAAGATTACTGGGTTTCCCGAAGGCTGTGAGCTCACACGCGCCAAACGCATCCGTTATGCAGACGGACAAGCCGTGTGCTCCGACGACTCCTATTACCTAAGCTCACAGGTACCGGGGCTGACACCCGAGATTGTCAACGACTCGATCTATCGTTACCTCGAAGAAGATCTTGGCATTAAGATTGCCGCGGGCAAACGCGATGTGACGATCGAGCATCCCACGCCCGAGGATACGCGCGTGCTCGATCTCGACGACTTTAACGCACTCGCCGTTATACGCGGGCAGACCTACAACGCCGACGGCATCCTTATGGAATACACCGAGACCAAACAGGTCCCCAGCTTCTTTTTACTCCACGAAATGGTCACCCGCCGCAATAACGGCAGCGAGACCCATCAGAGCAGTATGAGCTAACCATCTATTAGTTGCGGTGGAATAGTTCCTAGAATGGCCAGCTTAAGGGCAAAACAGGAACTATTCCACCGCAACTTTTTTGGCCGGTGGGGCAGTACCTGTCCCACCGGCCATCATTTACGCTCTTTTAGCTAGTCCGCGAGCTTCTCCACCTGGTCGAGCATCTTGTCCAGCTTGGCCTTTGCCTCGGCCTTGACCTTCACAGCCTCTTCGTGGGCCTTGGCCTTCTGAGCGGCCTTTTCCTCGGCCTCGGGGTCGACAACGACCAGATTGGACGCATCGTGCTCGACCAGCTTGAGCGCATGCTCGGGGCACACCTTGACGCAGGCTCCGCAACCTAGGCAATACGTGGACTCCAGTGCAAAGCGACCGCTTCCCACCAAATCGCAGGCAAACGTGGGGCACACGTTGACGCACTCGCCGCACGACGTGCACTTGTCAAAATCGCATTCCGGTGTGCTCACCTGCATATTCTGGGCAAGCTCGGGGTGGTTCTGCAGCGTCGAGAGCACCAGCTGCCGCCCGTGCGTGAGCGAACGGCGACGCTTGGTCGTCGTGGTGCCGCACATGGTGTTGAGCGTGCGCTCGAGCTGCGTGATCTGGTGACGATGAGCCTTCAACTTCTGCGTCACCGAGGCCAGCGCCGCCGTCGCCGGATTGAGCTTGGTCACCGTCAGGCCCGTGGTGCGGGCAATCTTATCCATGTACTCCTTGCGCTCGTACTCGCGGCGCTTATGGCATTTGAGGCTCTTGGGGTCGACCTCCAGGCCCATGCCCGTACCCGCCCACTCCTCGGCGGTAGCAATGGCCTCGCCCAGAATGTCCTCGCCACCGGTGTTGCGGCACTTATCGCACACGCCCAGTGGCAGGTAGACGCTCACGTTGGGATAGTCCGCCAGTACCGAGAACCAGGTCTCGGCCGTAATATCGCCCACGCAGGCAACGACGACCTCGTTTTCGCGCGGCATACGCTTGAGGGCGCGCGTGCAGGTGACGTAGGCGGTCTCGTGGCTCGTAGCAGCAGAGACGATATCGTCATACAGGTTTTTGGGCGCCAGGCGCGGCGAAATGATCGCCTCGGTCGGACAGGCAGCGGCGCACAGACCACACTTGCGACAGGAGTCGAGGATCTCGATGGCGTCTTCCTCGACCTCGATAGCGTCGACCGGGCAAACGTCCATGCACGCGGTGCAGCCGCTCTTTTCGTTTTTGCAGGTCAAGCACGGAATGGTGTTGCCGCGCGGACGCTCCTTGTAGTCGGCAGGATTCCACTGCGGCGCCGACGGATCGAGGGCATCGGTCACACCGCCAAGCGGGTTTTTAAGAAAGTCGAAACCCTTGCTGATCTCGATAATGTCATCAAACAGATCGTGTTCCTGCGCCATGCGCGGCCCCTCCCTGAGCAGTGCAAACAAGCAAAAGATAATGATACGCTATCGGCCCACGCCTCGGGCAAATTACACGCGGAGCATCTTTGCGGCAGATAGCCCATGGCCTATCGCCGCCCCGATTGCACAAGGTCAATCAAGCGCCAAGCTATGCCTCGCACATGAGCTGCACGAGCTTCTGTTTGGTCACCTTGGCCTGCTCGTTGGCCATATTGCGCTCGTTTCTAAAGACCGCATCCGCAACGCTCATCAGGTCGGCATCCGAAATCTCGCCAAGGCCCAGCTCCTCAAGCGTCGTCGGCAGACCGACGCGTTGGCAAAACTCGAGCACCTGATCAAGCTCGGGCGCACGCTCCAGGCGCAGCTGCACCACCAGACCAAATGCCACGGCCTCACCATGCATGGCCTTGCACTCGGGCAGAATCGTCAGGCCGTTGGCGATGGCATGGGCAAGCGCTAGGCCACCGCTCTCAAAGCCAACACCCGAGAGCAGAATATTGCACTCGATCAGGCGCTCAACCGCCGGCGATATACGGCCCTTTTTGAGATCGCGCTTGGCAGCGACGCCGCACTCCATGAGTGTGTCATAGCAGGCCCGAGCCGCAACCAAGGCCAAGTGTCCCGGCGCGCCACCGTGCTCGTTGGCGCCGTGCGCCGCGGCGCACGAACGCGCCTCGAAGTACGTTGCCAGCGCGTCGCCCATACCAGCGACTGTCATGCGCAGCGGGGCTGCCGCGACCACGTTGGTATCGACCACAACCAGGTCTGGATTCTTCTCGAGCATCAGGTAGCGGTCGAACGACCCATCCTCGTGATACAGCACCGAAATCGCGCTGCACGGACCGTCCATCGAAGCTGCCGTGGGGCATACGCACAACGGCAACTCGGCATAAAACGCAACGGCCTTGGCGATATCGAGCATCTTGCCGCCGCCAATACCCACCACCATGTCGCAATACTCGGCCTGGGCTTCCTTAGCCATTTCGACAACGGCCTCTTCCGTACACGGACCGTCATAAATCTTAAAGAACGGCTCGCTTAGATCTTCGTCCAGAAATCCATCGACGATCTGCCTGCACAGCCGATCCTCGGTGCCCTGGTCAAACAAGACATAGGCAGCGCAGCCCAACCATGACAAATACCTGCCCTGACGCGAAAGTTCGCCCGGCCCCTGAACATACCGGCCGGGACCGCCATAAACCATGGGAAGCGCCATACGAGAATCCGCCCTTCATCAAACAACGATTGGTGCAAAGTAACTTGCCCCCTGCACCAACTTGTGCATTGGAGACAGGCCACTTTGCACCATAGTAAAAAGGGGCAAAGCCATCTGCTTGCTTTGCCCCTTCCTTAGCTTGATTTACTCATCCATGAGATAGTAGTGGCCCAGCGCGTCGGCACCCAGGATGGCGTTTGCGACCATCTCGGGCGTCACCTCAAACGGCATGTTGCACATGGTGTCATCGGGTGCGCAGGCGGCCTCGGCAACAATCATGGCCTGCTCGCGCGTAAGCTCGGCAACGCCAAGTTCCTTCATCGTGACCGGCAGGCCCAGCTCAATGCAGAAGCCCAAGACTTCCTCGAGCTTCTCGGTCGGGGCATCCTCGAGTACCAGCTGGACGATGGTGCCGAAGGCGACCTTCTCGCCGTGATACATGCCGTGGCACTCGGGCAGCATCGTCAGGCCATTGTGGATAGCATGAGCAGCAGCAAGGCCCGAGCTCTCAAAGCCAATGCCCGAAAGCAGCGTATTGGCCTCAATGATGTGCTCGACGGCAGGCGTGAGCGCACCCTTCTCCAGCGCAACCTTGGCCTTGACGCCATCGGCCATAAGCGTCTCGTAGCAGAGCTTGGCGAGCGCCAGACCGGCCATTCCGCCCTTGCCGCCGGCGCAGGTGCCGCCGTCGGCATCGTGCGTCGCCTGAGCCTCGAAATAGGTTGCGAGCGCATCGCCCATGCCGGAAACCGTCAGGCGCACCGGGCTCGCCACGATAACTGTCGTATCCATCAGGACAATATTGGGGTTTGCCTTAAGGAAGAGATACTTGTCGAACTGGCCGTCGTCGGTGTAGAGCACCGAAAGTGCCGAGCACGGAGCATCGGTCGAAGCAATGGTGGGGCAAATGATGACCGGGGACTCCAGGTAGTAGGCAACGGCCTTCGCGGTGTCGAGGATCTTGCCGCCACCGACGCCGACGATGATGTCGCAACCGTTGTCGCGAGCGAGCGCAACCAGACGATCGACCTCGCCCTTGGAGCACTCGCCGTTAAAGTCCTCAAACAGCAGCTCGGCCTTGGCCTCGGCAAAACTGCCCTCGATCTTGGCACCGACGCGCTTCTTGCCCGAAGGCGTCACGATGACGAGGGCCTTAGCGCCGAGCGGCTCGACATAGGAGCCGAGCTTGGCCAGCTCGTCCGGACCCTGGATGTACTTGCTGGGGCTATTGAAAATTGCAGCCATAACTATCCCATTCTCTAAAAGAAAAAAGAAAGGGGCTCCGTACGGATACGTGCGGAGCCCCTCGTTACGATAACAAGAGTCGATTAGAAATCGATGTCGGTGTCGTAGTAGCAGGCCTTGAGGATCTTCTCGAAGTCGGCAGCCTTGGTCTCACGCGGGTTCTCCGGCGTGCAGGCGTCGGTCTCGGCGTTCGCGGCGATCTCGGGCAGCTTGGCGAGGAACTCCTCCTCGGAAACCATCTGCGGGTTCTCGGCGTCGACCTTCACGCCACCATTCGCGTAATCCTTGATGGACTGCGGAATGTTGAGCTGGTCGTTGAGGTCGCGAATCTTCTGGACGAGCGCGGCGATGAGCTCCTCGTTGGTCTCGCCGGGAAGGTGCAGGATCTCCTTGGCCACGTAAGCATAACGCTCGGCAGCACGGGGATCCTTGGAGTTCCACTGGATGACCTTGCCCAGGTACATGGCGTTAGCAGCACCGTGGATGATGTGGCCGTTCTCGAAGGCAGCACCGGTCTTGTGAGCCATGGAGTGAACGATGCCGAGCAGGCCCGAGGAGAAGGCGATACCGGCGATGCACTGAGCCTCGTGCATGTGCTGACGGGCCTCATGGTCGCCAGCATAGGACTTGGGCAGCCACTCGACGATCTCGCGGATGCCGTGCAGAGCGTTGGCGTCGGTGAACATGGAAGCGCAGGTGGAAACGTAGGCCTCCATGCAGTGGGTCAGAGCGTCCATGCCGGTGTGAGCGCACAGCTTGGCGGGCATGGTGTAGGTGAGCTCGGGGTCGACGATGGCGACATCAGGGGTGATGTTGAAGTCGGCCAGCGGGTACTTGATGCCCTTGGCATAGTCGGTAATGACGGAGAAGGCAGTGACCTCGGTAGCGGTACCGGAGGTGGAGGAGATGGCGCAGAAGTGAGCCTTCTGACGCAGCTCGGGGAAGCTGAACGGCTGGATGATGTTATCGAAGGACTCCTCGGGATACTCGTAGAAGACCCACATGGCCTTAGCGGCATCGATGGGCGAGCCGCCGCCGATGGCGACAATCCAGTCGGGCTCGAACTCGCGCATGGCCTCGGCGCCCTTCATGACCGTCTCGATGGACGGATCGGACTCGACGCCCTCGAACAGCTTGACCTCCATGCCGGCCTCTTTGAGGTCGGCCTCAACGTCCTGCAGGAACCCGCCGCGGCGCATAGAGCTGCCGCCAGAAACGATGATGGCCTTCTTGCCCTTGAGGTTCTTCACCTCGTGGCGAGCGCCCTCACCAAAGTACAGATCACGAGGATTGGTAAAACGTCCCATACTGTGCCTCCTAAACAAGCCCCTCTTAGACTTGCGTATATAACGGAGCACCCAATTGGCTCCGTTAGGACCGTTTTGCGCGTTGCCGGCGATGACAATGCGCGATGTCTAAACGTCTCAACGCTCAGACAAACATTATTCTACCGTTCTAGTTGGTCAGTTATTCACCTAAAGCCGACAATGATGAAACGTTTTTTCTATCCCTGAAGACCCTTGTGGGGCATTCATACTCCCAAGCTGGGCAAACGTTTTATCAAGGTTGACCACATATCCCGGGCAGGACGGTGCCCCTCCAAAATGCGCCCCGTTCGCCGCCAAAAATCGACCGTTTGCGGCACCGTGATACCACTCAGTCGTCCAAGGTGCCGACATTTGTGCGACATCCGTCTTCGTGGTGCAAAGGTGCATGTCCAAGTGCGGCACCCCCGGTGTGCCACATGCGGGTAAACTAGAACCTTATATAGAGACATTTGAACCCTAACCGCAGCAAAGGAGGCCCCATGGCATTCGATCCCATTCAAGAGGATTGCCATCGCCTCGTTCTTGAGGCCTTGCGCCGCGACAATATTCCGCTCACCGACGGTGCCGCCGTAGAGCGTCTGATGGAACAATTCACCCGCAACCCCGCGCCGCTCATCGTGCACGACCGCGACCGCGCCGGGCACCTCATTGCCAAGGTGGTCGAGGCTGTCGACTACCGCATTCCCTTTATCCCTGACGATACCCAGGCAGAGCAAGAAGAGGCCGCTGCCGAGAACATGCTTCGCGAGGCAGCCGCACTCGACCCCACCAACTGGGATGCCCAGCGCATGCTGACCGCCCTCACCGCCAACTCCAACGAGGAGTACGTACAGTACTTGGTATCCAAGCGCGATGAAGTCGAGCACGACCTGGCACTCAAGATCGCCTCGGCGCAGGACCCCTACGAGCGTGAGGCCGCAGGCGACCTTATGCGCCGCCCCTACCTGCGCTGGCTTGCCGCCCTTGCATCGCGCGCCCTCATTAGCGGACGTTATCGTATGTCGCTCGAAGCCGCAAACCGCAGCCTGGACTTTGCACCCAACGACCCCGCTGGTGTCCGCCACACCGCGATGCTCGCCATGGCAAAGCTCGAATACCCCGCCGAGGAGCTCAAGCGCTTTCGCTCTATCCACTCCGTGCCGTACCTCGCGAATACCCCGCTGCGCCGCCGTCCCAAAGATGCGGAGCGCGACCTGGACCCGTGGACGCTCATCGCACTGATGAGCGCAGCCTGGCGCGAGCTGGATTACGAGGGCGCCGAGCACTACCTGCGCATCCTGGTGCGCTCATGCCCGCACGCAGCCGAGGCGCTCTACTTCCAAACCGAGTTTCCCGATGGCGTCTATGCTCGCGTCAACGTAGGTCCGGGCTCCACCGACGAGCTTGTCCTTGCCCTGTCCGAGGCGACGCCGGTGCTGCAGGAGGGTCTAGGCGCGCCCGACAACGCCAGCTTTGCCGCCTGGGTCGCCACCAACGACATCGTGCGCTCCCAGATCGACGAACGAATCCTGCGCGCGGCCGAACAGGGATTGCCGTTTAAGGGAGGAGACCTCTAATGGATCCGAGCGTCTACATCCCCGCCTATCTGGAGCGCACCTATCTGGCGTCGCACCCCGAACTCACCGATGCAGCACGCGAGCTTGTCCATAACGACATTAGCGCGAATCCCCAAAAGTATGCGCAGTCCGAGCATGCCCAGGCGCTGCTGTCCTATGCCGGTGTTCATCGCCACCTGCTCGACGAGCTCCATCGCATCGAAGACATGGGCAGCGACGAGGAGTTTGAGCAGACGCGCAATCGCCTGTTTGACGACATGCGCGATGAGCTGCTCAAGATTGTCCGCGTCGATGCGTATGTCCTCGATGCCCAGCTGCTCGCCATCATCCTGGCTGACACGCCCGTTGACGCCTGCCTGGGCGACCTGATGAAGCTCGAGGCGACCACAACCGATTACCTGCAGCAAAGCGTGCCCGGGTTCGACATGGAAGCCCCGCACTACTGGGCCAATAAGGTTTTGACGGACGGTGTGACGGCGGCAGAGCTCACCGTGAGCGAGCCGGCTCTTATCGGGTGGCTTCACACACTCGAGGCCATCTCGCAGCTGTGCATGGCGAGCGCTCGCTACCGTGCTGCCGCCAACTACGCCCGCCGTGTTCTTAAGGCGGAAGGCTACCCCACCCGAGCCGCAGGCACCGTGTTGCTCGCCCTCGCTCGCCTGGAAGACCAGGACGGCTTTTTTGCCCTGGCCCACCAGCTCGAGGAAGAGATCGGGGCTGACGCGCTCGAGAACTCTCCTTGGTATCTGCTCGCCCGCACGATTCTGCTGTTCAAAACAAACAAGATGCGCCCGGCGACACGCGCGCTGCGTGAGTTTGCCAACCGTTGCGAGGGCGGTGCGTTCTTCTTACTGAACCCCATGTACCAGACACCGTACCTTCCCTGCCGGCCCGAGCCACACGATCCCTGGGATCTTTCGCACCAGGCCGTTTGGGAAGCGGACGGTATTATCTCGGACACTCCCGACTTTGCCCCCTGGGCCAATGCCTGCGAAGACGTGTCGCAGCTTGCCCAGGAATTTGCGCGCCGCTACGGTTTTTAGTGACGCACTCGACCCGACCATGTCGTTTACGTTAGGAACGGTTTCATGAACCTCCGCTCATCTCTTGCCTGCACCTCGAGCGATATCGCTCGCTGGGGGCTGCGCTCCGTCCTTAAGCGCCAGGGTGGCGTGCTTCCCGGCCGCATCGCCATGAAGATCGACCCCGAGTTGCTGAGCGACCTCGCTGCCCTTGTCGACCGCAGCGTGGTGATCACCGGCACCAACGGCAAGACCACCACCTCCAACCTCATCGCCGACGCCGTTGCCGCCAGCGGCGCCACCGTGGTATGCAACCGCGCCGGCAACAACATGGAGCCGGGCGTGGTAGGCGCACTGCTCGAGGCGCGCAGCGGCCTCAAGCGAGCCGGTGGCAAGCGCGTGGGCGTTTTTGAGTGCGATGAGCTTTACACCGTACGCGTTCTGCCCAAGCTCAAGCCGACGTACTTCGTGCTGCTCAACCTGTTCCGCGACCAGCTAGATCGCTATGGCGAGATCGATCACACCCAGGAGGTCATCGCCCATGCGTTGGAGCTTTCGCCGGCAACAACGCTCATCTACAACGCAGACGACCCGCTGTGTGCCGCGATCGCCGCACGCGTTCCCAATGCAAGCATCGCCTTTGGCATCGACGGCGCCACCAACACCGAGTCCGACCGTATTAGCGACTCGCGCTTTTGCTCACAGTGTAACGCGCCGCTGGAGTATGACTACGTGCAATACGGCCAGCTTGGCGCATACCATTGCCCCTCGTGCGGTTGGGCACGCCCCGCACTGGTCCGCCGTGTGACGGGCGTGAAGCTCGGCTGCGACGGCTACGGCTTCGACCTGGTCTTTGGATCTGCGCCCGACGCGGCTGCCGTACACATCGCCACACGCTACAACGGTCTGTACATGGTCTATAACGTTGCCGCCGCCTTCTTTGCCGCACGCGAGTTGGGCGTGGACACGGCGTTTCTACAGCCTACGCTCGATGCCTACGTCCCCGCCGGCGGACGTATGGGCCGCTGGGAGATCGCCGGCCGTACCGTCGAGGCAAACCTGGCCAAAAATCCCGTGGGCTTCGATCGCCAGATCCAGTCCATTAAAACGGCAGGCGGCAGGCTCTGCGCCTTCTTCCTGAACGACAACGACGCCGACGGCCACGATGTCTCGTGGATCTACGACGTCGACTTCGAGCGCATCGCCGACACACCGGGTCTTGTCGCCTTTGCCGGAGGCACGCGTGCGCACGACATGCAGGTACGCCTCAAGTACGCCGGCATCGATGCCGCGATTATCTCGGACGTCGCGCAGGCAATTGGCGCCGTTGCGGATGAAGCCGCAGGCGACACTTTCTATGCCGTCGCCAACTACACGGCCTTCCCGCCGCTGGTCAAAGAACTCGATGGGCTGAAGGGTGCCGATGCAGCCACGGTTGCTGCCCGCGCTGCAACGTGTGCCGATGGCAGTGCCGTCCCCGTCGGCATCGCGCCAGTCGAGCTTTCGCGCCCGCTGCGCATCGTCTACCTGTACCCCGATGCCCTCAACCTCTACGGCGACGGCGGCAACGTTATCGCCCTCGAGCGTCGCTGCGCCTGGCGCGGCATCCCCGTTCGCGTGGACGAGGTCCGTATGGGCGAGTCACTCGATCTCACCGATGCCGATATCGTCATGATGGGTGGCGGCTCCGACCGCGACCAGCTAGCCGTGGCACACGAGCTGCTCGCCCAAAAAGACAAGGTCGCATCCTATGTTGAGGATGGCGGCTCGCTGCTCGCCATCTGTGGCAGCTATCAGCTGCTCGGCCGTTCGTACTATATGGGCGAGGATCGCATTGAGGGTCTGGGGGTCATTGCCGCCGAAACCGTACGCGGCTCCGACCGCCTGATCGGCAACGTAGCCGTCAAAACCGACCTGGCACCTGAGCCCTTTGTGGGATTCGAGAACCATGGCGGCCGCACGCTTTTGGACGCCGATGCCACGCCGCTCGGAACGTCCGTCGTCACGGGCACCGGCAACAACGGCGACGATGGCTTTGAGGGCCTGATCTACAAGGGCGTCATCGGCACGTACCTGCATGGCCCGGCGCTGCCCAAGAACCCCGAGCTCACCGACTGGTTGATCGCCCATGCCCTCGAGCGCCGTGGCGATGCACAGGCCGCCGCCCTGCTGCCGCTCAAGCCCCTCGACGACACCTACGAGCACGCCGCCCACGACGCCGCCATGAAGCTCCTCCCCTAGCACCTCACCACCACAAAGGGGACAGGCACCTTTGTGGTGGTTTTTCAGTTTGCCAACGATATGTGAACGGCTAAAAAAGTCTGCTATACTCTTTCCCGCTGTCCCCATCGTCTAGCGGCCAAGGACGCCACCCTTTCAAGGTGGATATCGCGGGTTCGAATCCCGCTGGGGGCACCATTTGAATTGAAGAGCCCGTTACCCTCGCGGTAGCGGGCTTTTTGCTACCGATATGCCGGGATTCGAACCCGACAGGGTGCGAAGCTGAGGAAACGCGCAAGCGTTTTCCAGCGCAGCACGCAAGGAGCGGAGCGACGCAGCGGAAGCGGGCGGCGCCAGCCGCACGCGGACATCCCGCTGGGGGCACCATTTGAAACTAGAAGCCCGTTACCCCCGCGGTGACGGGCTTTTTGCTACCGATATGCCGGGATTCGAACCCGACAGGGTGCGAATCCCGGCATCATCGCAAGGCCTGTGGTCAAAAAATGGCAAATATGAGTACTGTTACCATTTTAGTTACAGCGATTTCATGCCTTCAGAAGGCGATTTAGCCGTCGGGCGTCCTACGGCGGAATAATTGCAGACGTTTATCGGCTAAGTACTTGGACATATGTTGCGTAACACTACATATTTTGCAAATAAATAATGTTACAGGACTTGTGACAGTACTCATATTTGACGTTTTTTGCCCATAGCCCTTTATACCTAGGCACATCGGCGGCAAAACGGGCTTCAAAGCGTCCTTCGCAAACAAAAAGCCGGGGCCCGCGCGATGCGGACCCCGGCTCAATACCGTGACGATATGTCAGTTACGTTCTACACATAGAACAGAATGTCGTCGTAGGTCGGAACCGGCCAGTAGTCGGCGGCCACGATCTCCTCCATGGCATCCACGGCGGCGCGCAGCGTATCCATAGCGGGAACGACCTCGTGTGCATACACATTGGCCTGCTCCTGGCCATCGAGGGCCTCGGCCTTCTGATGCACGGCGTCGAGCGCCTTAATGGAGTCGTTGATGGCAGTGATACCGTTGCAGAGCTTGTTGAGCGTATTCTGCTCGCACTGCATGGCGGCCTCGGCGCCGGCGGCGCGAATAGTCTCAAGGCCCTTAGCGACCTTGGTGGCATAGGCGGTAATGACCGGGCGATAGGTACGACGCGCCTCGCGAACCATCGTGGTAGCCTCGATGTTCATGAGCTTGTTGTACTTCTCGAGCTTGCAGTCGTAGCGGCACTGAGCCTCGGCCTTGGTCAGGACACCCGTCTCCTCGAAGAGCGCGATAGCCTTATCGGAAACAAAGGCGGGCAGGGCATCGGCCGTGGTCTTGTTGTTGGCAAGGCCGCGCTTCTCGGCCTCAATGGGCCACTCGTCGGAGTAACCGTCGCCGGAGAACAGGATGCGCTGGTGATCGGTCAACACCTTCTTGCAGTACTCGAGCGCGGCATCCTGGAACTCATCCTCGGGCGTACCCTCAAGCGCGTCGGCGAAGGACTTGAGCGACTTGGCCACGGCGGCATCGAGCACCAGGTTGGAGTCGGAGACGTTCTGCTCGGAGCCGCAGGCACGGAACTCGAACTTGTTGCCGGTGAAGGCGAACGGGGAGGTGCGGTTGCGGTCGGTGTTGTCCTGCATCAGCTTGGGCAGAGTATCGGCGCCCAAGTCGAGCACGCCGCGCGTGGCATGGACGGAAGCCTTGCCATCGATGATCTTCTCGACGACCTCGGTAAGCTGGTCGCCCAGGAAGATGGACATAATCGCCGGAGGAGCCTCGTTGGCGCCCAGACGATGGTCGTTACCGGCCGAGGCAACGGAGGCACGCAGGAGCTCCTGATAGTTATCGACGGCCTCGATCACCGCGGTGAGGAAGACGATGAACTGCAGGTTGTCGAGCGGAGTGTCGCCCGGATCGAGCAGATTCTCGGACTCGGTGCCAAGCGACCAGTTGTTGTGCTTGCCCGAACCATTGATGCCCTCAAAGGGCTTCTCGTGCAGCAGGCAGACCAAGTCGTGGCGGGAGGCGATGAGCTTCATCTTCTCCATCATGACCAGATTCTGGTCGATGGCCTCGTTGACCTCGCCATAGACCGGTGCGAGCTCATGCTGGCAGGGAGCGACCTCGTTGTGCTTGGTCTTGGCGGGAATGCCGAGCGCCCACAGCTCATCGTCCAAGTCCTTCATGTAGGCCGAGACGGTGGGGCGGATAGCGCCAAAGTAGTGCTCCTCGAGCTCCTGACCCTTGCATGGAGCAGCACCAAAGAGGGTGCGGCCGGTAATGACCAGGTCCTTGCGCTTGCGGTAGGCGTCCTTCTTGATCAGGAAGTACTCCTGCTCGTCGCCCACGGAAGGAACGACCTTCTTGGGGGTCTTACCGAACAGCGCCAAAACGCGCTTAGACTCACGCGAGAGCGCGGTCATGGAACGCAGCAGCGGGGTCTTCTTGTCCAGGGCCTCGCCCGTGTAGGAGCAGAAAGCCGTGGGGATGCACAGGACATCGTCCTTGATAAAGGCGGGGCTAGTGGGGTCCCAAGCGGTGTAGCCACGGGCCTCGAAGGTAGCACGCAGGCCGCCGTTGGGGAAGCTCGAGGCATCGGGCTCGCCCTGGATGAGGTTCTTGCCCGTAAACTTGGTAATGGCGGTGCCGTCGTGGTTGGGCTCCAGGAAGCTGTCGTGCTTCTCGGAAGTAATGCCCGAAAGCGGCTGGAACCAGTGCGCGTAGTGCGTCGCGCCCTTGGAGATGGCCCAGACCTTCATGGCATGGGCAACGGCGTTGGCCACATCCAGGTCGAGCGGCTCACCGCCCTCGAGGGTTGCAGCAAGGCGCTTCCAAATGTCCTTGGGGAGGTAGTCCTTCATGACTTCCTCAGAGAACACCATGGTCCCGAAGCGGTCAGTAAGTTCGGCCATACGGAACTCCCTTCGTATCGGCACCGCGTGAGAAGCGGTGTTGATTACTAACGAACGAGTCATAGCTTAGACTCGCCGTGTTTCCGCGACATTACCGTTATGTTGCTGTCGCGAAACCAATCAATGAGGTTACCCTATCGAGGCGGCGTTGCCACCCTCAACAGCCAATCAACTGCATAAATTGCAGACCTCTCCCCATGGTTTAAGGGTAGTCAATTTGGGATGGAGCTCTATTAACTGGTATTTTGCATCAGATACCAGTCTTTATAGTCCGTGCCTAGATTAGCCGCTCTGTTATAGAGAAAGCCGATAGCAAGGCATCTTTGATTGGTATCCCCGAATAACGAGTGAAACTCCACCGTGACACAGTGGTGCTGTAGAATCCTTACAACACATCACACTATTACGTATCTAGAGGAGCACGATATGCGCGTCGACGAGGTTTTTAAGCAGGCGGCATCCCAGGGCACCGCGCCCATTTCGTTTGAGATGTTCCCGCCCAAGGGCGAGCTGACCCTCGACACGGCTCGCGAAGTGGCAGGCAATCTGTGCAAGCTTTCGCCGAGCTTTGTCTCGGTCACCTGCTCGGCTGGCGGCTCGGGCAACGGCGCCACCACCGCCCCCATCGCGCATATGATTTCGAGCGAATTCGACACGCCCTCGGTGGCACACCTTACCTGCGTGGGCCGCTCGCATGCCGATATCGCCGCCAAGATCGACGAGTATCGCACCGCCGGCGTGGAAAACATCCTGGCCCTGCGTGGCGATCTCCCTGCCGGCGCAACCGAGGACGACAAGCCCGCCTCCGACTACGCCTACGCCCGCGACCTCATCCCCGAGCTCGTCGACGCCGGCTTTTGCGTGGGCGCCGCAGCCTACCCCGAGGGCCACATTGCCTGTGAGGATCTCAACCTCTCGGTCGAACACCTCAAGCAAAAACAGGACGCCGGCGCGAGCTTCTTTGTGACGCAGCTCTTCTTTGATAACGAGTGCTTCTACCGTTTTCGCGAGCTTGCCGACAAGGCCGGCATCACCGTGCCCATTACCGCGGGTATCATGCCGTTTATGGGCAAGTCACAGATCAGCCGCATGGTCTTTATGTGCGGCGCGTCGTTGCCCTCCCCCGTCATCAAGATTCTCGCCAAGTACGAGAATGACCCCGAGAGCCTGCAGGCAGCCGGTGTAGATTATGCCGCCCGCCAACTTTGCGACCTCAAGGAGCACGGCGCCGACGGCCTGCACCTGTACACTATGAACCGTCCTGCGATCGCCGCGACCATTATGGAGCGCCTGGGGTAATGGAAAAACCGCACATCGATACAACCACTGTCGAAGTGCCGGCCGACCTTGCGTCGCCGGCGCTTTACCGTGTCGATGCTGCGCACCATCCCCGTGTCGACCGTGCCGAGATGCTGCGGTATCTGGGTTACGGCGGCCAGCA
Organism: uncultured Collinsella sp.; assembly: GCA_958407465.1. Taxonomy (GTDB): domain Bacteria; phylum Actinomycetota; class Coriobacteriia; order Coriobacteriales; family Coriobacteriaceae; genus Collinsella. Next base: position 4,736 of record CATYIV010000026.1, on the reverse strand, counting down.
GATTGAGCCCGAGCTGTCGCAGCGTATTGAGCTTGTCGTTGAACGTCTGGAACTGGACATTGAGCCCCGTGGCGTGCGCCGCGTATTTGCCATCGATGCCACGGGCGTGGACGAGCAGGGCAAGCCTTGCATTCGCTTGGTCGGCACCAACGTTGAGCTGCGCGGTCGCGATATCTATCGACATCTCAAAGACGCCCGCTTTGCCGCGCTCATGGCATGCACCCTCGGCATGGACGCCGAGCGTCGCCTGCGCACCACGGGAGCCCAACATCCCCTAGAGGGCGCCGTGCTCGACGCCGCGTGCTCCGCTTACGTGGAAGCCGCCGTTGAGCAAATGGACCAGCAGGTCAAGACGGACGCCGCCGTTCATGGACTCGCCGGCAACTGGCGCTTTAGTCCCGGCTACGGCGACTGCCCGCTCTCGGCCCAGCGCTCGATCGTCAATGCGCTCAACGCCACGCGGCTCATCGGGCTTACCGTCACGCCCACCAGCCTGCTCATGCCCACCAAAAGCGTGACCGCGGTGATCGGTCTGTTCGAAGGCGAAGTCCACGACGCCCAGAGCCGCCCTACCTGCAATATCTGCCGCATGCGCGAGCACTGCCGCTTCCGCGCCGCCCACACCACCTGCTATTCCAGCCATTAGGAGCCCTCGATGTTTACTCCGCTTATCACTCATGATCTGGACGGTGCCGCGCTGGCGGCACCCGTTGATGCCGCACGTCGCAACGGTGCCACGTACAAGACGCGCACGATCGACGATCTGCGCATTAAGGACGATCGCCTGCGTGCGGCCATAGAGGGCACGGGGCACCTGCTGTTCGACGGCGGCATGGGTACCATGCTGCAGGCGGCCGGCATGAAGGCCGGCGCCCTGCCCGAGCTGCTCAACTTTGAGGAGCCTCAGGTCATCACCGATATCCAGCGTCAGTACGTCGAGGCTGGCTGTGACGTGATCACCGCCAACACCTTTGGCGCCAACGCCCACAAGCTCGACGGCGCCGCCACCGTGGCAGACGTCTTTGCCGCCGCTGCCGCCTGTGCCCGCGAGGCCGGCGCCCGCTACGTCGCCGGTGACATCGGCCCCATCGGCGCGTTGCTTCGCCCCTTGGGTACCCTCAGCTTTGACGAGGCCTACGACCTCTTTGCCGAGGAAGTGCGCGCAGGCGTCGCCGCGGGTGTGGACCTCTTTATTATCGAGACTATGACCGACCTGGCCGAGATCAAGGCGGCGGTCCTCGCCTGCCGCGAGAACTCCGACCTGCCCGTCTTTGCCACCATGACCTTCGAGGAAGACGGTCGCACCTTCCTGGGAACGAGTCCCGAGGTCGCCGCCATCACGCTCGATGCCATCGGCGCCGACGTTTTGGGCATCAACTGCAGCCAAGGACCGGCCGAGCTCCGGGGACTCGCCGCACGTATGCTCACCGTTACCGACAAGCCTGTTATGGTGCAGGCCAATGCAGGACTCCCCCATGTGGACGACGACGGCAACACCGTCTTTGATATCCAAGCCCCCGAATACGCCGAGGCCGTCGCCGGCATGATCGCCGACGGCGTGAGCGTCGTGGGCGGTTGCTGCGGCACCACGCCGGCGCACATGGCGGCCTTGCGCACGCTTATCGATAACCACACGCCCAGCCCGCGCCACCGCAAGCCCAGTATGTCGGTCACGAGCGCCCAAACGGTCGTGGACCTTCCCTGCGACGGCCACAAGATCGCCGTCATCGGCGAGCGCATCAACCCCACCGGCAAAAAGCGCCTGCAGCAGGCCCTGCGCGGCGGCGACCTGGACTACGTTGTGAGCCAGGGCATCAGCCAGCAGGAACAGGGCGCCGACATTCTGGACGTCAACGTGGGCCTGCCCGAGATCGACGAGGTCAAGATCATCCAACAGGCGACCGAACAGCTCCAGGGGTCCACGCTGCTGCCGCTGCAGATCGACTCCACCGACCCCGCAGCCGTCGAGGCCGCCGTGCGCCGCTACGCCGGCAAGCCCATCATCAACTCGGTCAATGGCAAGCAGCAGATCATGGACGAGATCTTCCCGCTGGTCGCCCACTACGGCACCAACGTTGTCGGCCTTACGCTCGACGAAGGCGGCATCCCCGATTCCGCCGAGGCTCGCTTCGCCATCGCCGAGCACATCGTGGCCGAGGCCGCCCGTTACGGCATCGGACCGGACCGCATCCTCATCGACTGCCTGGTCATGACCGCCTCGACCAATCAACGCCAGGCCGAGCAGATCCTACGCGCCATGTCCCTGTGCAAGGAGCGTCTGGGCGTCAAATGCGCGCTCGGCGTGTCGAACATCAGCTTTGGCCTGCCTGCCCGCCCGCTGCTGGGCTCGGTCTTTTTGGCTGCCGCTTTTGGCGCGGGTCTGGACGCCCCCATCATGAACCCGGGCTCCAAGCGCTTTATGGATACCGTCTACAGTTATCGCGTCCTGAGCGTTGAGGACGAGGGCTCGACCGGATACATCGAGCGCTACGCCGGTTGGACCGATCCGTATAAGATCGCCGCAAACCCGGCAGCAGCTCAGGCCGCATCGAGTGATGCCGCGCCTGCCGCGGGCACCGCCGGCACCGACGGCAACGACGACCCGATTCGTCGCATGGTCGTCTCGGGCCGCAAAGGCGAGATCGCTGCCGAGACCGAGCGTCTGCTGGCAGACCACGACGCCATGGACCTCATCAACAATCACTTTATCCCCGCCCTCGACGAGGTTGGCGTTCTCTTTGACCAGGGCAAGTTCTTCTTGCCGCAGCTTATGGCCTCGGCCGAGGCAGCGCGTGTGGGCTTCGACACCATCAAGCGCCTGATGCCCGCCGGCGAGATCGCCGACAAGGGCAAGATCTGCGTGGCCACCGTCAAGGGCGACATCCACGACATTGGCAAGAACATCGTCAAGATGCTGCTCGACAACTACGGCTATACCGTCTTTGACCTGGGCCGCGACGTCGATCCGCAGGAGGTACTCAAGACCGTCAAGGAGCGCGATATCAAACTCGTCGGCCTCTCGGCGCTTATGACTACCACGGTCGTCGCCATGGAAGAGACCATCAAGTTGCTCCATGCCGAGGTTCCGGGCGTCAAGATCATCGTAGGCGGCGCCGTACTCACCCCCGAATACGCCAAGCAGATCGGCGCGGACTACTACGCCAAGGACGCCGCCGAAAGCGCTCGTATTGCCGAAGAGGTCTTTGGGCAGTAACACAACGGAAACAACCGAGCACCAAAACGTGCCGCATGCGCCACTTGGCACGTGCGGCACGTTAGAATAGATAAGACTATGCTCGTTTTGGCAGATAGGAGCGCAAGGATGGCGATCACGCCCGCAGAAATCGCGGAAACCCGCGGCATGGTTGAGGAGCAGAACCTCGACATCAGGACCATCACCATGGGTGTTTCGCTCATGGGTTGCGGCGACGAGAACCTCGACCGCATGTGCACGAAGATCTACGACCACGTGACGCACACGGCTGAGCATCTGGTCGAGACCGCCGAGAACCTCGAGCGCGAGTACGGTATCCCCATCGTCAACAAGCGCGTTTCCGTCACCCCGGTGGCGCAGATCGCCGCGTGCTGCAAGGATGAGGACCTCACCCCCATCGCGTATGCCCTCGACCGCGCGGCCGAGACGCTCGGCATCGATTACCTGGGCGGCTTCTCCGCACTCGTCCAGAAGGGCATCGGCGACGCCGACCGCCGCGTCATCCAGTCCATCCCCCAGGCGCTCGCCACTACGAGCCGCGTCTGCTCCAGCGTAAACGTCGCCAGCCTACGCGCCGGCATCAACATGGACGCTGTGCTCATGGCCGCCCAGACCATCATCGATGCCGCCAAGCTCACGGCCGACCAGGATTCCGTTGGCGCCTCCAAGTTTGTCTGCTTTGCCAACATGGTCGAGGACTCCCCGTTTATGGCGGGCGCCGTCCACGGCGGTGGCGAGGCCGACGCCGTCATCAACGTTGGTGTCTCGGGCCCCGGCGTTATGGCTGCTGCCTTGGAGACGCTCCCCGACTCCGCCTCGATGATGGAAGTCGCCGAAAAGATTAAGCAGACCGCCTTTAAGATCACCCGTGCCGGCGAGCTCATGAGCCGCGAGGCCGCCCGCCGTCTGGGTGTCGAGAAAGGCATTGTCGACCTGTCACTGGCTCCCACGCCTGCCATCGGCGACTCCGTTGCCCGTATCCTCGAGATCATCGGCGTGGGCACCTGCGGTGGCCCCGGCACGACCTGCGCGCTCGCCATGCTCAACGATGCCGTCAAGAAGGGCGGCGTCATGGCCAGCTCCAGCGTGGGCGGTCTCTCCGGCGCCTTTATCCCCGTGTCCGAGGACGCCGGCATGATCGCCGCCGTCGAGGCCGGTGCGCTTTCGCTCGAGAAGCTCGAGGCCATGACCTGTGTGTGCTCCGTTGGCCTGGACATGATCGCTATCCCCGGTGACACCCCGGTCGAGACCATCGCCGGCATCATCGCCGACGAGATGGCCATCGGCGTCATCAACAACAAGACCACGGCCGTCCGCGTGATTCCTGCCATCGGCAAGGGCGTGGGCGACTGCGTCGAGTACGGCGGCCTGTTCGGCCGTGCGCCCATCATGCCGGTGAACCCCAACGCCGGCACCGTGCTTGCCCACCGTGGTGGACGCTTCCCGGCGCCGCTGAACTCGCTGAAGAACTAGCTGAGGGGGACTGGCGAGGAGCCCCGGGGAGGGCAAATATATAAGGTCG
>CATYIV010000025.1 GCA_958407465.1 uncultured Collinsella sp. | reverse complement strand
TGTCTCGCTGGTCCTCGGCTGCGCCTGCGGGATCGCTCGACTACCAAATACCTCGTCACCGGCCGGGCCCCGTCGTCCAAAAATCACCCGTAAAGGCGCGTTTATCTAATTTAATCTATCCCTTAAGGAATGCTGCTCGTTGGCGTTGTCTGGGCATTGATGGCTGCGTGGTTCAAGAGACGGCGGTGCTGTTGCTTGAATTTTTGCAGTTAAAGAGGCTCGTTTCCCTTGGTTGGGGAAACGGGCCTCTTTTTGTCTCTGGGCTTGTGGATTGGTGAAGGCAGAATGCTCTGTCGGCTATTTTGAGTTCTTGATGCGGCGGGTGGCTGTGGCGGTTATTCCGAGGCCTGTGGCGGCGATTCCTGCTAGCGCGATTGCGCTTGGCGTTGTGTCGCCTGTGTTTGCGAGCTTGTCGGCGGTCGTAGTTGCTTGCTTGCCGTTGCTTGTGTTCGCCTGCTTGGCGGAGCTCGGTGCGGCGTCTTTGCCGGCCGCGGGCGAGCCGGCGGGCTGTGCCGTCTCGGCCGGTTGCGCCGAGCCGGAGGGAGGCGTTGTCTCGGTGGGTTTCGTTATCTCGGGCGAGGCGGCCGTATCTGCTGCGGCTTTTGCCTCTTCGTATGCCTTGCAGGCGTCGTCATAGGCCGCTTGCGCCTTTTTCAAATTATCGAGGAGCGCATCTCGCTTGGCTGTTTCTCCGTCGAGGTGGGTTTTATTAAACTCTACTTCGCTTTCTAAGAAATAAATCAGGCTTTTCTGACTTTCGAGGCGCATTCGGCAGTGCTCAAGCTTATCTTCACAACGAGATTCTTGCTCTTGTGCATCCATGATCGCCAGTTCCAACTGCCATCTAGTTTCGTAATCCGTGTGGGGGATTTTATTTAATTCTGCCTCAAGGTCTCTTGTTCGGTTGTGGGCCTTATCGCATTCGGATTGGGCTGCATCGATGTCCGCTTGCATGGTAGGAAGGGATTCCTTATATATGGCAGCTCGCGCCAAATTAGTGTCGTAGTTCTTTTGAAAAATGGCAATTTTAGTATCGATTTCCGCAATTTTCTCGGGACTTGCGGCGTCTTTTGCGGCCTCGAGGTTTTTGAGCGCTTCCTGCATGGCCGCATGCGCTTTTTCTTTTTCGGTGGCCGCGTCTTCCGTCTGCAAGGCGACTGCATCGACAGGGGAGCTGGTTTCTGCCGCGATCGCCGTTACGGGGGCGATTCCCGCGACAAGTGCCGCGGAAAGGGCGATGCCCATGGTTGCTCGTCTTGCTCTTCTTGCGAGAATGTCGTTCATCTCGGCACCTCATTTCAAGGGTTGGCAACTTACTTGGTAGCACTAATGTAAGTATATCAGGCGGTTAACCCGCTCTTGAATCTCGCCAGAAATGACGAGTTGTTTACGCTTCTTTTGAGCTCACCGTACTATCATGATTCGAATTGAGTGTGAATGATGATAGGGAGCGCCTTTTTATGATTGAGTTGCTCAGGCGTTTTGGTGGTAAGTTTCGCCGGTATATGGTGATCGGCCCTGCGTGCAAGTTGATCGAAGTGATCTTTGACCTGCTTACGCCGCTCGTGATTGCGCAGATGATCGACAAGGGCATCGGCACGCACGACGTCAACGCCGTCGTCCACTACGGCATGCTGCTTGGCGCCATGGCTGTGATCGGCATCTCGTTTACGCTCGTCTGCCAAAAGATGGCGGCGCTGACCTCGCAGGGCATGGGCACCGATATTCGCGGCGCGCTCTACGAACACATCAACAAACTGAGCTATGCCGAGCTCGACCGTTTTGGCACGCCGTCGCTCATCACGCGCATCACCAACGACGTCAATCAGGTGCAGCTCGCCGTGGCGCTGGGCGTGCGCATGCTCATCCGCTGGCCTTTCCTGGCGGTGGGCTCCATGGTTGCGGCCCTTGCCATCGACCTTAAGCTCGGCATTATCTTTTTGATTTGCACGCCCGCGATCGGCCTGGTGTTTTGGTTTGTCATGGCGCGCTGCATCCCGTACTACAAGCAGCTGCAGGCAAAGCTCGACCGCATCGCACTTATCTGTCGCGAGGGGCTTTCGGGCGCCCGCGTGGTCCGTGCGTTTGTGCGCGAAGATCACGAGCGTGAGCGTTTTGCCCAAGCGGCTGACGATCAGGCGCATGTCGCCATCGCGGTGGGCAAGCTCTCGTCGATTCTTAATCCCGTTACGTTTCTTGTGATGAACCTGGGCGTGTGCGCCATCCTGTGGGTGGGTGGCATTCAGGTCAACGTGGGCGAGCTTACACAGGGCCAGGTCATGGCGTTTGTGAACTACATGACCCAGACCCTCACCTCCATCGTGTACGTCGCCAACCTGGTCGTGGTCTTTACCAAGGCGAGCGCCAGCGCGTCGCGTATCAACGAGGTGCTCAATTGCGTGCCGAGTATCACCGACGAGGGCAACGAGCCGGTCGCCCTGCCCGAGCCGAGCGAACTGGCGGGTGGCGCTGTTCCGGTCCCTGCGTTGAGCTTTGACCATGCGAGCTTTTCGTTTGGCGCGGGCGCGGCCAACGCCGTAACCGATGCGACGCTGGAGCTGCCGCTGGGCAAAACGCTCGGCATTATCGGCGGCACGGGCAGTGGTAAGTCCACGCTCGTCTCGCTCATTCCGCGCCTGTACGATGCGGGTACCGGCAGCGTGAGGGTTATGGGCGCCGACGTGCGCGCCTGGCCGCTTGACCAGCTGCGCCATGTGGTCGCGACCGTCCCGCAGCGCGCGTCGCTGGTGAGCGGCACCATTCGCAGCAACCTGACCTGGCGCGACGAGTCGGCGACCGACGAGGAGCTCTGGGCGGCGCTCGATATGGCGCAGGCCAGCGAGCTCGTGCGCAACAAGCCGCAGGGGCTCGACGCCCCGGTCGAGGCGGGCGGCAAGAACTTCAGCGGTGGTCAGCGCCAGCGCCTGACCATCGCGCGTGCCTTGGTGGGTTCGCCGCAGATTCTGATCATGGACGACTCCGCCTCGGCACTCGATTTTAAGACCGACGCGGCGCTTCGCCATGCCATCCGCGAGCGCAGCGTGCGCGGCGCCGCCGAGGGCGGGTTGCCGCTGACGACCGTCATCGTGAGCCAGCGCGTCTCGACCGTGCGCGATGCCGACATGATCTGTGTGCTCGATCACGGTTCGGTTGCGGGCCTGGGTACGCACGACGAGCTGTACGCAAGCTGCCAGCTCTACCGCGAGATTTGCCAGTCGCAGCTCCGCCGTGAGGAGCTCGAGGGCCAGCAGGGGAGTGCGACGCCCGCTTCGGACTCCGCCCCTGCATCCACCCGCGCAAAGGAGGGCTGCTAAATGAATCCGTATACTTCTTCCGGTTCGGTCGCCACGATGACGGCCAATGTGTCCGGTAGCGATAACCTCAACGATCTGGGTGACGGCCCGCGCCAGCCCGGCGACCCCGAGCGCTACCCCGTGGGCGCGGTGACTCGCCGCCTGATGGGCTACGTCCGTCCGCACCGCATCTCGTTTGCGGCGTCGTTTGTGAGTGCCGCCATCTCGGTGATTCTGCAACTCTATACGCCCATCCTCGTCGGCGAGGGCATCGATCTCATCGTTGCCGCCGGACAGGTGGACTTCGATGCGCTGCTGCCGCTTGTCACCAAGCTCGCGATTGTCGTGATGGGCGCTGCGGCGTTCCAGTGGCTGCAGGGCTACTGTGTTAACCGCCTGTCCTACGAGACGGTGCGCGACATGCGCGTGGAGGCGAGCGACAAGCTCAGCCGCATGCCGCTCAGCTTTATCGACAGCCATGCCCACGGCGACCTTATGAGCCGTGTGGTCAACGATGTCGACCAGGTGGGCGACGGCCTGCTGCAGGGCTTCACGCAACTCTTTACTGGAGTCATCACTATCGTGGGCACGCTCGCGTTTATGCTCTCCATCAACCTGACCATGACGCTCGTGGTGGTGCTTGTCACACCTCTTTCCATCTTTGCGGCGGGCGCCATCGCCAAGCTCTCCAACAAGAGCTTTACAGCGCAGCAGCGCATTCAGGGCCAGCTGGGCGGCCATATCGAGGAGTATGTGGGTGAGCAAAAGCTCGTGGACGCCTTCGCCTATGGACCGAACGCGCAGCAGCGTTTCGACGCCCTCAACGCCGAGCTCTACACCGCGGGTGAGCGCGCGCAGTTTATGGGTTCGCTCTCTAACCCCGGCACGCGCTTTATCAACAACATCATCTATGCCGTGGTGGCCGTAATCGGCTGCGTTGGCGTGATTACGGGCGTGCCCGCGGCGCTCACGGTGGGCGGTGTGCAGATCTTCCTGTCTTACGCCAACCAGTACACCAAGCCGTTCAACGAGGTCACCAACGTCATCACGCAGATCCAGACGGCCTATGCCTCGGCGCGCCGCATGTTTGCGCTGCTCGATGCACGCGAGCAGGAGCCCGATGCCGCGGATGCCGTTGAACTCACAGCCCCGCAGGGTGAGGTCGCCTTTGAGCATGTGGACTTTAGCTACGTGCCCGACCGCAAGCTGCTGCAGGACATCTGCATCGACGCCAAGCCCGGTATGCGGTTTGCCCTCGTTGGCCCCACGGGCTGCGGTAAGACGACGCTCATCAACCTGCTGCTGCGCTTTTACGACATCGATGCCGGGCGCATCGTGGTCGACGGGCATTCCTCGCGCGACTACACGCGTGAGAGCCTGCGCCGCGCCTTTGGCATGGTGCTGCAGGACACCTGGCTGTTCGAGGGCACGGTGGCCCAGAACATTGCCTACGGTTGCCCCGATGCCACGCGCGAGCAGATTGTCGAGGCCGCCAAGCGCGCGCACGCGCACAAGTTTATCGTGCAGCTGCCAGGCGGCTACGATACGGTGATCGGCGAGGACGGCGGCACGTTTAGCCAGGGTCAAAAACAGCTGCTGTGCATCGCGCGCGTCATGCTCACCGATCCGGCGATTCTGCTGCTGGACGAGGCAACGTCGAGCATCGATACACGTACCGAGCTGCAGGTGCAGGCGGCATTCGACGAGCTCATGGCCGGTCGCACAAGCTTTGTCGTGGCGCACCGCCTGAGCACCATCCGCAACGCCGACTGCATTCTGGTGATGCGCGACGGCCAGATTATCGAGCGCGGCACGCACGACGAGCTGCTAGCGGCAGACGGCTTCTATGCCGATCTTTACCGCAGCCAGTTTGCCCAGTAGGGGCCACCGATTGGCGGCAGATGGTTTACATCTGCGTCGTTAGTACTAAGATATTCATCTAATAAATTGCATTAGTGGCTTTAGTTTTGGGGGAAACGAGGCAACGTGACTATGACGTGCTCTTTGGTGGTTAACAGCAAGAGCGGTAATACCAGGATGGTTTCGGGCGCGATCAAGCGCGCTCTGCAGGCTGCGGGCGTTGAGTTTGTCCATGCCGCGGCGTTGAGCGACGATGCGGATGCAGATCAGGTTGCGCTCGAGGCGCAGGGCGCCTGCGCGGCCGATACGGTGCTTGTCGGTTTTTGGTGTGACAAGGGCGCGTGCACGCCTTCGGTCGCGGCGTTGCTCTCCGCCTTGCACGGCAAGCGCGTGTTCCTGTTTGGCACCTGCGGCTTTGGGGCCGACCAGAGCTATTATCAGCAGATTATCGACCGCGTAACTTCCAATTTGGCTGGAGATGCCGAGCTTGCGGGCTGGGCGATGTGCCAGGGCAAGATGGGCCCCGCGGTCAAGCAGCGCTACGAGGCCATGCTCGAGCAAGATTCCGACAACGCCCGATTTAAGATGCTGCTCGACAACTGGGTTGCCGCGAAGGACCATCCCACCAAGGAGGATCTGGACAACATGGCGGCGGTGGCCAAGAAGGCCGTGCTGGGGGAGTAGCTTCGCCGTTCGCGGTTCTTCGTGCAAAACAATACAAATGTGAAAGCCTCGAAATCCTCGAGGCTTTTTTCTTGACACTTGTGGACGCAACCGTGGCAAGCGCTTGGGGTGACATTTTCCATCACCCTGATGACGAGGTCGTCCTGGACGACACGCTCTCATGCGTTCGCTGGATGTATTCAGGGCGGGATGGGCTTTCCGGATGGATGGGGATTCGGAAAGTGCGTCCCAGAATTTGCTTTTGGAGTGGGATGCAGTTTCCCAACGGAGCCGTAAGCGGAAACTGTATCCCGTTCCGGACGTGAATTCTGGGACACGGTTTCCGGATACAAAAAAGGCCACATAACGTGGCCTTCGTCTTGCGCAGGACTGTCCGAGCAGGGAACCTTATATGCCTCCGCCCGGACAGACGTTTCAGTTATGAACTCGCAGCTAGTCGCTACTTGATCTTGGTCGTACCCGGCGCCAGGTTGGGGTCGGTTTCGTTGGCCTCGGTCTGGAAGTGCTCGGTATAGACGTTCTTGCCGTCGCGGAACATCTCGTAGTACTGCATCTTGGCGTAATCCTCGCGCGCCTTGGTGGCGGCAGCGGCGGCAGCGTCGTCACCGGTGACGTTGGAGGAGAGCGCCCAGCGCAGGCTGGCGTCCTCGTAGCCGACCGAGTTAATGGCGGGCAGCGACTCGCGCAGCGTCATGTGCGCCTTCTGGTAGTCGGTCAGCGGGGCGCCGATCAGCTGCATAAGCTGCGTGGACAGGTAGTTGGTGGACAGGTCATCGATCTCGCTCGTCTGGTCGCAGCCGGCAACGTCGTAGTTGGCCCAGATGATGTAATCGGTCTGCCACAGGCGCTCCTGGTGGGTGGCGTCGTTCTCGTCGGTAAACCACTTGTCGTTGAACTTGGACGGGAAGAACGGCTGATGGTCGCCCCAGAACACCACGACCACCTTGCGATCGAGTTTGTTCAGGGCGTTGAGGAAGTAACGCAGCGCCTGGTCGGACTGCTCGATGCACGAGACATACTCGTCGACATCGGAGAGCGTGCCGTCCTCGACGGTCTTGGCGTCCAGATCGGTCGTGTCGATATTCAGGTGCATCTGCTTGTCGACCGGCAGCAGGCCCGTGTCGTAGCCCGAGTGGTTCTGCATGGTCACGTCGAAGATAAACTGCGGATCGGCGTTCTGGTCGAGCAGCTCAAGAATCTTGTCGTAGGTAGCCTGGTCGGTCACCATGTCGCGCAGGGTGTCGGCTCCCTGGAAGTCGTTGATGGACAGGAACTGGTCAAAGCCAAAGTCCTTGTAGACGTTCTCGCGGTTCCAGTTGGTTGCGTGGTTGGGGTGCATGGCCGTGGTGGAATATCCGAGCGACTTGAACTGCTCTGCCAGATTCCCGGTCGTTTCCATGTTGTAGATGGTGTAGGGGTACACGCCCGAGCCCAGGTTGGCCATGGAGTTGCCGGTCATAAACTCAAACTCGGTATTGGCGGTGCCACCGCCGTAGGCGCTCACGTAGAGCTTGCCGCGGCTGAGGCAGTTGGACAGGTTCTTAAAGTACTGCGGTCCCTCGTAGCCGGCGCGCATGTTCTGGTAGATCGAAAGATCCGAGAAGGTTTCGTTCATGATGGCGATGACCGTGGGCTTCTCACTGTCGAACTGCTCCTGGGCGGCAGTGCGGGCGTCGCTTGTGGCGGCATCGGACTTGTCGTAGGCCTTGGCGTACTTTTTGAGCGTGACCTTGGCGTCGTCGGCGGAGTAATCGGCGGGTTTGGGCGGCTTGATGGACTGCGCTGCACTAATAAAAGCAGGCAGGTAGCCCTCGCGCCAGTAGCTCTCGAGCGGGCGCCAGGTGTAGACGGTGATGCCGAGAGTGTTGTAGTAGTCGATAAGCGCGACGTGCGCGGTCACGCCGCCCAGGCAAAGCACGGCGACGAGCAGGTTGGTGAGCAGCATGCGCTTGGCGTTGGCGGCACCCTTCTGACGGTGCGGTGCTACCAGGCCGGCGTACTCGCATAGCAGCATGGCGATGGCGGTAAAGCCCATGGACAGCACGCAGAACAGCGAGATCGAGAAGGTGTAGCCGTTGCCGGCGACCGCGGCGGCGGTGGAGATGGCCGAAAGGTCGCCCGGCTGGATGGGCATGGATTTAAACGTGATGACGAAGAACTCGGCAATGCCTAGGACAAAGAGGGCGAAGGCCAGGACCGCGGGAGCCGCGCCGTGGCGCTGGAACAGGAAGAAAAGGCCGCTCATGAGTGCGGTGATGATAGCCCACTCGAGCAGGATGCACAGGGGGTAGACCCAGGTAAAGTCGTGGTTGGACGAGACCTCCATGCCCAACAGCGCAAAGACGCCGGCGAGCAGCAGGCACAAGACGGCGGCGACGAGCGGTTTGCCCACAAAGGCGCCGCGCAGGCGGGCGAGCTTGCCGGTGGGGGCGGGGACGTCGGGCTCGGCGAACGCAAAGACGCGCGGAGCGATGCGGTCGCGGGCGATGCTGGCCCAGGCGCAACCGGTGAGAATGGCATTGGTCAGGATGAGCATCACAAAGGCGAGCGGCTCGTTTTGGGCGACGAGGCCCACGGCGCCCCAAATAGTCAAAAAGACCTGGAACAGACCAAAGGCGACGCTCCAGGCGATAGCGCCCTTGGCAACGGCGCCCGACTGCGCGCGAATGGCCTTGGCCTCGCGCAAGACAAGGTAGACGGTCGCCGCAAGACCGACGAGCGAGATGGCGGCTGCGAACATGCTGAGACTCCTCACAAACTTAAAACCTACGAAAGCGGGGGTTTACCCGATTGTTACCAAGATATGCGCTGCAATTGGTGGCTGCGCACAACAACCAGCCATATTAACGCGCACGTGTGGCGGTGTGGCGCAATGTAGTGGCGACCTGCGCGATAATGGACGGGAATTACACGGAAACGTAAAGGCTTCTTAAAGAATTGGCGAGGATAGAGCTATGGGTGAGCAGGTTTGTATGACGGGCGTCGAGTGCTGCGGCGGAGCTGAGGGCGTGGATACGAACGGCTACCCGGTCGAGACCACGGGCAATGCGGTGCTGGACATTTTGGAGCATCGCTCGTCTACGCGTGCCTTCGCGCGCGATGACGACGACCGTCCCGTGGCGGTGACCGACGAGCAGCGTGCGGCGATTCTGCATGCGGCGAGCCGCGCGCCGTCGGCGGGTGCCATGATGATGTATTCCATCGTGAGCATCCGTGAGCAGGCTACGCTCGACCGCCTGGCCGACCTGTGCGACCACCAGCCCATGATCGCTAAGGCGCCCTGGGCACTAATATTTGTGGTCGATTATGCCAAGTGGATCGATCTGTTTGAGCACGTGGGCTGCTTTGAGCCAGAGTTTGTAGAGCGTACGGGCAAGTCGCCCCGTCGTGCACCGGGTCTGGGCGACTTTGCCATTGCGGCGCAGGACGCCGTGATCGCCGCGCAAAACGCCGTGGTTGCCGCCGAGGCCCTGGGGCTGGGGAGCTGCTATATCGGTGATATCGTCGAGAATGCCGAGGAAGTTGCCGAGCTGCTCGATCTGCCGCCCTATACCATGCCGCTGTCGATGCTCATCATCGGCACGCCCCGTAAGGAGCGTCCGGCCATTGCGCATCCCGTGGTGAACCTGGTGCACGAGGAGCGCTACTGCCGCGCCGATGCCGCGACTATGGATGCTCAGGTGGCCGAGATGGATGCGATGTTCCGTCCGCATGCCCGCGAGCTGGGCGAGCGCGTGGTGGATATCTACACCCGCAAACACACCAGTCCCTTTATGGCCGAGATGAGTCGCTCCATGGAGTGGTGGTTCAAAAACTGGCTCGGAAAATGACGAATGTGACAAGGGAACAGTCCCTTTGTCACATTCCATATCGCCGCGGTAGCCTAAAGACTGTATAAATCTTTATCTAGCTGGGAAAACAGTGCATTAAAACATGGGCCGATTACCTATAATCCCCTCGAACGTTAAAGTTGGGAGGAAACCGGCTTATGGAACAAAAGGCCAAGGAGGCAGCCTCGCACGCTGCGATTCCTGTGAGCATCTCGGCGATGCTCGTCACGCTGGGCGTGGTGTATGGCGATATCGGCACCAGCCCCATGTATGTAACCAAGGCACTCGTTGCCGGCAACGGCGGCATCGGAAGCGTCACGGAGGAGTTCGTGCTCGGCGCGCTCTCGCTCGTCGTATGGACGGTCACGCTGCTGACGACCGTCAAGTACGTGCTCATCTCGCTGCGCGCCGACAACCACGGCGAGGGTGGCATCTTTGCTCTGTACAGCTTGGTTAAGCGCTGCGGCAAATGGCTCATCATCCCCGCCATGCTGGGCGGCGCGGCACTGCTCGCCGATGGCATCCTCACGCCCGCCGTTACCGTGACTACGGCTATCGAGGGCCTGCGCACCATTCCGGCAGTCCATGCTGTGTTGGGCGACGATCAGGGCCGCGTCGTGGCCATCACACTTGCCATCATCATTGTGCTCTTCTTGGTGCAGCGCATCGGCACGGCCAAGATCGGCCGTGCCTTTGGCCCCATCATGACGCTGTGGTTTCTGTTCCTGGGCGGTACGGGTCTGTTCTTTGTCTTCCAGCACCCCGCGGTGCTGCTGTGCCTCAACCCGCTGCGCGGCATCGGCTTTTTGTTGAGCCCCAACAACCATGCAGGCATCATGATTCTGGGCAGCTGCTTCCTTGCCACCACCGGTGCCGAGGCGCTCTATTCCGACATGGGCCACGTGGGCCGCGGCAACATCTACGCAACCTGGCCGTTCGTTAAGTGCTGCCTGCTGCTGTCCTATATGGGGCAGGGCGCTTGGCTTATGAACAACGCTGCCAACCCCGAGCTCATGGGCATTGCCGACCTCAACCCGTTCTACCAGATGCTCGCCCCGGGCCTGCGCCCGTTTGCCGTCGGCCTTTCCACCGTCGCGGCCATCATTGCCTCGCAGGCGCTCATCACCGGCGCATTCTCGCTGGTGTCTGAGGCCAGCCGCCTGGACCTCATGCCGCACATGCAGGTTTTCTATCCTGCCGAGACCAAGGGCCAGCTCTATATTCCCATGGTCAACAACGTCATGCTTGTGGGCTGCGTCATCGTGGTGCTGCTGTTCCAGAGCTCGGCGCACATGGAGGCCGCTTACGGCTTGGCGATCACCCTGACCATGATGTGCACGACGCTGCTGCTCTTCTTCTACTTGCATGTCGATCGCGGCCTTAAGGTCGCCCCGTATATCTTCGTTGCGTTCTTCCTTATGCTCGAGGGCTTCTTCTTTGTGAGTTCGCTCACCAAGTTCTTCCACGGCGGCTACTTCACCATCCTCATGGCTGCACTCATCATGGGCATTATGGTGTGCTGGTACAACGGCACGGCGGTCGAGCAGCGCCAGTTTACGCTGCTGCCGCTGCGCAGCTACCTGCCGCAGCTCAAGCGCCTGCGCGACGACGACCGTTACGAGCGCATGAGCGACAACGTCGTGTACCTGACCAAGGACACCCATACCGACTACATCGACCGCGATATCGTCTATTCGATCTTGGACAAGCATCCCAAGCGCGCCCGCGCCTGGTGGTTTGTGAATGTCGAGACCATGGACGAACCGCACACCTTTGCCTATTCGGTCGAGACGTTCGGCACCGACTACGTGTTCCGCGTGCATCTGTACCTGGGCTACAAGATCAACCAGCGCGTTAATGCCTACCTGCGTCAGGTTGTTCAGGACCTGGCTGCCACCGGCGAGCTGCCGCCGCAGACGCATGACTACTCGGTCTACAAGGATCCGGGTAACATCGGCACGTTCAAGTTCATCCTGATTCGTAAGCTTCTGGCGCCCGAAAGCGATGTGGAGCCGAGCGAGCGTACGGCCATCACGCTCAAGTACATCATCCGCCGCGCCGCCGGCACGCCTGCACGCTGGTATGGCCTGGAGAACTCCAACGTGAGCTTTGAGTACGTGCCGCTGTTCACCAAGTTCAAGGCCGTGAACAAGATGCATCGCCTGGCCCCCAACGAGCGCCCGTAGGCGCCGACAGGTTGCATGGAGTTGGTTTTCGATGGACAAGGTTGAGACCGGGGAGGCAAACATGGATGCAAAGATGCTTGATGGCCACGAGGTGGTTGCCGAGATGGTGCGTGAGGCACGCGCCGACGCCGCCGAAGATCGGTTTTTGACGAACCGTGCCAACATGGACATGGCCGATCGCGTAATTTCGATCGTGGCACTGGTATTTGGAGCGGTGTGCGTGTGTGCCCTGCTCGCGCACGTGCTGTTTGTCTAGCGACTGCCGGTCGTAGAAGGCTTTACACTTGGAACCACCACAAGGGAAACCACCACAAAGGTGCCTGTCCCCTTTGTGGTGGTTTTTGTTTATGAGAGAGGGGCGGGGCGCTGATGGACGTCCGTACGGACGGCGATATTGCCGATAGCTTTTGGTGGCGGCGCACAACGCTGACGCGCCGCACTCCTCTGTATGACGCCTGCGTATCGGCGGGGCTGCTGGTCGCGGCGACGATTGTGGGCGCGCTGCTCGACCATCCGGGTCTCGCGCCGAGCATCATGATCGTCTATGTGCTTGCCGTGCAGCTGTGTGCCTTTTTCACCTGGAGCCGCCTGTATTGCCTGTTGAGTGCGGCTGCCGCCGCGGCGCTCTACAACTTCTTGTTTGTCGATCCGCGCTACTCGCTGTCGTTTATCGACCGCGCCTATCCCGGCATGTTCTTCATCATGTTTGTGGTCTCGCTTGTGTCGAGCTCGATTGCGTTGGCCCTGCGCCGCGCCTTGGCACAGGCTGCCGCCAGCGACCGTCGCACGCATATGGTGCTCGAGACCAACCGCATGCTGCAGCGGTGCGCCGATCAGCAGCAGATTGTCCATGCCATGGCAACGCAGCTGGCGCGTCTTTCGGGCTGTCCGGTCGTATGGTACAGCGCCGATGCCGACGATGATGACCTGCTGCCGCGTGCGACATACACGGCCGTGGGCGATGCCGCGCCGGTGCACGAGCTGGCGCCGCAGATGCCGCCGCGTCTCTCGGCGTCCGCCTATGTGGGAATGCCGCTCGACGCCACTTATGGCGGCTCGGCGTTTTATGGCATCTACCTGACGGTTCGCACGGGTGACGGCTTCGTGCGCTCGGGCGACCCTGCCTCGGTGGTGGGCGTGCTGGCTATCGTTGCCGAGCCCGACGTGCTGACGCACGAGGAGCGGACACTTGCCGATGCCATCGTGAGCGAAGGCGAGCTGGCACTCGATCGCGCCCGCGCCATGGAGGCCCGCGAGGAGGCGGCGGTGCTTGCCAAAAATGAGCAGCTGCGCGCCAACCTGCTGCGCTCCATCTCGCACGACCTGCGCACGCCGCTCACCAGTATTTCGGGCAATGCCGATGTGCTGCTCGACCAGGGCTCGACCGGCACCGCCGTGCTCGACGCCCAGACGCGCCGCGGCCTGCTCCTGTCCATTCGCTCGGATGCGCAATGGCTCAACGTCACCGTCGAGAACCTGCTCGCCATCACCAAGCTCGAGGGCGGCGGCATGCGACTGTCGACCACGCTCGAGCTCATGGACGATATCGTCGAGGAGGCGCTGCGCCACGTGAACCCTGCCGTGCGCGAGCACGACCTTAAGGTGGTGGCGTGCGATGAGCCGGCGCTCGTCAACGTCGATGCGCGCCTGATGGTGCAGCTGGTGGTCAATCTGGTGAACAACGCCATCACCTATACGCCCGCAGGCTCGCATATCATGATTTCGATTGGCGTCGACGATGGACGCGTGGCGTGCTCGGTGGCCGATGATGGTCCGGGCATCGCACCCGAGGACCGCGAGCGGATTTTTGAGTCGTTCTATACCGCCAACCATGGTCTGGCCGACAGCCACCGCAGCGTGGGCTTGGGTCTTTCACTCTGCCGTTCCATTGCGTTGGCGCATGGCGGTAGCATAGAGGTTGCCGCGGCGGACCCGCACGGTTCGGTCTTTACGATTGAACTTCCCGCCGCCGACGTTTCGTTTGATAAGGAGTAGCGCCGTGTCGAACTCTGCCGTAAAACCGCTCATCTTGGTCGTTGAGGACGACCCTGCCGTTCGCAATCTTATTGTTGCTGCGCTCGAGGCGCACGGCTTGCGCCATATGGCCGTGGAGACCGCCCATGCCGCCATCGCCGCCGCCTCGTCGCAGACGCCGAGCATTGTGCTGCTCGATCTGGGCCTGCCCGATATGGACGGCGTCAAGGTGGTGGAGTCGGTGCGCGCATGGTCGGGCATGCCGATTATCGTGGTCTCGGCGCGCAGCGAGGATGCGGACAAAATCCGCGCGCTCGATGCCGGTGCTGACGACTATCTGACCAAGCCGTTTTCGGTCGAGGAGCTGCTCGCGCGCATTCGCACGACGCTCAGGCGCCTTTCGTATGCGCAAACGGGCGGTGTTGCCTCCGAGGGCTCGTTCGATACCGGTGAGCTGCATATCGATTTTGATGCCGGCATCGCCACGATGGATGGCGAGGAACTGCATCTGACGCCGATCGAGTATAAGCTCCTGTGCCTGCTGGCACACAACGCCGACAAAGTGCTGACGCACCAGTTTATCCTGCACGAGATTTGGGGCACGGCAACTAAGAGCGACCTGGCGAGCCTGCGTGTCTTTATGGGCACGCTGCGCAAGAAGATCGAGTCCGATCCCGCGCATCCGCGCTATATTCAAACGCATGTGGGTATCGGTTACCGATTGGTCACCCAAGGCTAGATCGCCGGCCACCATCCCACTATGAGTTGCGGTGAAATACGGTCTATATTTGCCTAATTCCAGGCAAAACAGTCCGTATTCCACCGCAACTTTGTTATTTGCCTTTGGGCTTGCTGGCGTAGAACTTCTTCTTTTTAGGCTTGCCGTTGCCGGCCTGCGCGTGCGCGGGCACTGCCGCGCGAGGCTTACGGGCCTCGGGGTTGCGCAGCTCCTCGGTTCGCTCGGCAATCTCCTCGGCGCTAAAGCCGACCTCGGCCATGGCGTCCTCAATGGGCAGGCGGCGCACGATATAGCAGTGGTGCACCTTCTGGTTACGTGCGAAGTCCTCGGGAATGGTCTGCGCCGTAATGTCCTCCAGCACGACGCCCGCGCGCGCGAGCTTGCGCGTTTCGGGGCGGAAGCCGCGCAGGTTGCAGCTGAAGATGGCATGGCCGCCCTGCGCGAGCAGGCGAGATACGCCGGCCAAAAGCTCAACATGGTCGCGCTGGACATCCCAGGTACGGCGGCCCATCTTTGACGAGTTCGAGAACGTGGGCGGGTCGACAAAGATCAGGTCCCAGCGGTTGCGCGTCTGGCGCTGGTCGCGAATCCAGGCAAGCACGTCGTCGCGCACAAAATGATGCTGCGGCCCCACAAAGCCGTTCTGGCGCATGTTGCGCTCGGCCCAGTCCAGATAGGTGTTGGAGAGGTCGACCGTCACGGTCTCCTCGACGCCGCCATCGGCCGCGTAGCAGGTGGCAGTGCCGGTGTAGGCGAACAGGTTGAGGAAGCGGCGCGCCTGTTTGGCGTGCTCGCGCACTAGGTTGCGGGTGACGCGGTGATCCAGGAAGATGCCCACATCCAGATAGTCGTCAAAGTTGACGGCAAAGGTGAGGCCGCCCTCTTCGATGAGCGGCAGACGACGGCGTGCGATATTGGCACGCTCGCCCGATGCGCCCTTGCCGGCGCCCTGCTTGCCGTACTGCGAGCCGCCGCGCGAACGCATGCGGGCCTTGGCGTGCACATGCTCGGCCGGAACATCCAGGATGCGCGGCGCGATGGCCAAGATGTCGAGCATACGGGCCTGGGCCAGTGCGGGGTCGATGGTCTTGGGCGCGGCGTATTCGGCGATGACGAGCCAGCGGCCCGGCGTCTGCGGGCAACCCTCGTACAGGTCGATGGCAGCGGAGTAGTCGGGCAGGTCGGCATCGTAGACGCGGTAGCAGCTCACGCCCTCGCGCTTTGCCCACTTTCGACGCAGACGGGCGTTCTTGCGCAGGCGGTTGGCGAACTGCTCGGACTCCGGGATGAGCACGGGCAGCGGCTTGCCGTCGCCCAGGTCGAGCGTGGCGGTAGGTTCGGGCATGAGGGTGTCGGCGGCTTCGCCTTGGGCATCTGCGGTCTGCTCCTCGGCATCTGCGCTGGTCGCAGCTTCGAATGCCGCGGCGGCGTGGTCGAGCGAGGGCCAAACCTCAAGAGCCGCCTCCTCGTTATTGGGCATGACGGCGATCGAGCGCTCGGGCTCGGCGTGGAGCGCGCGGGCCAGCAAGCCGTCGCGGGTGAGAGCGGCGACCGGCGCCGAAGCGAGCTCGGGGGCGCGGCGCAGCTCACCGACCAGCGTCATGGCGTCATGCATGAGCGAAAGCGGGGTCTCGGTCGTGTCCGCGACCAGGGCGGCACCGGCGACGGCGCCCGCATGGTCCAGCACGGTGGCGGGCTTGGCGGCACAAAAGTCGACAAAACGCTTGTAGCCGGCGCACTTGACCATGCGCTCGGCAGTCTTGCGGGCGGCGGGGTCGATGTCTACGGCCACGATGCGCGCCTGGCGCTCGCGCGCTGCCGCCTCGCGCTCGCGCGCCTCGGCAAGCAGCTGTTCCCACAGGACAGCGTCGTGCAGCTGCCAGCCCTCAAAGCCCCAGTGGTCGCGGGCGGCGCCCGGTGCACGGTCAGTCAGGATATTCACGGCCTCCAGCAGCAGGCCGCCGCCGGCGCACGAGGCGTCGATCAGCGTGGGCAGGGCCTCGTTCTCGTAATCGTCGGCCGTCAGCTCGCGCTCGCACAGTGCGGTCCAGCCGACCTGTGCCAGCACCAGGGCGGCGTAGTCGGGGCGCAGCACGTGCGTGCCCTCGCCGGCGCGGGTCGCTGCGGGCGGCAGGCGTTTGAACAGCGGGTCGCCCGAAAGGTCCAGGCTAATGCTCGCGCGACGCTGACGCAACGAAAGCAGCAGGTGAACATCGGGATCGGCGGCGTCGACATCGGCGCGACGGCCCGTGGCCTCGGCCAGACGGTCGCACAGCGCGCCCTTGGCGCGCAGGGCCGAGAAGCGCGTGTTGCGCAGCTGCTCGGTCACGCCGCGGGCGGTGATGGAAATGGTGGCGCCGGGGCGGACGATGTTCTCCCAGGCGATGTCGTAAACGCTATCGTACAGCTCGTCGGCGTCCTGCGCCTCAAAGCGCCCGAGCACCGCAAACACGCGGCTCGCCAGACGCGACCACAGACAGGCGCGGTAGCCTTCTTCGAGCTCGCCCTCAAACGTGGCGCGGCCCTTCAGCCGGCGAACATGCGAAAGCCCGAGGCGTTTAAGCTCATCGGCGAGTGCGGACTCAAAGCCCTCGGGGCAGCTTGCGTAAAATTCCATGGGTGACCTCTCTGGTTGCGTCGCTCCATTATATGATGGATACTTCGTTTACTCTCGCCCCCGAAAGGAACCCATATGATTGATGCGTGCCCCGATTCCGCCGTGCTCTTTTTTGACGTGGACGGCACGCTGACGTCGTTCGATCCCGACAACATGACCGACAAGGACTTTTCGGCGGTTTGCCCCTCGCAGGCGGTCGTCGAGGCGTTTCATCGCCTGCGCAATGCGGGTCACCAGGCATTTATCTGCACGGGTCGTCCCTTGTGGCTGATTGCCGATGGTCTGCGTGCTTTGGAGCCTGCGGGTGTCGTTGCCATGGCGGGGGCGACGCTCGAGGTCGAGGGCCGCGTGGTGCATGAGGACTGCTTTGACGAGGGCGTTATCGCGGAGCTTGCACGCCGTATGGCCGCGGCAGGGATTGAGGCCTTTTTCGAGACCAACGTGGCTACTTTTGCCCTGGAACCCGCGGGTGTTGAGCAGTCGTCTCTGATCGGCACTTCTGTGGTGCACAGCGCCGAGGAGATGCGCGTCGACGGCAGTCTGCGCGTGGGCAAGGTATGCCTCAATGTGCCCAGTTTGGCTCGCGTAGCCAATGATGACGGCTTTATCGATTGCGAGTTTGAGCTGTGCAACACCGGTGGCCAGAATCGCGAGCTGAGCCCCAAGGGCATTGACAAGGGCGTGGGCGTGGCGCGAGCGCTGGCGTATCTGGGCCGCGAGGGAAATGCGCGCACCTTTGGCTTTGGCGATTCGGGCAACGACCTGGGCATGCTCGCCGCCGTCGAGACAGCCGTGGCCATGGGCAACGCCATGCCCGAGGTCAAGGCGGTCGCCGACTACGTGACCGACGATGTCGCACACGACGGTACCGTCACAGCGATGCAGCATTTCGGCCTCATCTAATGAATCCCGCGTTCTGACGTTTGCCCAAACTGCGACTCTTTGCTTTTGCATGCTCAATCGATTTATCAATCCAAACACTGAGGTGTTTATACCGTTCGCCGAGAAGATAAAAAACTGCAGCTCACGCCTTGATAAACGTAGGTAAAGTGTTTAGCAGTTTATTGGCCGTATACTAACGAAAGGAATCAGGCAGATGGCAATCAAGGTGTTCGCTGACGGTGCAAACCTCGAGGGCATGCTCGACATGTACGAGAACGGCAACGTTCAGGGTTTCACGACCAACCCGTCCCTTATGAAGAAGGGCGGCGTGACGGATTACCGCGCGTTTGCCAAGGAGGTCCTGACCCACATCACCGATGTGTCCGTCTCGTTTGAGGTCTTTGCCGACGACGTCGAGACCATGGAGGTCGAGGCGCGCGAGATCGCTACCTGGGCCGAGAACGTCTACGTCAAGATTCCGTGCGTGACCACCAAGGGCGAGTCCACCGCCGAGCTGGTGCGCAAGCTTTCGGCCGACGGCATCAAGGTCAACGTCACTACTATCTTTACGCCTACACAGGTCGATGAGATGGTCGAGGCCGTTGACACCGAGACGCCGTCCATCATTTCGCTCTTTGCCGGTCGCATCGCCGATACCGGTGTCGATCCCATTCCGTTTATGACGGAGTCGGTCAAGAAGGCCGCCGCAAAGCCCAACTGCGAGGTCCTGTGGGCATCCACGCGCGAGCTCATCAACATTTACCAGGCCGAGGCCTGCGGTTGCCAGATCATTACGGTACCCAACAGCATCCTGGCCAAGCGCAAGAACATCGGCCGCGACCCGTACGAGGTCTCGCTCGACACCGTCCGCGGCTTTGCCAAGGATATCGCCTCGCTCGGCTTTCATATTCTGCCGTAAGCAAGGGTACCCCCTGTAGCGACGTGCAAAATCGCGAGTATTCAGCAAGGTAAAGGTCTTTATCAGTTAACCGAAGCAAAAAACAGCCCCCGTTTTGGCTCTGACGACGCTAAAACGGGGGCTGTTTTTTGCTTTTTCGCCTCTGAGGGGCATCCGGAACGGTGGAATTTGCAGAATACTCGCGATTTTGCACATCGCTACAGGGGGTACCTTTGCTTTGGCGGTTTACTTGCCCTGCACCATGGTGAGCGAGATCTTCTTGCGGTCGCGATCGACCTTTTCGACCCACACCTTGACCGTGTCACCGACGCGCACGACGTCGCTGGGGTGCTTGACAAAGCGGTTGGCCAGCTTAGAGATATGTACGAGGCCGTCCTGGTGCACGCCCACGTCGACGAAGGCGCCAAAGTCCACGACGTTGCGCACCGTGCCCTTGAGCTCCATGCCGGGTTCCAGGTCGTCGATGGAAAGCGCCGAGCGGCTAAAGACCACCTTGGGCGCGTCATCGCGCGGGTCGCGACCGGGCTTCTTGAGCTCGTTAACGATGTCGATGAGCGTGAGGGTGCCGCAGCTCAGGTCGCTTGCCAGCGCCGAGATGCTGCCCAGGCGGCGCTCGATGTCGGGCACGCCGCCGCGGCTGAGCTCGCTTGCTTTAACGCCGGCGCGTTCTAGGACGGACGTGGCCACCTCGTAGCTCTCGGGGTGGACGCTTGTCGCGTCGAGTGGGTTCCTGCCGCCGCTAATGCGCAAAAAGCCCGCGGCGTTGAGATATGCCTTGGGTCCCAGCTTGGGGACCTTCTTGAGCTGGCGGCGATCGGTAAAGGCGCCGTTTTCCTCGCGGTAGGCCACGATGTTTTTGGCCACGCTCGGCGTGATGCCCGATACGTATCCCAGCAGGCTCGCGCTCGCGGTGTTTACGTCGACGCCCACGCGGTTGACGACGTCCTCAACCACGTGGCCCAGGGTGCGCGAAAGCTCGGTCTGGTCAAGGTCGTGCTGGTACTGGCCCACGCCGATGGACTGGGGCGGGATCTTGACGAGCTCTGCCAGCGGGTCCTGCAGGCGGCGGCCCAGGCTCATGGCGCCACGCACGGTGACGTCCAGGTCGGGATACTCCTGGCTGGCGAGCTCGGAGGCGGAGTACACCGATGCGCCGGCCTCGTTGACGATGGTGTATCGCAGCTCAGGCGCCTGCTCGGCGATGAACTCCGAGACGACTTCCTCGGTCTCGCGGCTGGCGGTGCCATTGCCGATGACGATGGTGTTGACGCCGTCCTTCTTGACGAGGCGGGCGAGCTCGCGCTTGGTGCCGGCGACGTCGTGGCGCGGCTTGGTGGGGTAGACCACGCCGTGGTCGAGCAGCTTGCCGGTCTCGTCCATGACGGCGACCTTGCAGCCGGTGCGGTAGCCCGGATCGAGCGCGAGCACGCGGGCGCCGCGCACGGGGCGTGCCGAGAGCAGGCCCTCGAGATTCTTGGCAAAGACATTGATGGCCTCGGTCTGCGCGCGGACGGTGAGTTTGGCGCGGGCCTCGCGCTCCAGCGAGGGGGCCATGAGGCGCTTGTAACCGTCAGCGATGGCGGCATCGAAGATGGGAGCAAACACGCCCTGGCGTCGGGGCCAACGGCTGCCGAGGCGTGCCGTGGCGGCAGCGCCGTCGACGTTCACGCGCACGCGGAGCTTGCCCTCGCGCTCACCGCGGTCGATAGCCAGCACGCGGTGGTTGGGTATACGGCGCAGCGGCTCGTCAAAGTTGTAGTAGGGCTCGTAGGGGGTCTTCTCGGTGGGGTCGGTGGCCTCGACGACGATGCCGGCGGTGTTTTGCGTAAAGGCGCGCAGATCGGCGACGTTCTCCGGGTCCTCGGCTACCGTCTCGGCCACGATGTCGGCGGCGCCGGCGAGCGCCTTTTCGGGCGTGTCGAAGCCGGCCTCCTCATTGACGTATGCTGCGGCGGCGTCGAGCGCACTGCCCTTGGCCGAGGCCTGCATGATGATCATGTTGGCGAGCGGCTCCAGGCCGGCCTCGCGGGCCTTCTGCGCGCGAGTCATGCGCTTTTTGCGGTAGGGCTTGTAGAGGTCCTCGACACGCTGGAGCTGCGTGGCCTCGCGAATTTGCTGTTCGAGCTCGGGCGTAAGTTTGCCCTGGGCGTCGATGAGCAGAATGACGTCCTCTTTGCGCTGTTCAAGATTGCGCAGGTAGGACAGGCGCTCGTCGAGTGTGCGCAGGGCGACGTCGTCCATTCCGCCTGTGGCTTCCTTGCGGTAGCGCGAGATAAAGGGGATGGTGTTGCCCTCGTCGATGAGCTTGACGGCTGCCTCGATGTTGGCGGCCTTAAGGTTGAGCTCGTGGGCGAGCTGGGCGATAAGATCCATGGGACTCCTTGCGTTTAAGGTGCGTTTGCAGCACAGGGCTACCAAGGATACCACCCGCCACTCCACCCAAGTAGTCATTTTGGGATGGGGCTCTTTTAGCCACTTTTGCCGCCCCGTCCCAGAAAAATCGTCGGCAAGGTAGCAAAATGCCCCACGGGCAGGAGGCTGCTCGCGGGGCAAAGAAGAGGGGCTTATTGGTGGCGGACCGAAGGGTTCGGCATGGGGTTTCTGCCGCGGTCGCTCTTAAGGCATTACAGCTCGACGAGCTGGCCGGTCTCGGCGGCCTCCTTGATAGCGTTGAGAAGCGTGAGCGTCTTAACGTTGTCGGCGGGGGTCACGACGGGCTCGACCTCGCGGCGGACAACCTTCACAAAGTGCTTGAGCTGCATCTTGTGCGGCAGTGCCGGGTCGACGGCCGGAATCTCCATCTGCAGCGGCTTGTGCCAGTTGGAGGCGCCGTCGTAGGAGAACTGGTGCAGGCGGGGCAGCGACAGGGCGCCCTTAGTGCCGCCGATAAAGTAGGCGTCGGCGTCGAAGGGGCGGTACTGCGGGTCCTCGCGAGCGGTTGCCTCCCAGTTCCAGGGGCTGGCGGTGGCGTCGGAGATGGTCATGCTCGCGAGCGCGCCATCGGCAAAACGGACGTTGACCACGGCGGAGTCCTCGGTCTCGAAACCGCGGGCGGCGCTGGACTGCATACCCTGGACGGCAACGGGCTCGCCCAGCAGGTAGCGGAGCAGGTCGACGTCGTGCACCAGGTTGACCAGGATCGGGCCGGCACCCTTCTTGCGGCGCCATTCGACATCGAAGTACTCGTCATTCTTATAGATCATGTAGTGGAAGCTCGACACGGTGAGCTTGCCCAGCTCGCCGGACTCGATGGTCTCCTTGGCCTTGTTGACGAAGGGGTTGTGGCGACGGTGCTGACCCACGAGCACGGGCACGCCGGCGGTCTCGGCCTCGGCAGCGAAAGCCTGGGCATCCTCCAGGTCGTTGGAGATCGGCTTTTCGACCAGCGGCACGATATTGCGCTTCACAGCCTCGCGGGCAACGCCCAGGTGCAGGTCGTTGGGCGTGGCGATGATGACGGCCTCGGGTTTGACCTCGTCCATCATCTGGGCGGGATCGGTGTAAAACGGTACGCCGGCGGCCTCTGCCGTGGCGCGGGCGCCCTCAAAGGCGTCGGCGATGGCGACGAGCTCGGCCTCGGGCTCCTCGGTGACAAAGCGGATGTGGTTGCGGCCCATGGCGCCGGCGCCGATAACGGCAATGCGGACGGGGTTGAGCTCAGACATTTCGACTCCTTAATACTGGTGACCGGTGGAATGCGACAAAGGGGCTGTCCCCTTGTCGCATCGGTAAAACTAGGCGGACTTCTTCTTGCTGTCGGAGACCATCATGTAGACGGTGAGCACGACGGCGATGGCGGCGATCACAATGGCGCCGTAGAAGGACTGCTGGTAGGCGGCGCTGCCGGCCTCGGCGTGATACAGCACGGCGGTGATGGGCTGGCTGATCCAGGTGGAAGCGGCATAGCCTAAAAACATGATGCCGTAGTTGACACCGATGTTGCTGGTACCGAAGGCACCACCGGTGAGCGGCGGGTAGATGACGAGCAGGGCGCCAAAGCTAAAGCCGAGCAGGGCGAGCGCCACAAAGAACATGCTCTGCGTAAAGCTCATCGACATGATGACGAGGGCGACGATGGTGACGACAAGGCTGATGAGCAGCGACTTGTAGGCGCCGAGCTTGTCGATGATCTGGCCAAAGGACAGACGGCCAACCAGGTTGGCGCAGGTGTTGACGGAGACCACCACACCGCCGAGGGCGACGGCCGCGGCGCTCGTGGGGTCGGCGAAGAGCTGAACGGCGGCGATGGAGGCAACCTTGCCCACGAGCAGGGTGCCCGCGGTGGCGGCAAAGGCGAAGGTGACGATGAGGACCCAGAAGCGCGGGGTCTTGACCATCTCGCCCGGGGTGAGGTCGCCGAAGGTGCCGGCGTGCGCACCGCCCTTGGGGGCCTCGAAGCCCTCGGGCAGCCAACCGGCCTCGGGGGCCTTCAGGAACAGGGCGGAGGCGGCGATCGTCACAAAGAAGATGACTCCGAGCGCCTTAAGGGCGCCAAAGATGCCCAGGCTCGGGATGAGCAGCGAGGCGAGCACCGGGGACAGCACGGCGGGACCGGCGGTCGAAGCGGCCAGGGTGATGCCGGAGGCGAGACCCTTCTTGTCGATGAACCACTTTTGGCCGGTGGTGAGCGCCGGGTTGTAGCCCAGGCCGTTGCCGATGGCGGCGACAAGCGAGAACCACAGGTAGAATTGCCACGGCTCGGTGACGGTGCCGGACATGAACCAGCCCACGCCGTAGCACACAGCGGCGGCGATCACGACGTTGCGGGGGCCGATCTTATCGGAGATGCGGCCGGCGAAGATGCCCGTCACGGCCATGATGGTCTGAAAGACCGGGAAAGCCCAGGTAAGAGCGCTGGACCACTCGGGGTAGACGGCGAGCAGGTTCTTGCTCACGACGGAATACAGCGCGATGGAGCTGATGAAGAACATGGTGACGCACGCGGCAGAAAGCACGACGGCGCGACCCTTGTTGGAGTTGGTGGAAGCC
Source organism: uncultured Collinsella sp. (assembly GCA_958407465.1). Taxonomy (GTDB): domain Bacteria; phylum Actinomycetota; class Coriobacteriia; order Coriobacteriales; family Coriobacteriaceae; genus Collinsella. The sequence continues at coordinate 8,277 of CATYIV010000025.1, read as the reverse complement.
ATTGGACTCTTTCTAATCGATGCGGGAGAGGAGCGGGCGTGTCCGCGGGGCCTCCCTGTCAGGTTGGTTTACTGGTCAGTCGGCTTGGCGACGCCGGACTCATCGGACCAGAGCTCGACACCCTTGTTCTTAAGGTAGTTGTCGGCATAGGCGCGACGGCCGCCGGGCTTGGCGGTGAGGTCGCCCATCATGTTGGAGAAGCCGCCGTCGACCTTGATGGCGTCGCCGGTGGTAAAGTCCGAGCGCTTGGACGCCAGGAACATGACGGCGTTGGCGATATCGCTGACCTCGCCGATGCGGCGCGTGGCGATCAGGCGGCTGCGGCTCTTTTCGACCTCGGGGTCGGCGTAGAAATTGGCCGACATCGGGGTCTTAACGAAGCAAGGCTCGACGCAGTTGGAGCGGACGCCGTAGGGGCCCCACTCGGCGGCGAGCATCTTGGACATCATGTTGACGCCGGCCTTGGTGGAGCTGTACACGCCCGAGAACGTCTCGGGGGAGTGGCTGGCGACGGTCGAGATATGCACCAGGCGGCCCTGGCCGGCCTTGATCATCTCGCGACCAAAGCGCTGCGAGGTGATGAAGTAGCCGGTGAGGTTGACGTTGAGCACCTGCTCCCAGTCGCTCAGCGGCAGGTCCTCCATGGCGGCGAAGCGCAGGATGCCGGCGGTGTTGACGAGGACGTCGACGCGGCCGAAGTCGGCGATGGTGGCGTCGACGGCAGCCTGAACCTCGGCCTCGTCGGTGGCGTTCATCTTGTAGCCCTCGGCGTGGATGCCAAACTCGGCGGCGAGGTCGGCGGCTGCGGCCTTGACCTTTTCCTCGTCCAGATCGAGCAGGACGACGTTGGCGCCGTTGCGGGCGAACTCGCGGCAAATCTCGACGCCCATACCGCCGAGTGCGCCGGTCACGGCGCAGACATCGCCCTCGAGCTTAAGCCAGTTGCTCATAGGAACTTCCCTTCTTGTGCCTCCCGGTGGGCCGTTCCCATTAATCGACCCACGTGGTTTTCGCTGGTTATCGTATGCTCTGCATTTGCGCAGGTGAATTGCATATTTGTTAGAATGGCGTTAACCGTGGGTTTACACTGTGCGATGCAGTTTTTTCTCAATTGAGCGCGTGAACTGCCAAAACGACCCCCCCTTCGGCAGTTCATTGCCATGCGTCTGGAAACGGGAGATTGACGTGTACGATCGACGACTCGAGGCCATATCGGCCGCCGCGGAGCTGGGAAGCTTCTCGCGTGCGGCGGCAAAATTGCGTGTGTCGACTCCGGCGCTCGTCAAGCAGGTGTCGGGCTTCGAGGCCGAGTTCGGCATCACGCTGTTCGAACGCTCGCACTCGGGCGTCAAGGTGACGCCGGCGGGCGCTCTGCTGGTGGACGACGCACGCTCGATCATGCGGCAGTCCGAGGACGCGCTGCGCCGTGCCCGACGCGCGGCGGGCGATGGCGGTGCCGTGCGCCTGGGCGTGTCGATGATGTGTCCGGGGCGCCAGACGCTGTCGATGTGGACGGGTGTGCACGAGCTGGAGCCATCACTGCGATTTGAGATCGTGCCGGTAAGCGACCTCTATGACGAGCGCGAATCCGTCATGCGCAGCTTGGGCCGCGAGGTGGATGTAGTGCAGTCGAGTTTTTCTACTCCACGCTGGGGCGACGCCTGCCAAAAGCTTCGCATCGTTAACGTGCCGTTTTATATCGACCTGCCGCGCACGAGCCCGCTGGCGCGCAAGACGCGCATCACAGTTGCCGACTTAGAGGGCATGCGCCTGCGCGTGCTCCGTCACGGCAACGACGCTATGGACAGTCTGCGTATCGATCTGTTGGCCGACGGCGGCGTGGACGTGATCGACGTGGACAGCTTTGACTTTGCGCTCTTTAACGAGGCAGAGGAAAAGGGCGACGCGGTGCTCACCTGTGGCGCATGGTCAGGGGTGCACCCGGCCTTTGTGGGCGTGCCGTTCCTGTGCGGCCGCGAGGTGCCAGTCTTTCTGCACTACCCGCTCGAGCCCACCCTCCAAGTCCAAAAATTCGTCAACGCCATGGCCCAACTCCTTAACTAGCTAATTTAGGACGGGGCTTTTTAGCTACTTTCGCCGCACTACCAGCACAATGCGAAAAATGATGCGAAAAATGACTGCAAATCGGTCACGCATGATTTTGCTTTTGCCCTGGGCTGGTTGTAGAATCAAAAAGCTTAAACGAACTACTTGTGCAGCTTGCGCGAAAGCTCGGGCTGCGGCTGGGGGGGATGCGCCCGTGCAGGGTCCTTTCGGTCATATTGCGTCGATGCGCCGCACCTTTATGATGTTGGCAGCGGCCTTATGCGTGTTCGTTATGGCCGGGGGGGGGGTTGCCCTCGCGCGCGTACGGTGACGATGGCAACCTTATAACAAACCCAAACTTTCTTAACCAAGCTACTGGCTGGTCGACGACCTCTCCGAATGAGAGAATCGGCGAGACGATGAAGCTCGAGCTTTCCACGCAGCTCCTCAAGCCCCAAACGAACACCAAACAAGCTAACGGCAATCACTTTGCGCTTGCGTGGAATTTTAGGCCACAGGGCACCAATCTTTATTTTGAACCTGGATCAACCTACACCACCTTTTCCACCCAGAGCGGCGCCACGTACGAGTGGGGCCTAAACCATCGCGCCGCAACCGACCACGACGTGCTGATGCTCACGATGGGTCCTCAACAGGAGAATCTGTCGATTAACAGCGCAGGCCAAGACCAGCTTATGCAGCTGCGGGCTTGGCTTAAGGCGCAGGTCAAGATGCCCCAGGGAAATACCGTTGAGCAGTACACCGTTTACAGCGATCCCTTTGCTGCAAACGGCGGATTTGCTGGTAACAGTGCTGATGGATCCCACTTTTCGTTTGAACAGAGCGACGGTCGCATCGCGCTTTCTGTGTGGCTCGTAAGCTCTAACGGACAGGGTTGGTTCTCCTTTGGCACCAACAGCACGCATTATTATCGAAATCTTCCCGAGGAAGACGATGAGTTTGCCTATCAGGCTGACTATACCGCAGCGTCCGACAAAACGATGCTTGCGCTGACTTGCTACGATTCAAATCTTACGGGGGAGAACGAACAATACCGGGAGTGGTTTGGTAATCTGGTCAACGACGTTCACGTGGAAAAGCAGGGCACACGCGACATCTATAGCGACTTTGCCAAGGTGTATTGGGAAAATTCGTCCGAGACCATGACAACGCTCACAAACTATGCGTTCTCGACCTCGAATCTTAAGAACGAGAATACGAACATTGCTAACGGCAGCTTTGAAGAGGATATACATCTAGGGAACCAGAGGCCCAGCAAGTTTACGTTGTGCTCGCCCCATTGGCGTACGACCGAGACGGACCATCGTATCGAGATCGTTGCCAAGAACGACTACTATATCGACCCAGTTGGGCATTCTGTTACGTTTACGCCCTCCGATGGTGACTATGCAGCCGAGCTCAACGCACACGAGGCGAGTTCGCTCTACCAATATGTGACGACCGAGCCGGGAAAACAGTACGAGTGGGGGCTCGACCACCGCGGCCGCTCGGGTCGAGACGCCATGGCCCTTATCATCGGTCCGCGACAAGAAAACGAGCCGTACAAGGACAATCAAAAGGCACTCGATCAGTACCAGCAAATTGTTCAATGGATTCAAATGAGCGTCGACAACTATGTCGGCTTGGATGTGGTCAATTTTTCCCAATCGGGCTGCAGCAAAAAGATCATCCTGTATTCAACCAAGTTTGACAAAGTGGGCGGATTTGCCAATGCGTCCAGCGGAAGCGCGTTCTCATGGACGGCCGATGCGGAGCATACCGAAAAATGGTGCGTATGGATCATGGCGTCCGAAAACGACGCGTGGGCTTCCTACGGTTCCAACGCGCTCGAGCAGAGCAAAAAGGTTGACTACGACTATACCTACACCATTCCGGATGGCCAAAACCAGAGCGTCTTTGCTTTTGTGGCCTACAACACGGCCAACGGGAGCAATTCGACCGGCAACTTCCTCGACAATATCTCGTTTAGGGAGTTCTATCGCATCGAGACATACACGACGCCCAACGGAAGCGGAACGTATTTTTATAACGCCAATACCAAGACGGCGGACTTTACCTATGCCAAAAACTACGTAGGTAAACAGGAGAAGAACTCCTACTTTATGGTCGATGCCAAACGCGATGACGGGGCAGTCTTTATCGGTGCTTTTGTCAACGGCGAGTTCTATTCCGCAGACGACGACGCACATTGGACCAGATTGGAAGATGGTACCTATCGCTTTGAGGTCGACAAGGTCACGAAGCACTACAAAGTGCACCTCGTGTTTTCCAAGGCAGGCGTTCAATACGATGTGAACGGCGGCAAAGCGTATCACTACGATCCGTACAATGAGTCCACGGGCGATTTCGTACAGCTTTCTGGCGCTGGAGCGAGCTATACCTCCCATGCTGCCGTTGGACAAAACGACGACTGGAAGTTTATGGGCTGGGAGTACGCGGGCTCGGGAAAAGCCGTTCGCTTCGATGCCAAACACACGGTGACCCATACAGCTCCCGAGGGCACCACGGATTCCGGCACTCTTACCATTAAGGGCAAGAAGGTCAATCCGGATACCGGTGCTGTGGGCGATGCGGTAACCGTCGAAAACATTCCCGAGAGCCAGGGCGCGACGTTCGTGGCGCAATGGAAGTATCGTCAGGCCTTTGTTGCCCAGCTTAAAAATGCCGATGGCACGTGGAGCAACGTAACGACGGGCGGCACGGTCAGCTCCAAGCTTAAGGGGGCAAAGGGCTCCATCGATGCCGGGGATGGCTCGGGCAAGGACGAGGACGCGTACAAAAAATCGGGCGTTGCCTACTTTGTGGATGACGGCACGTTTGTGGAGGCGGTGGCCGCTCCCAAGGAGGGCTATCACTTTGAGGGTTGGTACGACCTATCGAATCCGGACGCCCCGGAGCTGCTGTCGTCTTCACCCACCTATACGTACAACGTAAAAGATCGCCATACGGGATGCGTATACGCACGATTCACCCCGCGCACCTACACACTCAAGGTTTCCAAGAGCGTTACGGGCAATATGGGCGACAAGCGTGCCTACTTTAAGATGACGGCGACCTTTACGGGCCTCAAGGCTGGTCAGACCTACGCCATCGAGTATTCGGATGCGTCTGCCCAAGGCAGCCATGCGCTCGTGGCGCGACCGAATGATCGGGCCGAGACCGTGGAAAACAAGACGGCCTTTACGGCCGATGGCCAGGGCAAGGCGACCGTGCCGTTTGCCGTTAAGGACGGCCTGACCGTTTCGATTAAGGCGCTGGATTACAACGCGGTCTATACCGTGAGCGAAGACGATTATTCGTCGTTGGGGTACCACGCCGAGCTTACGGGTGCGAGCGGCACGCTCAACGGTCCGCGTGTGACCGTTGCCGTTGAAGCTAAGGCCACCAATTCCCGACAGGTCGCGGTGCCTACGGGTATTACGCGCAACCCCATCTATGCCCTGGCGATTTTGGCCGCCGGCGTGCTGTTGGCTACGGGCATGGTTGCGCTGCGTTTACGCCGCGGCTCCAAGAGGGGCGGGCGCCTATGAGAAGACATGGCGCCAGCAATGCTGGTGATGGGCCAGCCGCACGAGCGGCCCCGCAGGGAAGACCCCGGGGCTCGCGGTATTCGGCCGCGTCGAACGTGAGGTTGGGCGCCCATGCGGCGCCAGATCTGGGAGAAGCGGACGACCGGCGCGATATCGTGGGCTTTCTGGCGCGCCTGGCATTTTTTGTCGTGACGCTCTGGCTGCTCTTTGGTGTGGTCTTGGGCGTGGGCGCAGTCACGACTGGCGAGATGGCCCCCCGCATCTGTTCGGGTGACGTCATGCTCTACTGGAGGCTCAGCCAGAGCTTTAACGAGGGTGACGTGGTGGTATACACCGCGGATGGCGAAGAGCGCCTGGGTCGCGTGGTTGCCCGCCCCGGTGATGAGGTCACAATTACCGAGTCGGGCGAGCTCATGGTTAACGGGGCTGTTGTGGTGGAAAGCGATATCACCACGCCGACGCCGCGCTATGAGTCTGCTGTGGACTATCCCGTGCATCTGGGAACGGATGAGCTCTTTGTGCTGGCAGATTTGCGCGAGGGCGGGCACGACAGTCGCCTGTATGGACCGATTGCCCGTTCGCAGATCAAAGGCAACGTGATCAGCGTGCTGCGCAGGTCGAACCTGTAGGCACGAAGCCTGGTTTTATTAAGGGCATGTGCCCGAGAGGAAGGATACAACATGAAAACTGGAAAGAGGCGACTGGCGGCGTTTGCAGTTGTGGCCGCCACGATGCTGCTGGCTTTGGTGGGAGTTGCTGCGCCGGCGTGGGCGGAGGAGGGCTCTGCTACTCCGCATCTGCCGGTAAATGACAACAAGGTCACAATCACCTCGACGCTTACCATGAATAAGAACGCCGTGGAGCCGAATGCGGAGTTCGGCTATTCGATTGCGCCGGCGGAGACGAGTGAGCTTGCGAGCACGAGTAACAACATGCCTGTTTCTGCTGGAGTGCCCGGTGGCGCCACGCTTCCGTCGTCTTCCGTTAATTTTTCTGCCCAAGGTCTTCATAGCCAAGATAATGCCGACGGCATTACTAAGACAATAACCGCTCCGTTGAACGTCAGCCTTGATACCTCAAAGTTTACGGCTCCGGGCATCTATCGATATAAGATTACGCAGACGCCGCCACCGTTGGATGGCCTCAACGTTACGTACAAGGAGCTCTTCCTCGATGTTTACGTAGAAAACGCAGAAAATGGCGGCTCGGGCTATGTTGTTAATGGTTGTACTCTTCTTAGCGACAAAGCAAGCTCGGGTAGGAAGGCCGCAGGCTTTGTGAACAAATATGCCACCCATAAGCTGACCATCACAAAGGTCGTCAAGGGCAACCAGGGTGACAAGAATAAGGACTTCCGGTTTAGTGTCAGCCTTAACGGCGCTGCCGGGGAAACCTATAAGTACGTCACTGTGAAAAAAGACGGTACTTCTACGCCCGAAGCTGTAGTCAAATCGGGATCTACGGTTTCGGTGAACCTTAGAGACGGCGACTCCGTCACCTTTTATGGTCTTTCATCGAAGGACACATATGCCGTAACTGAGGACGACTACAAGACGAAGGAAGGTTATGAAACGTCGTACAAGATTGGGGAGACTGGCAACGAAACAAAGTCCAATATTCTTCTCGCGCAGGGTATCGGTACTTCTGACACCACGGTGACCTTTACCAACACCAAGGATGTTACCGTTCCGACCGATGTTATTCGGACGGTCGTTCCCTATGCGGCAATCGTCGCGTTTGCTGCCGTGATGGGCGTGGTCTTCTTCCGTCCTCGTCGTAACCGCCGTTAAAACAGCGAGGATTACAGCCGATGGAGCTTAAACGCATAGCTCGGCTGGCACGAGCCGGCGACCGCGTACTTACGTGGTTTGCCGGCTTTCTCGTGCTGCTCATGCTGCTGTACGGGGGCTATTCGCTGTGGGATACAAACAACGTTATGAACGGCGGGTTCATCAGCGATGAGCTGCTGCACTACAAACCCACCGGGGTCAACGATTGCGCACGCCTGCAGGAACTGATGGCCAAAAATCCCGACGTGGTCGGATGGGTCACCATCGATGGCACCAACATCGACTATCCCTTTGTTCAGGGAAAAGATAACCAGGAATATCTCAACAAAAACGTGTTGGGGGAGTCCGCGGTTTCGGGAGCGGTGTTTTTGGATACGCGCAACAGCCGCGCGATGACCGATTCCTACAATCTGCTCTATGCGCACCACATGGATAACGGCGCGATGTTTGGCGATGTCGACCGGTTTTTAGACAGGGGCTTCTTTGACCTGCACCGCACGGGCACGCTCTACACAAAAGATGGGGCGTTCCGCCTGCGCATCGTTGCTGTGTGTTCGTTTGCCGCGAGTGATGACATTATCTTTGGGCCGGGAAACCTGGACCAGGCCTCAATGCAGACTCTGCTCGCGCATATCTCGCAGACGGCGGTGCATGCGGACACGGACGGCGCTGGCTTCGATGCACGCATCATCGCGCTTTCTACCTGCAGTGATAAAACAAATGGGCGCCGAGCGCTCCTAGCCGAAATCTTGTAGCTCATTTAGGATGGGGCTTTTCTAGCTACCTTTGCCGTCCTACCTGCGCAATGATTTTTCTGGGACGGAGATTTTTAGCTACTGCGTTCCGTTAGCTTGACCAGTCTTTTTGGGACGGGGCTAAATTAGCTGGTT
>CATYIV010000024.1 GCA_958407465.1 uncultured Collinsella sp. | reverse complement strand
TCATCGGCGAGGGGCACAACTTCGTCAAGACCATGAAGGCGCTGTCCGACCGCGTCGCCGACCCCGAGGACGGGCTCGAGCGCATCACCGTGGTCGACGACCAGCTGGGCCGACTGACCTTCACGTGCGACATGGCGGAGGCCATCTTCCACGTGCTTGATTTGAAGGCCCCCTACGGTACCTACGACTGCACCGGCTCCGGCTCCGTTAAGAGCTGGGCGGACATCGCGCGCGCCGTCTTCGAGGCCGCCAACGGCAACGGCGAGAAGGTCGTGCCGGTCAGCACCGCCGACTACTACGCGAGCGCCGCGGGCCCCATCGCCCCGCGCCCGGTCCACTCCGCGCTCGACCTGTCCAGGCTCGAGTCGGTCGGGTTCCACATGCCCGACTGGGAGGAAGAGCTGGGGGAGTACCTCAAGACGCTCTAGCCGCTATTAACTTTTTGAGAGCAAAAGCCGCCGCTTGTTAACGGCGGCTTTTCTTGTTGGTGGCTATCTACGCAGTGGTGCCAATAGTATTTTGCGGAAGATCTTTCACTCGCTTGGCGTGGTGGCGGACCTGCCAGGCTGGTCGTCGTAGGCGTATTTGCTGTACACGTTGACCTCCCACTGCTTTTTTTCGACCTTTGCCACGGAATCGAGGATGAATCCGGTTGCAAGGCTCAGGCCGCACAGGAACATAAACGACGCGGCGAGCATGGCGGTGGGGAAGCGCGGAACGAGGCCGGTCTGGAAATACTCGACAACGATGGGCGTGCCCAGGGCGAGGCCGATCACCGTAAACAGAAGCGCAACCAGGCTGAAGAACTTCAGCGGGCGGTAGTCCTTGAACAGCGTGCCGATCATCGCAACGACTTTAATGCCGTCGCTCACGGTATTGAGCTTGGACTCGGAGCCTTCCGGACGGTCGCGGTACTCGATGGGCACATCTTTGATGCGCCAGCGGTGGTCGACAGCGTGAATCGAGAGCTCGGTTTCGATCTGAAAGCCCTCGGAAAGCACAGGGAAGGTTTTAACGAACGGGCGACTCATGGCGCGGTAGCCGGTCATGACGTCATCGAAGCTGTAGCCATAGATCCACTTGATCATGGCACGTACCAGGTTGTTGCCAAAGCCGTGGAAGGCACGTTTGTTCTCCTCGGCATAGGTGCCGTTGGAAAGACGGTCGCCCACGGTCATGTCGGCCGTGCCGTTGAGGATGGGCTCGCAGAGGGCTTTGGCCGCCTCGGCGGGGTAGGTGTCATCGCCGTCGACCATCAGGTAACAATCGGCATCGATGTCGCGAAACATCTGACGGCACACGTTGCCCTTTCCCTGACGCGGCTCAAAACGCACCGTGGCGCCGTGCTCGGTGGCGATGCGTGAGGTATCGTCCGACGAGTTATTGTCATAGACATAGACCGTCGCCTGCGGAAGCTCGCGGTGAAAGTCGTCGATGACCTTACCAATCGTGAGCGCTTCGTTGTAGCAGGGGATGATGACGGCGATGGATTCAGAATTCACTCAATGCTCCTTATACATTCAATCCTTGAAAGTATAGCCGTTTGCGCCTGACATCCTAAGATGTGGGATAGTTCTCCAGTTTTGCTGCGCGAATCATTTACTTTGCTGTCGGGTCTATACTGTACGTTTGTCAACGATTACGAGTAAGGGAGTTGCATCCGTGTCGGATCAGACAAAGCAACAAGAAACTCGCAGTCTGCCTGCGACGTTTGCTAAGAATGAATTTGAGAAGGATGCGTTTATCCTTCGCCAGCTGGTTACCAAGGATTTTAAAATCAAGTATCGCCGCAGTGTTCTGGGCGTCGCATGGTCGGTGCTCAATCCGCTGCTGATGATGGTCGTCATGGCCATCGTGTTCTCGACGATTTTTGGCCAGGGCCGCAATGGCTCAATGACACCCGAGATGTACCCGCTGTACTTGATCGTGGGTAACATTACCTTTGCCGTCATGTCCGAGTCTACGAACCAGGCCCTGACGTCGATCGTGGGTGCTGCCCCTTTGCTCAAGAAAGTTAAGGTGCACCGCTGGGTCTTCCCGGTGCAGAAGGTGCTCTTCTCGCTAGTCAACTTTGCCTTCTCGCTGGTTGCCGTCGCCATCGTTATGCTGTGGTTCCGCGTTATGCCTTCTTGGCACCTGATTCTGCTGCCGGTTTGCCTGCTGCTGCTTATGTGCTTCTGCATGGGCCTGGGCATGATGCTCTCTGCCCTTACGGTCTTTTTCCGCGACGTTATGCATCTGTGGAGCGTCATCATTACGGCGTGGACTTACATTACGCCCATCTTCTGGACGACTGACTATATTGCGCAAATGTCGCATCTCGTGCGTATCTTGATGTATGCGAACCCCATGTACAACTACCTGCAGTTTATGCGCGATATCTTCCTGTTCCAGACTACGCCCTCGCTTATGACGTTTGGTATGTGTGTCGCTTGGGCGGTCCTTGCGCTTGTTATTGGCTACACCGTGTTCCATAAGTCCGAGCGCAAATTTATCCTCTACATCTAAGGAGTGCTGTGATGACTGAATCTGTTGTTGATTACAGCGAGCAGCCTCTGGCTGTCGAGGTCGACGACGTCACCATGATCTTTAACATGGCGTCCGAGTCGCTGACCAACCTCAAGGAGTACTTCATCAAGCTTGCCAAGCACGAGCTGTTCTTTGAGGAGTTTAGGGCACTTAAGCACATCTCGTTCGATATTCATCGCGGCGAGGTCGTGGGCCTGGTCGGTACCAACGGCTCTGGCAAATCCACGATGCTCAAGATTATCGCCGGTGTGCTCGAGCCCAGCGAGGGCAGCGTTAAGGTGCACGGCAACATTGCGCCTCTGATTGAGCTTGGTGCCGGTTTTGACCCCGAGCTGACCGCCCGCGAGAACATTTATTTGAACGGCGCGCTGCTCGGCTATACCAAGGAGTTCATCGACGCCAATTTTGACGGCATTATTGAGTTCGCTGAGCTGCAGAATTTTGTCGATATGCCGCTTAAGAACTTCTCTTCAGGCATGGTGGCGCGTATCGCCTTTGCAATCGCGACGATTACCGAGCCCGATATTCTGATCGTTGACGAGACGCTGTCCGTCGGTGACGTGTTTTTCCAGCAGAAGTGCGAGGACCGTATTCAGCACTTTATCCAGAGCGGCGACGTGACGGTTCTGTTCGTTTCGCACTCCATGGAGCAGGTTGAGCGCATCTGCCAGCGTGCCGTTTGGATTGAGAAAGGTGACCTTCGCATGGACGGCCCGGTCGATGAGGTCTGCAAGGCGTACCGCGAGCAGTTCAACTAGGTTATAATTACAGCCGCTTGGCTGATTTATTTGGTTGAGCGTGCGGTTATTTGCTCCATTAGCTCAGTTGGATAGAGCAGGGGACTTCTAATCCCAAGGTCGACGGTTCGAATCCGCCATGGAGCACCATCGTTTATTAAGCCCGGACCGCTAGGTGGTCTGGGCTTTTTTCATCTTGTGTGCTGCTGGAGCCGAGCGCGAGCAAGCCGCTGCTGTTTGTTGGGGTTGGCATTTTACTTTTCGAGATGCTCCCTCAACAGCTCCAGCGCGTGAGCGTAGCCCTGCAGGCCCTCGCCGGTGATGGTGGCGAAGCAGGCTAGGCGTGCATAGCTCACCTGGCGGAAGTCCTCGCGGGTCTCGACGGCGCTGATGTGGACCTCGACGGCAGGGATGGCGACGGCCTTGAGGGCGTCGAGGATCGCCACGCTCGTGTGCGTGTAGGCCGCTGGGTTGATGACGATACCGTCGACCTTGCCGTAGGCCTCCTGGATCTTGTCGACGATGCTGCCCTCGTGGTTGGACTGGAAGACCTCGACCTCGTCGAAGCCCTGCGCGGCACCTGCCTCCTGGCAGATCTGGACCAGGCGGTCGTAGTTGTCACTGCCATAGATGCCCGGCTCGCGAATGCCGAGCATGTTGAGGTTGGGGCCGTTGATGACGAGTGCTTTCATGGTTGCTTCCTTTGCAGTCGAGAAACCACCACAAAGGTGCCTGTCCCCTTTGTGGTGGTTTTGGTTAGAGAGCGGGCGGGAGGGTGTCGAGGAGGGCTTGGGCGGTGTTGGCGGCGCAATCGCGTGAGTCGATGATGTAGTCGGCCCAGGCGCGGTAGCGTGGCATACGCTGTTCAGCCAGCTTATCGATTCCGTCGCGGGCGGTGATGGGGCGGCCCTTGTGGGCGAGCTCCTCGAGCTTGCGGTTGAGCATCACGATCTGGCTATTCTGGTGCAGCAGCGGGTAGTTCTCGTCGCGTGTGACCACGCCGCCGCCGGTGGAGAGCACCAGGCCGCTGCGCTTGGAGATGTCGGCCAGCGTAGCCGTCTCCTGTTCGCGGAAGGCCGCCTCGCCGCGCTCGATGATAAAGTCGGCACAGGGCATGCCCAGACGCTCCTCGAGCGCGCGATCCAAGTCGATGTGCTCGCGGCCCGTGAGCTGGGCGATCTGCTCGCCCACGCGGGTCTTGCCCGAACCCGGCATGCCGATCAGCGCGATGTTCTGTTCGCGGCGTGACAAGCGCTCCGTTACATCCAGGATGCGCTTGCGCGGGGTGACCTGGCCGGTGTAGCGCTCGACGGCCTGTGCCGCTTGGGCCACGAGCATTAGCAGGCCGCCGATGCAGGGGATGCCGCGGCGCTCGGCCTCGAGCATGAGTCCCGTGCGGGCGGGGTTGTAGACAATGTCGATAACGCCTTCGAGCGCATCGAGCCCTTCGAGTGTGCAAGGCGCGTCGGGGCAGTGGGGGAACATACCGGCAGGCGTGCAGTTGACGAGCAGAGCGGCGTCGGACTGCTGCGCGATGTTGCCGTAGTTGACCTCGCTCGTGCGACCCACGGGTACGGCGATGGCGCCCAGGTCTCCCAGCACCATACTTGCCGTGGTGCCCGCGCCGCCGGTGGCTCCGAGCACGAGAGCCTTCTTGCCGGCAACATCAACACCCAGCTCCTCGACCAGGCACTGAAAACCAAAGTAGTCGGTGTTGTCGCCGCGCAGGCGACCGTCGGGTAGGCGTGTGATGGTGTTGACGTTGCCCATGCGCTCGGCCAGTGGACTCAGCTCGTCGAGATATTCCATGACGGCGCGCTTGTAGGGGATAGTCACGTTGGTGCCCTCCCACTCGTCGCCCGTCATAAAGGCCGCGAGGTCCTCGGGCTCGCGCTCAAATCGCACGTAATCGAGCCCAGCGAGCTCTTTGTAGATGGTTGGGGTGTAGCTGTGGCCCAACACGCGGCCCAGCACTCCGTAGGGGCGGGTTGCGGCGGTATCGGTCATCTAGAGCACCTCCGTGTAGCTGCCAAAGTAGGTGAAGCTCTCGCACACGTCGTCGATGGAATCGAGCAGGTCATCGAGGGCCTTGCTGCCAAAGGGGCAGTCCAGATCAAAGTAGAACATAAACTCAAAGTCGCGGCCGGGGATGGGGCGGCTCTCGAGCTTGATGAGGTTGATATTGAGCGCGTAGAAGCGCTCGAGTACGCGATAGAGCGCACCCGGCTCGTTGGCCGTGGTGATCATGAGCGAGGTACGGTTGGCGCCGGGGTAGACTCGCGGCTCGCGGCTGATGACGACAAAGCGCGTGTAGTTGTTGTCCGAGTCCTGGATGTTGGGCTCCAGCACCTCCAGGCCATAGAGTGCCGCACAGCTGCGCGAGGCGATGGCGGCGACGTCGGTGCGCTCGGAGTTGGCGACCATCTCGGCCGACATGGCCGTGTTGGGGTACTTGGTGGCGTGCAGGTCGTGGGACTCGATAAAGCCGGCACACTGGGCAATGGCTTGGCCGTGGCTGTAGACCTCGCGCACGTCGGCGAGCTTGGTGCCGGGCTTGACGAGCAAGTTGTGATCGATCTTGAGTCGCAGCGAGCGCACGATGTGGAAGTCGAACTGGGCGAGCAGGTCGTAGACGGCGTTGACCGAGCCGGCGGTGGAGTTCTCGATGGGCAGCACGCCAAACTCGCAGAAGCCGTCGCGCACAGCGCGCATAACGCCTTCGAAGGTTTCGAAAAACGCGATGTCGGGCACGTCGAAGAGTTTGCACGCGGCGATCTGGCTATAGGCACCTTCCACGCCCTGGCAGGCAACGGTGGCCGTTTGAGGGAAGGGCGTGTCGGAGGCTGCAGCCGTGGCGTGGGCCTTTTGCGAGACAGTGATGCCCTTGAGTTCGTTGATGTAGCGCTGCTGCTCGGCCTTGCTCATGCTCATGAGGAGACGGAACAGGGTGATGGTCTGCGCCTCGTAGCGCTCGGGCGCGCGGCTGGCGAGGTTGTTGAGCTTGGAGCGCTCGCGGGCGGGGTCGAAGACGGCCTTGCCCATCTCGATTTTTGACTTGGCGACTTCGGTGGCAATGTCCATGCGCTCGACAAAGCTGTTGAGGAGCGTGGTGTCGATGCCATCGATGGCTTTGCGAATATCGGCAAGGTCCATAGGGACCCCTTTCGTGAATGGTTGCCTGGGGTAGTTAATTTGGGACGGGGCTTTTTTAGCTACCCTTTGACTGTCGACGAATCGATGGGTGCCAGGGCAAATATCAACTGGCATATGGGGGTAGCTAAAATAGCCCCGTCCCAAATTAACTACCCTTGGGGTGGGTGGACTAAAGCTGTCCGGCGTCTTCTAGGAGGGCGTCCCAGATGGCGAGCGCCGCGGCTGCTTCGGCTACGGGGACGGCTCGGGGGACGATGCAGGGATCGTGACGACCGTGGACCGAGAGCTCGGCATTTTCCATGGCGTCCATGTCTACGGTCTGCTGCTCGCGGCCAATTGAGGGCGTCGGCTTTACGGCCATGCGCCACATGACGGGCGCGCCGGTCGAAATACCGCCCAGGATGCCGCCGGCGTTGTTGGATTCAACCTCGATCTCGCCCGACTCTGCATCGATGCGATACGGATCGTTGTTCTCGCTGCCGCGCATGGCGGCCACGGCAAAGCCCATGCCAAACTCCACACCCTTTACGGCGGGAATGCCAAATGCGATTTGCGCGATGCGGTTCTCGATGCCGTCGAACATGGGGTCGCCGATGCCCGCGGGAAGCCCGTAAATGCCGCACTCCACGATGCCGCCGATGCTGTCGAGTTCGTCGCGCGCGGCTAGGATCTCCTCGCGCATGCGGCCGGCTGCGGCGGCGTCAATGCACGGCAGATCGTTCGTAAGGATCGCCTTGCGGTCGGCCTCGCGATAGACCATGTCGTCCATGGGCAGATCGGAGATGCCGCCGATCTGCGCCACGTGCGCCATCACATTAATGCCGCGGGCCTCGAGCGCCTGCAGCGCGATGCCGCCCGCGATGCATAAGGGGGCTGTCAGGCGGCCGGAGAAGTGTCCGCCGCCGGCGACGTCGTGCATGTTGTGGTACTTCACGCGCGCCGGGAAATCAGCATGGCCCGGGCGGGGCTTGCGGCGCAGCTCGGAGTAATCATTGGAGCGCGTGTTGGTGTTCTCGATAATCGCGGCGATGGGCGCGCCGGTGGTATGTCCATCGACAACACCGGCGATGATGTGGGCGGCGTCGGCCTCGCGGCGTTTGGTCGCGGTCTCGTCGCGACCGGGGGCGCGACGGTCGAGGAAGGCCTGCAGCTTCTCCTGGTCCACGGCGATGCCCGCCGGGATGCCATCGAGCGAGCAGCCGATAGCGGGGGAGTGCGATTGGCCGAAGATGCTCAGATGCAAGACGTTGCCAAAGGTCGAGGACATGCTATTCCTCCTCGAGCGTGACCTTGCCGCCCAGCAGGCGGTAGTGGTCAAAGAAATCGGGATAGGACTTGTTGACGGCCTCGGCGCCGTGGATCACAACTTCGCCAGTGGCGCGGCTCGCAGCGATGGCAGCCATCATGGCGATGCGGTGGTCGTTGTGCGAATCGACCTCGCCGCCAGTAAAGGCGTTGACACCCTTGATGATGAGGTCGTCGCCGGCAATGCGCACCTGTGCGCCCAGCGCGGTGAGCTCGCGGGTGGTAGTGGCCAGACGGTCGGATTCCTTGATGCGCAGGCGGGCGCAATCGCGGATGAACGTGCGGCCATGCGCCAACGATGCCACGGCCGAGATAACGGGCACCAGGTCGGGGATGTCGTGGGCGCTCATCTCAAAGCCGGCGAGCTTGTCGGACTGCACGGTGGCGGCGTTGGTGGAGCGCACGATGCGGGCGCCAAAGCGCGAAAGCGCGGCAAGCACGTTGCGGTCGCCCTGCGCGGAGCTCAGCGACACGCCCTCCACGGTGATGGGGTCGGTGCCGATGGCGCCAGCGCACAACCAAAAGGCGGCGTTGGACCAGTCGCCCTCGACGGCCACGCTGCCGGGCGTGCGGTACGAGCCACTGCTCACGCGGAAGTTCGTGACCTCGGGCTGACCGTCCTTGGCGGGAATGCGCTCGACGTTGACCTCAACGCCAAAGGCCTTCATGGCCTGGATCGTCAGATTGATGTAGGGGCGGCTCTCGATGAGGCCGGTCACCTGCACGCAGGAGGGCTGGGCCAGCAGCGGAGCCGCCAGCAGCAGGCCCGAGATGTACTGCGAGCTCACGTTGCCCGGCAGCACAAAGGTGCCCGGGCGCATGCGGCCGCTCGTCTTGAGCGGAAAACCGCCCAGACCCTGCAGGTCGCAGCCGGCGGCGATGATTTCGTCCGAGAGCGGGGAGAGCGGGCGGGCGCCTAGGCGACCTTGGCCCACAAAGGTGGCCTCCGCACCCAGCGCACAGGCGACAGGCAGCATAAAACGCAGCGTGGAGCCGCTCTCGCCGCAGTCGAGCGTGCCACCGGCAAGGGCCTTGAGCAGGCCAAACTCAACGCTCTTCATAGTGGGGTGGACCTGGAAGCCGTCCTCGGCGGTCTCGATGCGGGCGCCGAGCGCCGTGAGGCAACGCACCGTGGCCTCGATGTCGGCGCAGGTGGTGTTGCAGGTAACGTGCGTCTCGCCGTTGGCAAGCGCAGCGCAGATGATCAGGCGATGCGCCATCGACTTGGACGCGATGGCGGGAACGGTGCCCTTGAGCGGGGACGGGGTAATGCGGGCTAACATGCGGAAGCGTCTCCCTTCTGGCCGAGGCCCTCGGCAATCAAATCGTGGAAGGTGGAAAGCGGCATGCGGCCGATGCTGCAGCGGCCAATGCCGTGCGGAATCACCAGGTCGATGGTGTCACCGGAGCGTTTTTTGTCGTGCAGCGCCTCGGCAAAGATGGCGTCGGCATCTTGGTCGCAGCGGGTCTTGAGGCCATGGCGGGCGCAGAGTTCCTCAATACGATCGGGCAGTGCAGCATCGCAAATGCCGTGCAGGGCCGCGGCGCGTGTGATGATGCCCATGCCGATCGAAACGCAGTTGCCGTGTCCGAGCTCAAAGTGCTCGCAGGCCTCGACGGCGTGTCCGGCGCTGTGTCCAAAATTGAGGAGCTTGCGCTGGTTGGTTTCGCGCTCGTCGGCGACGACCACGGCGCGCTTGATGTCAATATTGCGGGCGATGATGAGCGCTACGCGGGCTACATCGCGGTTGAGCAGCTCCAGCGTGAGCGGGGTCTTCTCCAGCTCGGCGAAAAGCTCTGGGTCGGCGATCACGGCGTGCTTGACGACCTCGCCGCAGCCGTCGGCGAACTGCTCGGGCGTAAGGGTGGCCAGGCACCCCACGTCGGCGATAACCACATTCGGCTGCCAAAAGGCGCCGGCCAGGTTCTTGCCGGCAGCCAGGTCGATGGCGGTCTTGCCGCCCACCGACGAATCCACCATTGCGAGCAGACTCGTGGGGATCTGCACAAACTTGCAGCCACGCATGTAGGTGGCGGCCACAAAGCCCGCCACGTCGCCCACGACGCCGCCGCCGAGTGCCACGATCACGTCGGAGCGCGAAAGCTCGTGCTCGGCCACAAACTCCAAAATGGCAACATAGGTCTCGGCGCGCTTATGGGCCTCGCCGGCCTCGAAGGTGCAGATGCTCACCTCGTAGCCTGATGCCTCCAGACTCTGCTTAACTGGCATTTGGTAGAGCGGGCCCACGTTGGTGTCCGTCACGATGACGGCCTTGGTGCCGCCGGCAGTGGCGCGCACGAGCGGTCCCGCCTGCTCCAGCAAAAACGTGCCAACATGCACCTGGTAGGGGCGTGCGGTGTCGATATCGATGGTAATCGCCATAAGCTTCGGTCCTTTCGACCTGGCGTGATAGGTGGTCTAGTGGGAGGCCTCGTCGTCGAGCGCGCGCTTAATGCGGTCGCCCTCGGCAAGGAGATTCTCCAGATAGCGCTGGTCGCGGTCCTTGAGCGCACGGCTGTAGGCGCCAAGCGACTCGATCAGATGGTCAATCTCGAAGGCGAGCGCATCGGCGTCGTCGATCATGAGCTCGGACCACATCTGAGGATTGAGGTGCGCCACACGGGTGAGATCGCGGTAGCTACCGGCCGAAAAGCCGTGGTGGACCTGGACAGTGGGGCTCTTGACGTAGGCGTTGGATACCACGTGCGCAAGCTGGCTCGTGAAGGCGATGACGCGGTCGTGCTCGGCGGCGCTGGTCACGCTGAACTTGCCAAAGCCCAAGGGGCGCACCATCTCGCGCACCTGGCCCAAGAGCTCCAGTTTGAGCGCATCGTCCACCGCGGGTGGCACGAGCACGAGCGGGGCGCCCTGGAACAGGTCGGCGCGGGAGTGCGCGTAGCCCGAGAACTGGGTGCCTGCCATGGGGTGCGCACCCACAAAGTAAAAGCCGTGCTCGCGGGCAAGCTCAAAGGCGCGCTCGCACACGATGCCCTTGACGCCCACCGTGTCGATCACCACGGGGCCCATGATGGCCTCGGTGTCGGTGGCGTCGGCGAGTGCCCGGGCATGCGCCTCGAGCCACTCGATGCAGGCCTCGGGGTAGCAGGCAAGGACGATGATGTCGCATTCGCCGAGTGTCTCGTCGTTGAGCTCTCCGGCGACAGTGCCCATGCTGGCGGCCGTCATGACATCATCATCGGGGTCCCAGGCCAGCACGCGAACGCCCGCCTGCGCATAGCCGCGGGCAAAGCTGCCGCCGATGAGGCCCAGGCCAACGATGCCCGCGCATTTGGGACCGCCCTGGTTAACGCGCGCGTTTCTCACCGTACCCATGGGCTACTCCATGGTCTCTTGGCAGACGACCTCGCGGATGGCGCGAATGCGGCGCATGGTGTCGTCGAACTGGTCGGGGGTGAGGGCCTGAGCGCCGTCGGACCATGCGCGGCTGGGCTCGTCGTGGACCTCGATCTCCAGGCCGTTGGCGCCGCAGGCGGTCGCGGCGAGCGCCATGGGCTCAACGTAGCGGGTGTAGCCGGTGGCGTGGCTGGGGTCGGCAACGACAGGCAGGTGCGACAGGTGGTGCAGCACCGGCACGGCGTTGAGATCGAAGGTGTTACGGGTGCGGGTTTCGAAGGTGCGGATGCCGCGCTCGCACAGGATGACGTTGTCGTTGCCCTCGCTCATGATGTACTCGGCGGCCATGAGCAGCTCATCGATCGTGCCGGACATGCCGCGCTTGAGCAGGATCGGGGTCTGGGTCTTGCCGACCTCCTTGAGCAGGGGGAAGTTCTGGGCGTTGCGGGCGCCGATCTGCATGACGTCGATCTTCTTGTCCAAGAAGACCTGCACGTCGCGTGGGTCCATGATCTCGGTGACGATCGGCATGTCGAGCTCGGCAGACGCCTCGCACAGCAGGTCGAGGCCGGCGGGGCCCATGCCCTGGTAGGCGTAGGGGGAGGTGCGGGGCTTGTAGGCACCGCCGCGCAGCATCGTGGCGCCGGCGGCCTTTACGCGGCGTGCGATGCGGATGAGGTTCTCGCCCTCGACGGAGCAGGGGCCGGCGATGACTTGGAACTGGTCGCCGCCGATTTTGACGCCGTGGCCGCAGTCGATGACGGAGTCCTCGGGGTGGAACTTGCGATTTGCGCGCTTGAACGGCTCGGAGACGCGCTGCACGCGCTCGACGACATCCATGGACTCGAGCAGGAACGGGTCGATCTTGGTCGTATCGCCCACCAGGCCGATAATCGTCTCATTCTCGCCGCGCGAGACATCGGTCTTCAGGCCCTTTTTCTCAATCCAGCTGACGATATGGCCGACGGCCTCGTCGCTGGCGCTCTGCTTTAAAATTGCAATCATGGTGTGCCTCTCACCTCGATGGATAACTTTTGCAAAAACGGCCCGCATCGCGAGCCGTGTATATATGGTGCATGAGAGTTTATACTATCTGACTCGCTTTTGCCTTCTAAAGTGGGCCGTTGCGCCGTGTCTTCCTCGGAATTGCAAAGCTTTTTCTTTTATTTTGATAGCCCGTGGTGCACTTGGGTATAATGCCAAACGTTGGCCCTATTAGCTCAGGGGATTAGAGCGTCTGCCTCCGGAGCAGAAGGCCGTTGGTTCGAATCCAACATGGGGCACCATCGAACGTAAGACCGTCCGAACCTCGCATGGTCCGGGCGGTCTTCTTATACCGACGCGACGTGATGGGACGTGGTATGGCAGCAACGGATATCGAGCGCGGACTCTCAACCGCCGAGGTCGAGGAGCGTATCGCCGCCGGTAAAATCAACCGCAACATGGAACTCAAGACCAAGTCGGTCAAAGAGCTCATCATCGAGAACCTCTGCACGCTGTTCAATTTGATCAACGTGATCTTGGCTTTCCTGGTCATTTTGACCGGTTCGTTTAAGAATCTGACGTTCCTGTTCGTGGTGTTCTTGAACACCGCTATTGGCGTCATTCAGTCCATGCGTTCCAAGAAGATGGTCGATAAGCTCACGCTGCTGACCTCCAAGAAGGCCATCGCGGTGCGCGATGGCGCCGAGGTGGAGCTCGACCTGGACCAGATCGTGCTCGACGACATCATCCGCCTGGGGCGCGGCGACCAGATTCCCGCTGACGCCGTGGTGGTTTCGGGCGAGGCGCTCGTGAACGAGAGCCTGCTGACGGGCGAGAGCGACCTTATTAAGAAACAGCCCGGTTCCGAGCTCATGAGCGGCAGCTTTATCGACTCGGGCCTGCTGCGCGCCCGCGTGATCCATGTCGGCGCCGACAACTACGTGGCCAAAATTAATAACGAGGCCAAGTACGTCAAAAAGGTCAATTCCGAGATCATGAACGCGCTTAACGCCATCGTGCGCTTTGCGAGCATCATCATGATTCCGCTTGGCCTGGCTCTGTTCGCCTCGAGTGTAAGTGGGCTGTGGGATGCCGCGGGAACCCCGGGCGATAGCGCGCTTTCGTGGTGCTTCTCCGAGCTGTTGGCTGGTCATGTGCCTTCGTCGGCGCTGCTGTCCACGGTGGGCGCCCTGCTGGGCATGATCCCGCAAGGCCTGGTGCTGCTGACCTCGTCGGTGCTCGCCATCGCCACGGTGCGCCTGGCCCGCCGCAAGGTGCTGGCGCAGCAGCTCTACTGCATCGAGACGCTCGCGCGCGTCGACGTGCTGTGCCTGGACAAGACGGGCACCATCACGTCGGGTCGTATGGAGGTCGAGGGCACCTACCCGCTGCCTGTTGAGGGTGTTGGCTTTGGCGTGGACTCGGAGGAGGCGGCTGTTCCCGTCGATACCACAGTGCTCGATTTTGCGCTGGCTAACGTCGCGCGTGCGACTTCGGCCGATGCCAACGAGACCTGCCAGGCGCTGCTCAACTATTACGCCGATCGCCCGGTCGAGGTGTCTGAGCCGCTGTCGGTCATTCCGTTCTCGTCGTCTAAAAAATGGAGTGGCGCTTCTTTTGCGCAGGGCTCCTATGTGATGGGTGCCGCGCAGTTTGTGCTCTCTGATCGTGTGTTTTCGCAGGTCGAGAACCGTGTCGCCGAGCTTGCCGATACCTGCCGCGTGCTCGTGGTGGCGCGCGTGGACGGCTTTACGCCCGATGGGGATTTGGTGGGCGAGGCCGAGCCCGTGGGCTTTGTGACCATCCGCGACGAGATTCGTACCTCGGCGGCCGAGACCATCGGCTACTTTAACGAGCAGGGCGTGACCCTCAACGTGATCAGTGGCGACGACCCGCGTACGGTGTCGTCGATCGCGCACGTGGTGGGCGTGCCGGGGGCGGACGCTTATGTGGACGCCACGACGCTCGATACACCGGCCAAGCTTGATGCCGCAGTGGACCGCTACCATGTCTTTGGTCGTGTGACCCCGCAGCAGAAGCGCGAGCTCGTGCAGGCGCTCAAGCGCCGCGAGCACACCGTGGCCATGACGGGCGACGGCGTCAACGACGTGCTGGCGCTCAAGGAGGCCGACTGCTCCGTGGCCATGGCGGCCGGCTCCGATGCCGCGCGTAACGTGGCCGAGATCGTGCTGGTCGACAACGACTTTGCCTCGATGCCCGCCGTGGTGGCCGAGGGCCGTCGCTCCATCAACAACCTGCAGCGTTCGGCCTCACTGTTCCTGACCAAGACGCTGTTCTCGATGGGCCTGGCGGCGCTGTGTATCGCGCTGCCGCCGTACCCCTTCGAGCCCATCCAGATGACGCTCATTAACTTCTTCTGCATCGGCGCGCCGGGCTTTGTGTTGGGCCTGGAGCCCAACAATGCTCGTGTGAAGGGTGCGTTTTTGAGCAACGTACTCAAGCGTGCACTGCCGGCGTCGATTGCGGTCATTTTGGCTGCGGCGCTCGATATCTTTGTGGCGCGCGTGTTTGGCTTTAGCCAGCTCACGCTGTCTACGATGTGCCTGCTTACGTCGTGCGCGGCGAGCGTCAGCCTAATCTGGCGCATCTCGCAGCCTCTCACGCCCTTACGTGTGGTGCTCTTTGTGTTTGTAGTCGCCGGCATCCTGGTGGGCGTTATCGGATTCCCGGAGCTGCTGTCTATTGCCAACCTGTCGATGGGCCAGATGGTTATCTTGGCTGTTATCGTGGTCTTTACCTGCTCGGTGTTCTTTAAGCTCGCCACGATGATGGATTCGCTCAAGCCGCGTCGTCGTCATGCCGCAACTGGTTTTGGCCGCGGTGTGCGCGTCCGCCTGGGTCGCGGTGGCGGCAAGGTGAGCTCGACGGGCTCGACGGCCGAACGTTTTGCCAAGCGCGTCGTCGCCGACATGGCGCAGCGCCGCGAAGATCGCACCGCTCGCGAGGCCGAGGCCCGCGCACTCGAGGGCGTGGCCCAGGCCCAGCCCAAGAAAAAGAAGAGTACCGGAGCTAAGCGCTCTCGTGTGACCAAGTCCGCCCAAGGCATCAAAGTCTCGATGCCAAGCAAAAAGAAGAAGTAGCTACGCGCCCTGGCGATGTTGAATTGGTGCCTTGTTCCTGTGGGGCCGTGGCGATGTTATGCTCTAACCTCGATTGTTTGAATTGCTTCGAAAAGAGGATGCCGTGATCTGCCCGCATTGCCTTAAGACTATCGAGGACGGCGCCTCGTTCTGCCCCTACTGCAACGCCTATGTGGGTCCGGGCGATGGTCCCGAGCACACCGAGTTCGTGTTCTGTGAGGGCTGCGGTGCCCGTCTTTCTCCGCATGATCGCACGTGCCCAAAATGCGGACGCCCTGCTCCGGGTATCCTCTCCGAGGACGCGGCCGCATCCGACCTGGCAGCGGGCCGCACGGCGGGCTTTCCGCGCCTAACGCAAGAGCAGATCGATACCGAGGTGCCTCATGCGCCCGCCTCGGCTGCCGCGGTTCTTTCGGACGCCGCCGATCCTAACGAGACCTGCGTGCTGCCGGCTTTCGATAAGGATTTCGGTATCCCCAAGGTCGATATTCACACGCCCGTTTCCCTGCATGACGATGCTCAAAAACCCAAGCGCAAGGTGCATCCCGACGAGGACGCCTATCACAAGCACAAGCGTCATATCCCCAAGCCGCTCATCGTCATCGCGGTCCTTGCCGTCGTTTGCGGCGGTGCCTATTGGTTCGTGACGGCCGATCCCATGGGTGTCATGCCTGCCTTCTACGACCAGTTTGGCCAGGCTGCGCAGACGACCTTCCCCACGCGCCAAAAGGGCGAGGCGACTGAGGACGATACCAAGCAGGACGATTCTGCCGAGGTGGTCCAGGAAGAAACCGTGCTCACCGATGATCAGCTCTATACCAGACTCGACGGTCTGTATCAGACCATCGTGTCCTACGGTGATGAGGACCAGATCGGCGAGGTCATCGATTCCTTTAACAACGGCTATCTCCGAACGCCGCTGTCCACCCGCCAGGAGCTGTCGCAGAGTGCCTACGCCCTGCGCGACCAGATCAAAAAGACGCAAGATGAGCTTAACAACCTTAAGTATCAGGACGATACGGTCTATGCGGATGACATCGCCCACTTAAAGCAGCTTGCCGAGTGGATGTACGAGCGTGTCGACGTGATCTGCCAGAGCTGGGATATCTCGCTGGCCATTCCCGATGGCGAGTCGATGAGTTCCCACCAAAGCGAGATCCTGGCGCCCATCGCACAGGGCGGCAACAGCGCGCTGAACCAGTACGACGCCAATGTGGGCTCCTGGAAGCCGCAGCAGCGTTCCCAAAATTAGTTCGCCATAGTCGGCATAACCTACGTGCGCAATTGATGTAAGCGCATGCTTATTGCTACAATTCGTACAAATATGCTTTAAACGCACGAGGAAGGAACCACATGTTTGGTTTTAAGAAAGAGCTCTACACGCCCGAGTATCAGCTTGCCGGCGACGAGTGCGCCGTTATCGAGACGTCGAAGGGTACCATCAAGGTCAAGTTTGACGGCGAGGGCGCTCCCATTCATGTCGCGAACTTCTGCGAGCTTTCCACGATGGGCTTCTATGATGGCCTTAAGTTCCATCGCTATGTGCCCGGTTTTGTCATCCAGGGCGGCGACCCCAATACCCGCGATATGTCCGGCGCCGACGTCGCCGCTGGTCTTGAGGGCCCCGACGGCATGCCCGGTACCGGTGGCCCCGGCTACTGCATCAAGGGCGAGTTTGCCACCAATCCGCGCAACAGCCATGTCGATGGTGCCCTTGCCATGGCACGCTCCATGGACCCCGATTCCGCGGGTTCGCAGTTCTACTTCTGCCTGGGCGCCCAGCATAACCTCGATTCCGGTTACACCGTCTTTGGTACCACGGTCGAGGGTCTCGATGTGATTTCGCAGCTGCGTGCCGGCGACGAGATCGTCCATGTCGAGATCGTTCACGAGTAAAGGGGACTTCCTTGAATAGCCAGCTGATCCAACAGGGCCGCGCCGCTTACCGCGCGGGTGATTTTTCCGCTGCAGCCCAGATGCTTGGGGCGGCAAAGACTCCCGATGAGATTATGGGCGAGGCCGATCACCTTCGTGGCAACGCCTTGATGCACCTGGGCATGTATGCCGAGGCCGCCGAGGCTTATGCTGCCGCCCTCAACGACGGCACCTACGGCAAGCGCGGCGCGCTGCTCACCAACCGCGGCAAGGCACTCGCCGCCGTGGGCGACTACACGACGGCCGCTCAGGCGTTCTCTGCTGCTACGCAGGATGCTTCCTATGCCACGCCGTTCAAGGCCTATCTGGGCCTGGGTAACGCGCTGTTCCAGTCGGGCGACTATGCCAACGCGGGTACTGCCTTCCGTCAGGCTGCCATCGACGGCGCCAATCCGGCTCCTGCCGCCGCACTCGGCGAGCTCGGTCGTTGCTTCATTAAACTCGGCCGTCCGGCGGATGCCGTGGAGACCTACCGCACGGCTATCGACTTTGCCGGCCCCCGCGACGACACGCGTGCGCTCAACGCCGGCATGGGTCAGGCACTTTCTGCCGCCGGCCGCCCCTCCGACGCACTCGACGCCTTTAACGCCGCTACTGCCGATGGCATCTACCAGCTCACCTCCGAGCAGGCCGATGAGCTTGCCCGCGTTCACGATTCGCTTGCCGCGCTATCCGCCCAGACGGCTATGGCCACGGCTCCGGCGCCCGCGATGGACGCTCCTGCCGTCGATCCGCTCGATCCTACGGGCGCGACCGGTCAGTTTATGCCCGATCCCTCGGACACCGGTTTCTTTACGCTGTCCGAGTCCGAGATGGTCCAGCAGGACCGTCAGGATCGTAAGCAGGCCAAGGTCCGTCGTCGCCATCGCCACACGGGTCTCAAAGTCTTCATTGTGCTGCTTCTGCTCATTTTGATCGCCGCGGGCGGTCTGGGCTTTGCTTACACGCGCGGCTTTGGCTTCCCGTCTCAGGAATCTGTGGTTACCGATCTGTTCCAGGCTGCCGGCGACGGTGACACCGCAAAGGCCGAGTCTTGCCTGGCCTCGAGCCTGTCCGAGGACGCTAAGTCGATGATCATCTCCTCGATTCCGCAGGGTGCCACCGTGTCCGTCGAGGGCATGGATCAGTCCATGACCGAGACGACCGCCAAGGTTAAGGCGTCGCTGTCCAAGGGCGGCGAGCAGGAGTACACCGTCCAATTCGTGCGCTCCGACAACCATATCGGCTGGGCCGTTTCTTCGCTCGATATGGATTTCTCGGCTGCTGACAACCAGTAGTGACCTTATGGGATTTAGTTTTGCCCGGTGCTTCACCGCAAGTGAGGTGCCGGGCTTGCGCTAGTATCATGAACTAGTAGTTTTCCAGCAATCATCCAACACATCAGGAGTTGCGTTGTTTTCTTTGATGGATATGTTCTTCGGTAGCTATGCGGGCGATCTTGCCATCGACCTCGGCACCGCAAATACGCTTGTCTCCGTGCGCGGCAAGGGTATCGTCATTCGCGAGCCCTCCGTCGTCGCCATCGACAAGAACGACGAGCGCATCCTGGCGGTCGGTATCGAGGCAAAGCGCATGCTCGGCCGTACGCCCGGTAACATCGTGGCCGTTCGTCCCCTGAAGGACGGCGTCATCGCCGACTTCGATGTTACCGAGGCCATGCTTCGCTACTTTATCGACAAGGCGTCCGAGAAGCGCTATCCGTGGACCCCGCGTCCGCGCGTTGTCGTCTGCGTTCCCTCCGGCGTCACGTCGGTCGAGAAGCGTGCCGTCTTTGAGGCCACGATCCAGGCTGGCGCTCGCCAGGCCTACCTGATTGAGGAGCCCATGGCTGCCGCTATCGGCGCCGACCTGCCCGTCGAGGAGCCCACCGGCTCCATGGTCATCGACATCGGTGGCGGTACCACCGAGGTCGCTGTTATCGCCATGGGCGGCATCGTCGTCTCGCAGTCCATCCGTATTGCCGGCGACGAGTTCGATCAGGCTATCCTCACGCACGTTCGTGATGCCTACAACCTGGCCATCGGCGAGCGTACGGCAGAGGACATCAAGATCAAGGTCGGCTCCGCCGTGCCGCTCAAGGACGAGCTTGACGTCGAGGTCAACGGCCGCGACGTGATTACCGGTCTGCCCAAGACCGTGCGCATCGAGAGCGAGGAGATTCGTCGCGCGCTCAACAAGCCGCTCGACGAGATGGCCAAGGCCGTCAAGGACGCCCTCGATGCCACGCCTCCCGATCTCGCCTCGGACCTTATGTACTACGGCATTTTGCTGACCGGTGGCGGCGCGCTGCTGCGCGGTCTCGACGTGCGCCTGCGCGATGAGACCGGCGTTTCGGTCAACGTCAGCCCCACGGCGCTCGATAACGTCGTTAACGGCTGTGCCCGCGTGCTCGAGGCCAATGCGTTTGATGGCGGCTTCGTCCAGACCAATGCTTAATTTCCAAAAGGTGGATTCCATTTGGCACGATCTTCGGGTTTCTCCACAAATCTGAATACCAAGCGACAATCAACGGGTATGCGCCCGTTGATTGTTTTCAGCCTGATTTCGGTGTTGCTGCTCACGTTTTACATCCGCGAGGGCGAGGCAGGACCGATTCATGCCGTGCGTTCGGGCGTAACGACGATTACCTCGCCGGTGCGCTTTGTGGGTTCGGCTGTGGCGGCTCCCTTCAATGCGATCGGCAACGTGTTCTCTAACCTTACGGCGTCGCAGGACACGCTTGATGAGCTTAAGAAGCAAAACGAGGAACTGACCTCCAAGGTTGCTGAGCTCTCCGAGGCTCAAAAGACCGCCGAGCGTCTGGAGGGGCTGGTCGGCCTGCAGTCGACCTATAACCTCAAATCGACCGCAGCTCGTATTGTTGGTGCCTCGGGCGATGCCTGGACCTCGACCGTCACGATCGATAAGGGTTCTGCCGACGGGCTTACCATCAACATGCCCGTAACGAGTTCGGCCGGTGTTATCGGCCAGATTATCGAGGTATCGGCCAAGACCTCTACCGTGCGCCTGATTGGCGACGAGAACTCGGGCGTGTCCGCCATGGTGCAGGACACGCGCGCCCAGGGCATGCTGCAGGGTCAGGCTGACGGCACGCTGCGTCTTGAGTACGTGAGCGTCGACTCCGATGTTAAGGTTGGCGACATCATCGTGACCTCGGGCATTGGCGGTGTGTTCCCCAAGGGTCTACCGCTCGGCACCGTCTCGTCGGTTGAGAAATCGGCAAACGACGTGTACTACACCATTGTGGTGCGCGCCCAGACCACGGCCGAGAACAACGAGGAAGTGCTGGTCATCACCTCGCTGACCGACGAACAGTCGGCCTCGGATGAGGACGTGAGCACGGCCAACAGCACGCCGCAGGGAACGTCGCGCGATGCTGCGACCAAGACGAAGGACGAGAGCTCGGATGACAGTTCCGACACGTCCGAGACGACCGATTCCGGCTCGAGCGAATAGGGGGCATGTCCATGGATCTACACGAGCAGGGGATGAGCTCCCGCACGTTTGTAATCGCCGCCATCGTGTGCGTGCTGCTGCAGGCAGGCCTGGCACCGCAGATCTCCATTGCGGGCGGTCGCGTCAACTTCATGATTATCCTGGTGTGCCTAAGCGTGTTCTCGGGCGACCCGACCCGTGCCGTCGTGTGCGGTTTTTGCAGCGGCTTGTTCTATGACCTGTCCGCTGCCGTGCCGGTGGGCGTTATGTCGCTCCTGCTGACCGTGGGTTCTTTTGCCCTGGTGCACAGCGCCGTCGGTCAGACGGGCGGTACCCCGAGTGCGCGCGGCGTCACTGTGGGCGCCTTTGCGCTCGTCATTAATGTGATTTACAGCATCATCTTGCTGTTTATGGGTTTGGAGACGAGCTTTGTCGTGGCGATCTTCGGCCATGCGCTGCCGTCCTCGATCCTGACGGGTCTGGTTGCCATTCCGTTTTTGATGTCCGGCGTCGTGCCGCAGTCCGGCTATGGATTCTCCGCACGTGGCGGACGCCAGACGGGTATGCGCTTTAAGCCCAAGACCCGCAAGCTCAAATAGGGGAGGCCCGTAGATGTCTTCCCAGTTGACGGTTATTATCGCTGGTATCGTGCTGGTTGTGGCCATCGTGGTCGCGCTGGTCATCATGCGTCGTGGCGATTCCCGTTTTACCTACGATACGCAGCATGGAACGGCCCCACGCGCCACCGAGGGCGAGGGCAATACCGCGGCGACCGCCTTTAAGGGCCGCTTTTCCATCCTCACCACGGGTGTGGGCGCGATGTTTGCGGCACTTGCCGTCAAGCTGTGGGGCATGCAGATGGTCTCGTCGGACTATTACGAGAAGCAGGCCAATAGTAATCAGACTCGCACCGTTACCACACCCGCTGTGCGCGGCCGCATCCTCGACCGCAATGGCGTGGCGCTTGTCCAGAACCGTCCCTCACTTGCTGTCGTGGCCTACCGCGACCTTGCCGAGGATGAGGTTCTGGTTCGCCATCTTGCCAACGTGCTTGGAATGCCTTATGTGGCGGTCCTTCGCAATATTCAGGACAATACAGAGGGCGCTCAGAGCCTGCATACCATCGCGACGGACGTCCGTCGCTCCACGGTTGCCTATATCAAGGAACACGCCGGCGAGTTCCCGGGCGTCAAGATTGCCGAGCGTACCGAGCGCCAGTATCCATACGGCGAGACGGCATGCCATATCTTGGGCTATACCGGCACCATTACCTCCGAGCAGCTCGAGGCCCAGAATAAGAAAACCTCTGGCGATGATGATGCTTCTGCTGGCAAGATTACGTACCAGTCGGGCGATATCGTGGGCCAGGCGGGCGTTGAGAGCTACTACGAAAACCTGCTGCAGGGTATTCGTGGCGAGCAGACCGTCAAGGTCGATGCCTCGGGCAATGTGACCGGTCAGGCCGGCGCCGTGCCCGCGAAGGCCGGCTCCGACATTAAGCTCACGCTCGACCTTAAGATCCAACAGGCCTGTGAGGCGGCGCTGGCGAGCGCTATCGAGCTTGCCAAGACCACTGGCTACAGCAATGCCGGCAACGGCGCTGTGGTGTGTCTCGATCCCAACAATGGCGAGATCCTGGGCATGGCGAGCCAGCCCAAGTTCGATCCGTCCGTCTTTATCGGCGGCGTCTCAAATGACGTGTGGACCGAGCTCAATGATGACAAGGGTTCGCACCCGCTGCTCAACCGCGCCATTAGCGGACAGTACATGTCGGCCTCGACCATCAAGCCGCTCTCGGCACTGGCCGGTCTTGAGTTTGGAACCTACACGTCGGGGCAGACGACCAACTGCACGGGTTATTGGACGGGTCTGGGCAAGGCTTGGGGCAAGCGCTGCTGGCTGACGTCTGGCCACGGCACCATGACGCTGCAGTCGGGTATCGCCAACTCGTGCGACCCCGTCTTCTACGACATGGGTAAGGCGTTCTTTTATGACGAGCAACATCCCGAGGGCCTGCAGGAGGTCTTTCGTCGCTGGGGCCTAGGCAAGACCTGCGGTATCGATCTGCCGAGTGAGGGCGCGGGTCGTATTCCCGATGCCGAGTGGAAAGAGTCATACTTCACCGACGCCTCTGCCGAGGACCGCAAGTGGAATGCCGGCGATATGACCAACATTGCTATCGGCCAGGGCGACATCCTGGTGACGCCCCTGCAGATGGCGTGCGCCTATATGGGTCTTGCCAACGGCGGCAAACAGTACGTGCCTCACGTATTTTTGTCTGCCGTGTCGCGCGATGGCGACGGCGATGCCTATAAGTACAATGGCAAGGGCAAGAAGAAGCGCCTGGAGGCCAAGATCAACAGCGATTCGGATTTGGCTCTTGTTCGCAACGGCATGCACGACGTGATTTACACGGCATCGACGTCCCTGGCGGCGCACTTTGGCACCCTGACGCCGCAGGTATACGGCAAGTCGGGCACGGGCGAGAAAAGTGGCGAGGACGAATACGCGTGGTTCTGCGCCTATGCACCGGCCGATGATCCCAAGTATGTCATCGCTACCGTCCTGGAGCAGGGCGGCGGTGGCTCAGATACCGCGATGCATGTCGTGCGCGACGTGCTCGGCGTGATTTATGACGAGCCCGATACCTCTTCGGCCTCGGGCGATTCTTCGGTTCGATAGGAGGTTGCGATGGATTTTTCTCCGGCGGATCTGTTCCGTTCAACCAAGACCGGCTCTCGCAGCAGCCTGGACCGCGTCAACAAGCAACTTTCGGCCTCGCGCGGCACGTTTCGCCAAAAGGTGCATATCGGTGTGCTCGTGGCTACTGTGGCGCTCGTCGCCTACGGTGCCATCATTATCTGGTCGGCTTCGCAGTTTAAGGCCGATGCTTCGTTCTCGCGCCATTTGCTGGGAATTGGCATCGGCACGGTGCTGGCGGTGCTGGTCTGGCGCTCCGACCTGCGCGGTATTTCCAATTTCTCGACGGCGTTGCTCGTCATCGACCTGATCGTGATCTTCTCGCCCAAGATTCCGGGTCTGTCCTATACGGGCGGTCTGGGCATGACGGGCTGGATCAAGATTCCCGGTATCGGCTTGACGTTCCAGCCGGTTGAGCTTGCCAAGCTCATCACCATCTTCTTTATTGCTACGCTTGGCTCGCAGTATAACGGTCGCATCGATACCGTTCGCGACTACGTCAAGCTCTGCGGCATGCTGTCCATTCCGTTTTTGGCCGTCGTTGCCATGGGTGACCTGGGCTCGGGCCTGGTCGTGCTGGTTTCGGGCGCCATCGTCATCTGCATGAGCGGTGCACGCCGCGAATGGGTGCTGTCGACCCTGGCCCTGCTCGTGGGCCTGGTGGCCCTCGTCCTGGCGCTTGATTCGGTCTTTGATTCTTTGCTCGGCCACGATGTGCTCATCAAGCAGTATCAGATGAACCGTCTGACGGTCTTTATCGACCCCGATAATGCCGATTCGGACGATGCCTACAACCTGCAGCAGTCGCTTATCGCCGTTGGCTCGGGCGGCTTCTTTGGTAAGGGTTTGGGCCATGCGACGCAGTCAGCCGGCGGCTTTCTGCCTGAGTTCCACACCGACTTCGTCTTCGCCTTTCTGTCCGAGACCTTTGGCTTTTGTGGTTCCTTTTTGCTCCTGTGCCTCTACGTGCTGCTGATCTTTTCGACGATTCGCGTCGCCTTTAAGTGTGAGTCGCTGTTTTTACGTCTTTCGTGTGTGGGCATCGTTGGCATGTGGGCGTTCCAGACCTTCGAAAACATCGGCATGTGCATCGGCATGATGCCGATTACCGGTATTCCGCTACCGTTTATTAGCTTCGGTTCGTCTTCGATGATGATCCAGCTGCTGACGGTGGGTATCGTACAATCCATATGGCGGCATCGTTCGGGCGCCGCGTAACCGCTGGAGGGGTTTGCTATGAAAATTCCCGTAGATAAGCTGACCCGCGCTTTTAAGATGGGCGCGTCCGTTAAGAAGGATTCCGATACGCCGGTGCGCGTCTCGGTCTATCTGGATTCGTCCGCCTCGCGCTTTCTGGCCGAGACGGTGCGTGACGCCTTTGTGCCGCAGACGACCTCGGGCATTGTGCGCGTCGAGCGTCTGGGGGAGGAGCGAATTGCTCCAAAGACCGATACCGATGTGGTGCTGGTGCTCTCGTGTGGTTCCGACCGCTTGGAGAGTGCCGTGCAGGAGCTCGTGATTGCCGGCGCGCCCGTGTGCGTGCTTGCCGAGTCTGCTGTGGAGGTGCCGTTTATCGAGGAGTCCACGCCCATGCTCGGTGTGGTGGCGGCAACCGATAAGACGTATCTGCTCGAGACGCTTGCCCGCTGGATTCTCGATCGCACCGACAAGGAAACGGCTTTTGCGGCGAACTTTGCCTTCATGCGCATCGCGGCGGCCAATCGTATCATCACCTCGTGTGCGCTCACCAATATGGCGACCGGGGCTTTGGTGTTTTTGCCGGGCACCGATTATCCCGTTATGGCGCTGGCGCAGGTGGGCATGCTCTTTGAGCTCGCTGCCGTCTTTGGACGCGGCATTAAGCCTGAGCGCGGCTACGAGGTCGCGGGCGTGCTTGCCGGCGGTCTTGTGATCCGCGCGGTCACCCGCGCGCTCGTCAAGCAGACGCCGCATATTGGGTTTGCCGTCAAGGCGCTCGCTGCTGCCGCGGGCACCTATGGCATGGGCCGTGCGCTCGTTTCGCTCTACGAGCGCGATGTCGACTACAGCCGTGCTAACGAGGTGGTCACTGCCACGTTTTCCCGCGTTCGCGATCTGGTGACTGCGGTCGCGGGCGCTACCCGTCCTATGGCGTCCTATCAGGACGCATCAGATCTCGCTGCTTAGGGGTTTTCCGTTGCGCGTTGCATACCAAGACTGTTTTCATTTAATTGAGCCGTTGCTCGCCAAGGTCGAGAAGCCGAGTCGCTATATCGATCACGAGTGGGGCACGCTTTCCAAGGCCGATGCCGATTACCGTTGTTGTCTGATCTACCCGGATGTGTACGAGGTCGGTCTGCCCAACCAGGGCATCGCCATCCTCTACAACATCCTTAACCAGGCCGAGGGCATCTCCTGCGAGCGCGGCTATGTGCCGTGGCCCGATATGGGTGACGCCATGCGCGAGGCAGGCATTCCGCTGCTGTCGCTCGAGGGTGCAGCGCCGGTCGCTTCGTTTGATATCGTCGGCCTGCATGTGCCGCACGAGATGGCGGTGACGAACTTCCTCGAGGCACTCGACCTCGCTGGTATTCCGCTGTTAGCGGCTGACCGCACCGAGGACGACCCCATTATCATCGCCGGCGGCCCCTCGGTGTACAACCCCGAGCCGTACGCGGCCTTCTTCGATGTTATCCTCATCGGCGAGGGCGAGGAATCGCTGCTCGAGACCTGCCAGCTGCATCGCCGTCTGCGTGACGAAGGAGTCCCGCGCGCGCAGATTGTCGAGCAGCTTGCATCCATTGCCGGCAACTACGTGCCGTCGCTCTATGAGGTTTGTCACGACGAGCCCTGCTCGCCGCATGGCTACACCGTGCCGCGTGAGGGCAAGGATGCGCCGACCGTGGTCTACAAGCGCGTCGTCGAGGATTTCGGCGCCACGAATCCGCTGTCGCAGTCGTGCGTGCCCTATGCGCAGCTGGTCCACGACCGCCTGTCTATCGAGATCCTGCGCGGCTGCGCCCGCGGCTGTCGTTTTTGCCAGGCCGGCATGACGTATCGCCCGGTGCGTGAGCGCTCGGCCGACCAGATCGTCTCGTCGGTGATTCAGGGTCTGGAAAAGACCGGCTATGACGAGGTGTCGCTGACCTCGCTCTCCACGACCGACCACTCCTGCATTCGCGATGTGCTCGGCAGGCTCAACCGTCGCCTGGAGGATACGGGTATTCGCGTGTCTATTCCGTCGCAGCGCCTGGATTCGTTTGGCGTGGATATGGCCGAGTCGGTCGCCGGCGAAAAGAAGGGCGGACTGACGTTCGCGCCCGAGGCCGGCAGCCAGCGCATGCGCGACATCATTAACAAGAACGTGACCGAGGAGGACCTGGACCGTGCGGCCAAGGCGGCCTTCGAGGCCGGTTGGAACCGCATGAAGCTCTACTTTATGATGGGCCTTCCCGGCGAGCGCGACGAGGACATCGTGGCCATCGCCAATCTGGCCGATCACGTGCTGGAGCTCGGTCGTTCCGTGGTGCCCAAGGCTCGTCGCGGCTCGATCTCGGTGTCGATCTCGGTTTCGGTCTTTATCCCCAAGGCTGCCACGCCGTTCCAGTGGTGCCCGCAGCTCGACTACGACGACGTCAAGCGTCGCCAGAAGCTGCTCATCACGAGCGTTCGCAACCGTGCCGTCCGCGTTCATTACCACGATGCCGAGACCTCGCTCATCGAGGCTGCGCTGTCCCGCGCCGGTCGTGACATGACGCCCGTCATAATCGACGCTTGGCGCTCGGGCTCTCGCTTTGACGCCTGGGTAGAGCATTTCTCGCTCGATAACTGGAAGGAAGCTGCTGCCAAAAACGGCATCGACCTCAATGAGCTCGTGCACCTGCCCTACGAGTTGGACTGGCGCCTGCCGTGGGAGCACGTGAGCCCCGGCTGCACGCGCGGCTTCCTCGAGCGCGAGTACCGTCGCTCGCTCGAGGGCGTCACGACTCCCGACTGCACCCGCACGTCGTGCACCGGCTGCGGGATCTGCCCCACGCTCCACGCCAAGAATGTATTGATGGGTGATCGCGCATGAGTGAGCGCCTGACCGACAACCCCACGCTCTTTAGACTTCGTGTTCGCTATGGCAAGCGCGATCGCCTTAAGTACCTGGGCCATCTCGAAGTGATCCATACCATTGAGCGCATCGTGCGCCGTGCGGGACTTCCCTATGCCGTCACGCAGGGCTTCTCTCCGCACATGCGCGTGGGCTTCTCTTCGGCGCTACCGGTTGGTACGTCGTCGACCTGCGAGTGGTATGACCTGTTTATGACCGAGTTCGTGGCGCTCGACGAGGCGTTTGAGCGCCTGGCTGCGGCGTCTCCGGCCGATCTGGCGCCCATCGAGGCGGCGTACATCGACGTGCGCACGCCGGCATTGACGGCGCAGCTCACGCGCCTGTCGTATCGCATCGACTTACACCTGGATCCCGAGGCGCCCGTAAGCGCCGACGAGGTGCGTCGTGCGATCGACACGCTGCGCGCGGATCATGGCATCGACTACGCGCGCGGCAAAAAGAGCAAGCGCTTGGATTTGGATCACACGCTCGTTGGCTATGAGCTCACGGCGGGGGAGCGCCCGGACCATTTGGTTCTCATGCTCGACACCCATGCCGACAACGAGGGCTCTATGCGTCCGGAAATTTTGCTTTCTGCTGCTGATGTTTTGTTGCAGGGCTTGACCCCGGGCGTGGATGCACCTATTGTTTCCACCGGTATGCAAGACCTCGTGACCATCTGCTCCTACGATGTCGAGCGTCAGAATCAAGCATGCGAGGACGACGAGGGCCGACTCGTCAGCCCCATACCTGTGCGAACTTGTGGATTTGCTCCACATACTCGTTGACGGGGGTATTTTCGCCTGCTACTATATTCGGCTGTTGCACTAACTGATGCATGAAGGGCAAGTAAACATGTACGCAATCGTTAACACGGGCGGCAAGCAGTACAAGGTCGCCACCGACGATGTCATCACCGTCGAGAAGATCGAGGGCAATGAGGGCGACAAGGTCACCCTGCCGGTTATCTTCCTCAACGATGGTAAGAAGATCGTCACCGATCCCGACAAGCTGGCCAAGGCCAAGGTTACCGCTCAGATCGTTGAGCAGTTCAAGGGCGAGAAGCAGCTGGTCTTCAAGTTCCACAAGCGTAAGCGCTATCGTCGTCTGAAGGGTCACCGTCAGCAGCTCACCAAGCTGAAGATCGTGAAGGTCCAGGCTACGTCCCGCGCCAAGAAGGCTGTCAAGGCAGAGGCCGAGGCTGTTGCCGAGGCTCCCGTCGCCGAGTAGATTACACTCGTAACGAAAGAGTAGGTATACACAATGGCACACAAAAAAGGACTCGGTTCCTCCCGTAATGGCCGTGACTCCCGCGGTCAGCGCCTTGGCACGAAGCGCTATGCCGGCCAGACGGTAACCACGGGCACGATTCTCGTCCGTCAGCACGGCACGCACATCCACCCGGGTGAGAACGTTGGCCGTGGTAAGGACGACACGCTGTTCGCGCTGGTCGACGGTACCGTTGAGTTCCACAAGGGTATCAAGCACAGGGTCA
The DNA here is from genome assembly GCA_958407465.1 of uncultured Collinsella sp. Taxonomy (GTDB): domain Bacteria; phylum Actinomycetota; class Coriobacteriia; order Coriobacteriales; family Coriobacteriaceae; genus Collinsella. The sequence goes on along the minus strand of CATYIV010000024.1, from coordinate 4,421 downwards.
GCGTACGCCCGCTCGCGAACGCGTAATTCACCCTTCATAGAGCACATATGTGGGAGGCACTTGAGTTTTAGGATTCAAGGGTCTCCCTCTTTTTTGTAGGAGGCGATTCTGTTGTCACAGTTCACCGATATCAGCCGCATTAACGTGTGCGGCGGCGACGGCGGAGCCGGATGCATGTCGTTTAGGCGCGAGGCATTTGTCCCCAAGGGCGGCCCCGATGGCGGCGACGGCGGTCGTGGCGGCAATGTCGTCATCCAGGCCGATGCTCAGCTGTCTTCGCTGATCGATTACCGCTTTAAGCATCACTTCCGCGCCGAGCGCGGCACGCACGGGCAGGGTGCCCGTCGTAACGGTAAGAGCGGCGAGGACCTGATTCTCAAGGTCCCTATGGGTACCGTGGTGCGCGAGCTCGATCCCGAGACGCAGACCCCGATGTTCGAGATTGCCGACCTGGTGCACGACGGCGAGCGCGTCGTCGTGGCGCCCGGCGGTGCCGGCGGTCTGGGCAACACACACTTTGTGACGTCGGTGCGTCGCGCTCCGGCCTTTGCCCAGCTCGGCGAGCCTGCCGAGGAACACTGGATCGAGCTCGAGATGAAGCTTATGGCCGATGCCGCGCTTGTGGGCTTTCCCTCGGTGGGTAAGTCATCGCTCATTGCGCGCATGAGTGCCGCCCGCCCCAAGATTGCTGACTACCCGTTTACCACGCTCGTGCCGAACCTCGGCATGGTGCGTGCCGGCGAATATTCTTACGTCGTTGCTGACGTCCCCGGTCTCATCGAGGGCGCGAGCGAGGGCCGTGGCCTGGGTCACCAGTTCCTGCGCCACATTGAGCGTACGGCACTCATCATGCACGTCGTCGATATGACGGGTGGTTTTGAGGATCGCGATCCGGTCGAGGACTATCGCATCATCAACCGCGAGCTCGAGCAGTATGGCGCCGAGCTTTCGGAGCGTCCGCAGATCGTCATTGCCAACAAGTGTGATGCGCCGGGCACGACCGACAAGATTGCCGACCTTAAGCGTGCGGCGCTCGACGATGGCCATATGTTCTTTGCCGTGTCTGCTGTTACGGGCGCCGGCCTCAACACGCTGATGCTTGCCGTGGGCGAGCAGGTGGCTAAGCTTCGCGCCGAGCTGGCGGTCTCTGATGAGCCGGTCGATCTGCGCGACGAGGAGTGGGAGCGTCGCCGCCTGCAGCGCGAGAAGCGTTTCCGCATTGTCCAGGAAGAGCCCGGTGCCTTCCGCGTGGTCGGTCGTGCCATCGAGCGCATGGTCATCCAGACCGACTGGGAAAACGAGGAAGCCGTCATTTACCTGCAGCATAAGTTTGCGCGTATGGGTGTTGACGACGCGCTCGAGAAGGCCGGTTGCCGTGCGGGCGACGAGGTCCGCATTTGCCAGCGCGCTTTTGACTTTGAGGGCGCCGAGGACTTCTCGGAGTACGAAGAGCTCGAGGATGCTGGCGAGGACGTTGCCGTCGAGGCCATTGACGTGGCCGATGCTGCGGATGAGGGCGTCGAGGTTGTCGATGCGGCGGATGCCGAGGACGATGCCGAGACCTCGGAGGGCGAGTAAGCCATGTCGCTGCGCGGTGGAATCGGTCTGCCCGAGCTTCCTCTAGAGGACGGGCAGGAGTTTAGGCTCGGCATTATGGGTGGCACCTTTGATCCCATCCATTACGGGCACCTGGTGACCGCTGAGCAGGCGCGTGAGTCCCTCGACTTGGATGCCGTGCTCTTTATGCCGGCGGGCACGCCTGCCTTTAAGCTTGACAAGCCGGTGACGCCTGCCGAGGATCGTTATGCCATGACGGTCCTCGCCACCGCCGCGAACCCGGCCTTTTTGGCGAGCCGGTTCGAGATCGACCGCCCGGGCGTAACCTATACGGCTGATACGCTTCATGCCCTTCGCGACTTTTACCCGCCGCAGGTAAAGCTCTACTTTATTACGGGCGCCGATGCGATTATCGATATCGTGACCTGGCATGATGCCGAACGAATCGCTGAGCTTGCTACCTTTATTGCGGCGACACGACCGGGCTTTGATATCGATACAGCGCGTGCCCGAATCAAAGAGTCGGGGCTGCCGTTCGACGTGCGCTATATTCAGATTCCGGCGCTGGCGATCAGCTCGACGAACATTCGTAAGCGAGTTGCCCGCGGCATGAGCGTGCGCTATCTTACGAGCGAGTCCGTGCTCGGCTACATTCGCAAACGCAGGCTATATGCCGATTTGGGCCAAGAAGATTTTGAGTGATGGGGGTCTACGTTGTCGGTAGAGGATCAGTTTGAGGGCGATGAGCGCGCACTGCTCAAGCGCATTCAAGAGCTGCTCGATGTTCGCATGAAGGATAAGCGCAAGCGCTATGTGCATTCGCTGGGTGTTGCCGAGACCGCACTTCATCTGGCCGAGGTCTACGGCGTTGACCGCTTTGATGCCGCTGCCGCCGGCTTGATCCACGACTGGGACAAGGTGCTTTCCGATGACGAGCTCGTGGCCCGCGCGCTTCACTATGGCATCAAGGTTGCCGGCTCTCCTTCGGCCGCGACACCGCTGCTGCATGGCCCAGTTGCCGCCTATGAGCTTCCGCAGCTTTTTCCCGGGCTGTCGCCGGCGGTCTTTCAGGCTGTCGACCGTCACACCGTGGGAGCTTGCGACATGACGCCGCTCGATATGGTGGTCTTTGTGGCCGATGCCATCGAGCCCAACCGCCACGGCGATTATGCCCACGCGCTGCGCAAGATGGTGGGGGAGTCGACGCTCGATGAGTTGTTCTTCTCCTGTTTTGCGCAGGGTTTGGTCTATGTGATCCAGTCCGGGCGTTATCTTTATCCCACGGCTATTACGATTTACAACCATTACGCCCAGCTACGCTAGCTCGGGTGCGTCTAGAAAGAGGTATTCCATGGCCGACGAGACCATGACTGACGAGCAGATTCTCAAGGATGTGGAGCACAAGAGCTTCGCCGCCACGTCCGACCGCACCGCCGCCTCGCTGTCCGCGAGCGGTGTCGCCGCCGAGGATGTCGCCCGCGCCGCCGCGCAGGCCGCCTACGACAAGAAGGGCGAGGACGTTCAGGTGCTCGACCTGACTGAGCTTTCCGATGTGTGCGACTACTTTGTCCTTGCTACCGGCACCAACAACCGCCAGGTTGATTCGATCGTCGACGAGATTGAGGAGAAGGTCGCCGAGGCTTGCGGCGAGCATCCGTTCTCCATCGAGGGCCGCGAGCAGAAGACTTGGATGCTCATGGACTACGGTTCGGTTGTCGTCCACGTCTTCACTCCCGAAGCCCGCGACTTCTACCGCCTCGAGAAACTCTGGGGAGACGCCCCCCAGCTCCCCCTCAATCTCCTCTAGTAGCTCATTTGAGACGGGGTTTAGCTACCCTCACGCATATCGCCGGGCAGTTGCGGTTTTCCGCAGCTGCCCGCCTTTCTTTTTGCCCAAAGTAGCTAATTTGGGACGGGGCTTTTTTAGCTACTACCTACCGTTCGCCGATAGAAGCGAGTTGCGGTTCATTGCGTGATATTTAGCTTTCCGACTCGGGTAACGTATTTGTTATCTGTAGAGGAGGAGATGCGTATGACTCGGACCGCGCGGGAAATCTCTGTTTACGGCTATTACCATGTCGTCCAAAAGGGCTGTGGTGGTCAGCTGATATTTGAGGATGCCGATGATCGGATATATTTGATTCGGTTGCTTGCCTCGAAATGCCGAAAATACGACGTCAATATCATTGCTTGGTGCCTTATGGACAACCATATTCACTTGTTGCTAGATGATGAACATGTTCACCTGAGCGATTGCATGCACTCTGTTACGACTGCATATGCGATGTATTTCAACGCGAAAACCGGACGGAAGGGACCAGTTTTTCAGGATCGATTTAAGAGCGTGCCGATTCTTAACGATGATCAGCTGCTCAACTGTGTGAGATATATTCACGATAATCCTGCGAAAGCCAGGATTGGGACTGCTTCACTATATCGTTGGAGCAGTTTTAGCGAATATATGGGATACCCGGGTATTTGTATGACTGAATGTGTGCTAGGTTTGCTCGGAGATTCTCAGAGATTTTTTGCTTTCAGTACCTCGGGAGAACCGAATCGATATTGCTTCCGTGACGGCGCTCATGTGAGCGACATAGATGCACTGGAGTTTGCACAGGCTCTCCTTAAACCGTATGAGCCTCACCACCTTAAAGATTTGCCTAAAGCCGTGCGCGACAACTACATCCGTACGCTCAAAAACGAGGGCTTTTCGATAAAGCAGATCGTGCGCCTCACGGGCATCGGTCACTGCACGATTCAGAAGGTCAAGCTCGATCAGTAGCTATTTGGGACAGAGTTTTGTTGCGGCGGGCAAACCGGACATCCGGGGTAGTCAATTTGGGACGGGGCTATTTTAGCTACCC
>CATYIV010000023.1 GCA_958407465.1 uncultured Collinsella sp. | reverse complement strand
CTGCCCTCCGCCATGCCGCAGCTGACGAAATGGCGCAGCACGGCAGCATCGTCAACGAACCTCAAACCGCCCCTGACGGCTGTAAAGGCGTTCAGGACGTCACCGTTGTTGGAGGTATAGAAGTCGAAATCGTAAACGGGGGAATAATCGGTACCGCCTTGCGAAACGACAGCGCCCGCGAGGGAATCGCATCCGGTCGCGATCCTCCCCTCAGCGCGACCGCTACTGAGGTAATGGCCATATAGAGCGGTGAGGTTGGCACCGAACGCGCGACGCAGGTCGGGGTATCTGTTGTAATAGCTCAGCACGTCGAAGGACTCGTTCCCGCGCCTGCCCTCCGCCATGCCGCAGCTGACGAAATGGCGCAGCACGGCAGCATCGTCAATCATTACAACGCCAGCGGGGCTTCGTTTTGAAAAAGCGCTACGAATATCTTCGTTATTCGATAGATAAAATGAGGGATCATAGACGGATGAATAATCAACTCCATTGATATTCGTAGCGTATCCCTCGATCTTTGAGCATCCGGTCCCATGCCTTCCTTCTGCTTTTCCAGCCGTGACGTAATGCTCATAGTACTTAACTAAATCAAAGCCAAAGGCAGCTCTTAAATCTGGATACTCATTAAAATAACTCTGTACGTCAAAAGTGGCAGAGCCGCGCCTACCTTCACTCATGCCATAGTTAATAAAATGGTCTAGAGCTAAATCACTATTTCCAGCCGTAGCTTTAGCAACATCGGGATAATGCGACAAATAGTAATTAGCATCGAATACGGAAGAATAATCGAGCCAAGTTGACTTAGGAAATTGCGCAATGATCGCATCGGCATCAGCTTCGCCAAGACGCCTGCAGCCCTCATCGCTAAAATAATTCAACACGTCCCCCGCATTAGAAATAAAGCCATGCTCGATTAGGATGCCGGGAATACCTTGTTCGCGGGCACAACGGATGACCGCAAACTCATCTCCAACTTCCATCTGGAATACACCGCGATAGCTGAGCCCCATAGAAGCGAGGTTGTTCATAACTTTATTCGCGAGCTCGACGGAAACTTGCGTGTAATCATATTCATTGGAAGTGGGGGCATATACCTCAGCGCCATGGGCAACAGGCGAACCGGAATTAATGTGGAAGCTAACAAAGGCCTGTGCACCTTGACTCACGCATCGTTGGACACGATAAAGGTAATCATTTCCGGAGTAGCCACCGCTTTGCTCGCGCGCAAGAACGACTTTAAAACCATACGCCTCAAGCTTATTCTTGCAAGCAGCAACAATCTTCCAAGTCAGATCCGCCTCACTCTTTCCATTTCCCTGCGCGCCGGGATCAGTGCCGCCATGGCCAGCATCAAGGGCAATTACCCGAACGTTTTTTCGAGCCGAGCGTGCAGCATAGGTAGAAATGCCGTCCGGTGAATCGGCACATTCCAACGCCTGCTTGATGGATTGGGCCTCAACAGCATTGCCTTCACCGTCTGCATAGTAAACGGAAGTGCCCTCGGAATTGGCAGAGCTCTCAACAACCGCAAAAGAATAATCCCTATCAGAGAGATCAATCTTATGTTCAGCATCGTCGCCCTGCAGAACATAGGTTATTGAAGTAAGAAAGTATGTATTGGGATCTAGCTTCGAGCCGAATGTAAATGCAGCAGAATTATCAGCCTGCGCGGAAGCGTCAACAGCTCCCTGAACTCCGTTGGCACTCACATAGTTTAGCGTTGCGGAGGCGATGGTATCGCTGTCATTAGGAGTTGCAAACGCGACGACTTGGTCAGCCCCACTGATAAGGTTCGGGTAGGCAAGATATATATATTGAAAAGAAGAATCAGTCGATTCGGCTTGCGGTTCAACCAAAGAAGCATCCACGCCGAAATCCTCATCAGCCGCCTCGTCAACATCCACCGGCAACGACTGCTCGACAGTCATCTCTCCGTCAGCAGCGCCCTCGTCACGTGAAGCCACACCACCGTCTGCGGACGCCGAATCTGATGTAATATTCACTGATTGTACGCTATTCGCAGCATAAGCAGCGGCTACAGGACTCATCACGGGTGAAATAGTCAAGAGAGCAGCTAAAGAAAGCGCTGTTGAGGCACGCAATGCCTTTTTCATATCGTATCCCCCATCACAAATAATGATACTAAGGTTAAATTATCTTACAATCTCTTCCGAATCGGAAGTCCAGTTATACAAGCGAATTGTTATAAAAGTATATGGTAACCTGCTCCTATTAAAAGAAGGCAGACGTACTCAATGGCCTTTTTCGTTCTTCCATTGACGCAGTGTTAAACCATAAATTTTTAAATCAATAAGCAGCGCCCCAAACGACACAAGCACCAGTGACACGAAATTTTCCTGAAGCAGGCAATTCGTCGTAATTCGTTTAAGCACGCGGCCGCGAAATACAGCAAACTTAGCTCTAAAGCGAGAAGCACTCACTGTCAAAGGACAAATTTGGCCCCAGCCAAGGGTCGCCATCAAGGAAGAACTCTGGCCAGCGCTGCATGAACAGTACTTGCTCACGCTTCCAGCGACACATCTTTTCTTCGTTGGCCTCTTCCCTGCCGCGCGAGGTGAACTCGTAGTGGTACAGCTCAGCATAGGGCGTAAAGATGGTGCGGTAGCCCGCCTCCCACGCACGCAGGCAAAAGTCTGCATCGTTAAAACCGACGGCGAATTCCTCGTTATAGCCTCCGAACTGCTCAAATACGTCGCGTTGGACCATCTGGCAGGCGCCCGTCACGGCGCTGAAATTGCCCGGGCGCACAGCACGGGCAAGATAGCCCTCACGCTTTGCAAAAGGCATCTTTGTGGCCGCAAATTAAAAAACGCAATACCATGCCCATATCGATACGTCATATGCGGCCAGCGCATTCTATTGGTGTGGAAACCGGTTCGATTCCTTGATTTAAACCGAAGCCTCTACAGCAATTAATAACGCCTCCAACAACACCAGCACCAGAGGCATGCCAACCGAATCATCATCGACGGTCTCAGAAAACTTCGCAACGGTTACCACGTCAGCCTTCGGCTCGATCGGCTTCTTAATAGCAGTCTCGGTGATAGTCGTCTTAGTTGCAACAACCGTGGGCGTTACCATGCCTATAACAGGCCTTGCGTGCCCACGACGCGCTTTCCAAGATGGTTGTCGACCAATCCGCTACAACCAGAGAACGCTGGTTCGGAATCTCAATCGTTCCATCACCTGCGTAGAGGGATCGTCGTCAAATCACGTATGCGGAAGAAAATGTCAAAAATCTTGGTTCTACGACAAAGCTTTATTTAACAAATCGCAAGGACCGACAAGACGCATGAAGAAACCAACCAAGAGCTTCCTGAGACCTTCCAGCATTAAGCAGGTCGCGAACACAACCGTTGGAACAAGAAGTACCTGCAATATTCCCAGCCCAACGCCTACACGCGTAAAGGGAAACAGCGAGCTCCAAAGCCAACTTTGAATGGGCCCATAGTCAGAAATAAGGTAAGTAGCAAAACAAAGTTTTGCGATAGCGTTAACGAAACGGGAGGAAAAATGCGGCATTTTTAATTCAATCAACAAGACCGAGATTGCTATAGCTAACGAAAAAATAGACGCCGGCGAACCGAAAAAACCGTTATACAAATTCGCAAAGGTCGAGCCCAGCAAGCCATCAAAATGGAATTGACCATAAAACGAGATTGCAACTCCAGCAAAGGAAGCAATGCAGCAAGCAACCAAGCGCCGTATATCCACTGTTGTCAAATCTACAAACCAGCGAATATAGCAAACAAGAACACAAATTATAATAAAATCCACTTGTAGCCCGTCGATGGGAATCCAAAAGAGCGGCACATAGCGCAGGAATCCAAAGACAGAGACCAGAAAGACTATTAGATACAGATGTAGTTTCTTGCCCAACGCATGCAAAGCCGGAATTATAAAGGGCAGCAAAAATACAAGCCAAGCATAGACGGTCACAAACCACCAACTAGAACCAGTAAGAGTTGGTGCAAAAATATCTATCAAATTGGTTGGGCTTACTTGAATATCACCGCGAAGCATGAAGAAAAAACCCAGCGCAATACTATAAAAGAGAACCGTGCCTTCGATTGAAGCTATCTGTTTAACAGCTTGTTTAATGGAGTATCCGGCTTTCCCCGCAACAAACCAGATTGTTATGGCAACAAAGCAGCCGACCGCAGTTCTTCCAATTGGATAGAAAAAGATATTGTAGAAAAACCTAGTAAACGAACCAGGAAAAACGGAAACAGAATCAGCGTTGTGAACAACAAAATGATGAGCCATTACCGTCCACATAAGGACAATGCGAAGAAATTCGATACGGGAATCTCGTATTTTTACCAAAATGCCACCAAGTAAAAACAAAACCTAATAATACCTTGACCTAGAACCGTTCGAGAATCTCCTCGGCATTCTCTCGCAGATAGATATCTAGGTCCGGCAGGGCAAACTGCACGTAGCCTCTCTGTGGCGCCTGAATAACCTCTCTCTGAGAAGTTTGACTCTGGTGGGGCTACGAATAGAAAGTTGGACTGCGGGATGGTCGGGACTTGAGGTTAGCATGCGCTATTAGCGCCGGGCGATCTAGCCACTAATAGTCAAACGATTTTGACCAATCCCGGTCACCGAACGATGGCCGCCGTGCCTCCCCGCCGCCGCTTGTTGATGTTCACTAAGAAGTGGTCCGAGTGATCACCGGGAAATAAGTACCGTGAGCACGAAAAATTGAGCAGTTTAAGCAAGAGGGCCGCGCCCCGGGGACCGGGGGCGCGGCCCTCGCCGTATGGTTTCCCCGGGCGGTTACTTTGGCGAGCCCGCCCGGGAAGGATGGAGGAGATGACCGTGCCCCTGGACACAGTGAATGATATACGGTCGATGGATGCCGCCGGGCGCTCGAGGTCCGAGATCGCCCGAATGCTCCACGTGAGCCGGAACACCGTGGCGAAGTACGCCGACATGGAGGACATGTCGCCCGCCGCGCCGATGCCCCGGAGGAGGGGCAGGCCCGCGCTCGAGGGCAACGAGGAATGGGTCGCGGGCGTCCTCGAGGCCGACCTCGGGGCCCCGAGGAAGCAGCGCCACACAGCCAGGCGGATCTACGACAGGCTCGTCGCCGAGCGCGGCTACGGCGGCTCTTACTCCACCGTGCAGAGGTTCGTCCGCGAGCTCAGGCTCGCCCGGGCGGCGGCGGGCGGAGAGGGGTACCTCGAGCTCGAGTGGGCGCCCGGCACCTGCCAGGTCGATTTCGGGAACTTCCGCGCCGCGGTCGGCGGGAGGACCCTCGACCTCAAGCTGCTGGTCGCGACGCTTCCGCACTCGAACGACCGGCAGTGCGTCGCCCTCATGTCGCAGAGGTCGGAGTGCCTGTGCGCCGGGCTGCTCGAGATCTTCCGCCGCTGGGGCCGCGCCCCGGCGGCGATGGTGCTCGACAACGCCACCGAGGCGGGCAGGATGGTACGCGGCGAGGTCACGGAATCGAGGCTGTTCTCGCAGTTCAGGGCCCACTACCGCTTCGAGAGCCGGTACTGCAACCCCTATTCGGGAAACGAGAAGGGCTCCGTCGAGAACGCCGTGGGGTTCCTCCGGCGCAACCTCCTCGTCCCCGTGCCGGCGTTCGGCACGCTCCCCGAGCTCAACGCGTTCCTCGCCGAGGGGTGCGCGAGGGTCAACGCGGCGGCGCGCTGCCGCGACGGCAGGCCGCACGGGGAGGCCTACCGGGAGGACCTCGCCGCCATGCGCGCCCTTCCCGGCGTGGAGTTCGACGCGGTGAGGTGGGTCGCCGCCCGCGCCGACAAGCGCGGCTACGTCGAGGCCGACGGGCGCGAGTACGTCGCCGGGCCCGCCTGGCACGGGCGGAGCCTGCTCGTCGGCATGCGCGCGTCGACGGTGGAGATCCTCGCCGACCGCGGCCGCCGGGTCGCCGTCCTCCCCAGGGCCTTCGGGGAGGGCCCCGCGGTCCGGAACCCCCTCTCGCTCGTGCCCGCCATCATCGCCAGGCCGAGGGCCTTCGGGGAGTCGACGATCAGGCGCGACATGCCGCCGGGGCTCGTCGAGGGGATCGACCGGATGGACCCCGCCGGCAGGAGGCGCACGCTCAGGTCGATCGGCCGGGCGAGCGAGTCCTCGGGTTTCGAGGCGGCGTGCGAGGCGGCGCTCAGGGTCGTCGAGGGCGGCCGCGTCCCCGACGACGCCACGGTCGACGTGCTGGCGAGGCGCATCGCGGGAGGCGGCGGCGGGGCCGGCGGGGCCGACCTGTCGGTCTACGACGGGTTCCTGAAGGGGGCGGTCGCCGATGGCAGCTAGCGAGGAGCTGGCCCGCAGGGTCGTGGAGGCCGGGCGGTCGTGCTCGCTCACCACCGCCGTCCTGGAGGAGTGGTCGAGGCTCGGCACCCCGAAACAGGTGGAGTACCTGGCGGGCTACCTCGAGGCGGAGAGGTCCAGCCGCGAGGCCTCGAAGCGCGCGACGCTGCTCAGGCGCTGCGCGCTGCCGGCGCCCAAGACCTTCGACGGCTACGACTGGTCGGCCGTGTCGTGGCCGGAGGGCATGGGGCGCGAGTCGCTGCTCGCGCTCGACTTCGTCGGGCGCAGGGAGGACCTCGTGCTCATGGGCGACGTCGGCACCGGCAAGACGCACATGGCGTCGGCCCTCTGCGCGCCGGCGTGCGAGAGGAGGCTCGAGGCGCGCTTCTTCACGGCGTCCTCGCTCGTGATGCGCCTGAGGCGCGCCCGCGACGACGGGAGGCTCGACCGGGAGGCCGCGCTCATCGGCAGGGCCCGCCTGCTCGTCATCGACGAGCTCGGGTTTCTCCCGCTCGACGCGGACGGGGCGAGGCTGCTCTTCCAGGTCTTCGCCGACGCATACGAGAGGCAGTCGGTGGTGATCACCACGAATCTGGAGTTCAGCAGGTGGGGGTCGGTGTTCGGGGACGACCAGATGGCCGCCGCCGTGATCGACCGCATCGTCCACCACGGGAGGCTAGTCCAGTTCCGCGGCGAGTCCTACCGCGTCCGCCATGCCCTCATGCAGGAGGGCTAGCCGCTCAAAAAGCGTGCGCGCTTCCGATGCTCAGGCTGCTCAATTTCCGATGCTCTTTTTGCTCAAATCCTCTTGACGAAACACAGCCGCTACGCCGTTGGTGCCAACACCGGCGTTAGGAGAGCCATTGAGGTGAACAAGAGACAAGATGACCTACAGGAGATTATAGATGCGACGCTCCGGGAAATGGCCGCGGAGGGGGCGACGGGTTCGACCCATTGGCAGTTTAGCCCCCGCTGCAAATTGACCATTTGTGCTGGCTGCATTCTATTTTTCCTTCTTTTTTAAGTACTTGACTATATGTAGACCAGTCCTTATCCGTAATACCAAGTTCATCTTTAATTTTTCGCTTTGTATTAATGCCATCGCTAATTGCTGCGAGGATTTTCTCTTCGATATCAACCGTTTTTCCAGGTCCCTTTTGTATGGTATTAATCGCCAAGACCAATGAATTAAGCCTAATGACGCCTCGCGCTGTCAAATCAAATTCCTTACCATCGGATGTAACGGTTCCATCCTCAAAAATAAACACAAAACGCTCTAATGTGTCGGTTTTAAATGCAAAACGACCATGCGCGAGAGCATTTCTTATGTGATAAAACAAACTCATGTATTTGCTCGTATTGCCCTTCGAATTAACTTTCACAAACGCCATGCGCTGATCATCAACATTTTCGTAAAAATACTCATCTAAGTTTAGCTTTTTGCAGGTGCCCTCTAATTCTTTCTTGCTTCTTACCGCAAGCATCACATCGACATCCCTGCGACTAAATATAGCTTGATTTAGAGAAGTCTTTAAGCTTCGAATCCCTACCCAAGGGGCGGGCGCCCATTTATCAATCTCATTATTATTACGATTACTCTGACCAGGGCAGGGAGACTCAATCAGGAAAAAATGAACTACACGCATCCAATTAGAGTCTTCCAGAACCTGTTGCGGCAGGGGCTCGTTTAACCATGAAGTTCGAAGTATTGCCATGTCTACCTCCAGCTACAGCTTTGTAATCAACATCCCAATGCATTTCTCGACATTAGCAAAAATACTCCCGTACGAAAGGCTTCTTAAGAGTCTCAAGCATTTCAATCTGTCGTTTCATGTCAAATCGCATCTTTATATTCCTATCGTAAGTTATATCGAGAATTATCGGTTTATATAAACATGTATAAGCTTATCGCGGAATATCGTTTGTTTCGACCCGCTAAATCCAACATATAGAGACAGGCAATTACCGCAGGATAGAAAGCTGTTACACCCGTAAAAGTCATCGGTTCGTTCTAACAGACATGTTGATCGACCCATTACCCACTGCTTGAGGGAAATCGACCCCAACATGGTAAAGTAGTCGCAACAGGCAACCATGGAGGAACAATGCTCAGCATTCACTACGGCGACAGAGACGATGTGATTTATGACACGTCAACATTCTTTGATTACAGCTATTCTCCCTCTTGGCTGCAAGATCCCCTGTCACAGCGCATTATCAAATCTATTGATAGTGGCACTGTTCTTGGCGCAAACGCAATTGACACCAAGGTGCTTGGCGTTATTCCGCCAGAGAAACTATCAACGGGCACCAAAACACTTCTACTGATGCTCTTTATGCCTCAAAACCTCTACAACGCCTCAACCTGCGGAGATAATTGCGCCTATTGGATCTTGCGCATCGCCTCCAAACATGACATCACCATCAACCTCTACCATATGATGGATTTTGGCAAAGCGCGTTTTACAGCCCGTGTCATCAATTCCGGACAGATTGTTCATACCATGGATGAGCTTGTCCTTATCTCGGCAAAATGTCTGAGGGAGGCTCGAGCATGAGAGGGGAATACCAGCTGACCGTAAGGACCAATAAAGTTCAGGTCAAACTCACCATTCGCCGAAACCTCACCATCATCCAAGGCAAAAGCGCAACAGGCAAAACCACCCTGTTAGACAGCCTCCGTGCATACGAAAACCTGGGAGCCCAAAGCGGGATTATCGTTAATTGCGCAGCCCCCTGCCGCGTCATCGGCGGCAAAGATTGGGAAGCGCAACTCGGCCGCATCGATAACAGCATCGTGTTTGTGGACGATACGCAAAAATTCGTAAGGAGCCATGCATTCCAGCATGCAGCTCGACACAGTTCCAACTACTACGTCATCGTCGCGAGGGACGAATTGCCCCAGCTCCCCTATAGCGTGGATGAGATCTATGGCCTCAAAAACACCAACAGGGCCACAACAAAATATCCTGTCTACACACGCACGTACACTTCTATCTACCGCATTTACGGAGACGAGCTCTACGATGGAGATCGGCCAGAAGAAGTCATCGTCGAAGACAGCAATGCCGGCTATGAGTTCTTTAAAGTCCTGTGCGCCAAAAGTAAAATTCGCTGCGTAAGTGCCGGTGGCAAATCAAACATATACGAAACCGCTCTGAGCTCCCCAGCCCAAAAATTGCTCGTAATTGCAGATGGGGCCGCTTTTGGGCCCGAGATGCCCTATGTCTATTCGCTCAGAAGATTTAAGGAGATCGAGCTCTTTTTGCCGGAATCGTTTGAATGGCTTGTGCTGAGATCGGGACTCTTCAACGATGTCGAAACGCAAGACATGCTCCTTCATCCTGCCGATTTCATCGACTGCGAGAAGTTCTTCAGTTGGGAACAGTTCTTTACTAAACAGCTAAGGGAACTGACCAGAGACAGCTACCTAGCCTATAGAAAAGAAGCTCTCAATCCCGCCTACCTACAGCAACATGAGCTCAACACGATTGCTGAATCGCTACCCAAACTCGGAATCACTCCGCGCTAGATCGAGAAATACTCGCCCTCAGCGGATAAGTTCGGCCCCAACCACGGATCGCCCGTCAAGAAGAACTCCGGCCAGCGCTGAATGAACAGTGCCTGTTCACGTTTCCAGCGGCGCAGCTTTTCCTCGTTGGCCTCTTCCCTGCCGCGCGAGGTGAACTCGTAGTGGTACAGCTCGGCATAGGGCGTAAAGATGGTGCGGTAGCCCGCCTCCCACACGCGCAGGCAAAAGTCTGCGTCGTTAAAGCCAACAGCGAATTCCTCGGTATAGCCTCCGACTTGCTCAAATACGTCGCGTCGGACCATCTGGCAGGCGCCCGTTACGGCGCTAAAGTTGCTCGGGCGAACGGCGCGCTTATAGTAGCCCTCGCGCTTTGCCGAGAAGTCCTGGTTGGCATGGGCAAGTGCGCCACGCACGCCAACCAAAATGCCGGCATGCTGCACCAGATGATCGGCAAAGTAGAGTTTGGCGCCCACCACTCCCGCATCGGGACGCTGCAGATAGCTCATCATCTCTTCGATAAAGTCCGGGCTTATAACCTCGGTATCGTTGTTGAGCAGCAACAGGTAGTCGCCCTTAGCGTGCTCCACACCAAAATTGATGATCTGAGAGTAATTGAACTCGCCCGGCCAGTACACAACGCGCGCGATGCCCTTGCCTCCTGATGCTGAAGCCACGCGTTCCGGCAGGGTTTCGTAATACGCAAACGTATCCGGGGCTTCGCTGTTGTTCTCCACCAAGACGATCTCATAGTTGGCATACGTGGCCTTCTGGGCAATCGACATCACACAGGCATCGAGCGTCTCAACGTGGTCCTTGGTGGGAATCACAATGCTCACCAGCGGCGCAGGCTCCGGCAGCGCATAGCGCATGCGATAGACAAACGGCGTCTCGGTCTCCTCGACCGTTCCGCAAATGCCCAGCTCGTTAAAGTGACGCTGCAGCGCAAGGCGCCCGGCTTCAATAGCATACGGCTTGCTATCGGCAGAGCCATCGGCGGTCGACCCCGGATGAACGCGCCAGTGATACAGCACGTGCGCAACATGCTCAAACCGCGCGCCCGCCGCAAGGCAGCGAAGCGTCAGGTCGTAGTCCTGGGCGCCCGCAACGTCTTCTGGGGACATGCCAATGCGATCAATAAGCGCCTTCTCCACCATCAGGAAATGCGTCACGCAGTTATGGCTATAGAGCAGGTCAACGTTGAGTTTGGTCTTAAAGACCGGCTGGCCCCACTCCCCCGTTTTCTGGAACATGTCCTCGTCGCAGAACAGGACCTGGGGACGCTCGCCCTCGGCAGCCTTGTTCAGCGCGGAAACATACTGGAATAACGCGTCCGGTTCCAGAATGTCGTCATGGTCCAAGAACGCGATGTAGTCGCCCGTCGCTTGCTCAATACCCGCGTTGGTGTTGACCACGATGCCGCCGTTGCCGGGCAGCCCAATGCGACAAACGCGCTCGTCATTGGCGTCCACCGCAAGGTCGGCCACCGCGTCCCATTCGGGCGAGGCGTCCATAAGCAGCAATTCCCAGTTGTCATAGCTCTGGGCTAGCACCGAGTCCAGCAGCTCGCGCAGGTAGACCCGATCAGTCTTGTAGCACGGCACCACAATGCTCACGAGCGGCCTATAGGCAAAGGCCGCCGAAGCGACACGTTGGCACGCCAAATCGCCCGGCTTTGCGCGATGTTGCTCAAACCAACGTCGATAAGCTGCGTCGTCTGCACGCGCGTCCTTCATGCGGTTCCAACTGTCATCGAGCATGCCGTTGTACAGGCGACCATCCATGGCGCAAAACCCGCTCTGGATCTGCTCTGTGGGATCGCTCACAATCGCGACAAAATCTCGTATATCCTGAGGCATCTCAACGCTCAGATACGTTTTATTGACGCGGCATCCGTTGCGCTGAGGAACATCGACCTGCGACTCAAACACATGCACGGTGACATCGATGGCATTCATATGCGTATCGAAAATCTGGAGCTCAGGTGCGCACTGGAGGTCTCCAGCCCAGGTAACCTCATAGCGCCACACCGCGCCGGCGTCTGCCGGTAAATAACGAACGGCATCGATCTCATAGCGACCGCAGCACTCGCTGCGCTGTGCATCGCGAACGAGCGCACACATCGCAGGCTTTGCTTTGTAGTTAATCTTGGATTCCAGCTTGGCCACGCGGCTATCGAGGCGAATAGAGCCCAACCTTTGGCCACCGGATGCAAAAACGACATCCATCGACGCGCCATCCAAAAACGGAAGCACCAAAATGGCGAGCTCGCGCTCGTAATCGGAAACGGAAGGGCAAAGCGCCAGCACACGGCCATGATCGACCGGGAGCACCAGCGACGGCACACAAGAACCACTCGCCGTCGCATGGGCAAACGCTTGAGAACCCTCCCGCTCAATAAGCGCGGCGACATCCTGACCGGCAAAACGAAGCAGCACAAACAGACGGCCCTGACTGCGGCAAAGTGCCAAACGCTTGATACTCATCTACACTTCTCGCTTTCCCAGGGCGTTCGCTGCCATGCGTTTGCAGGCACCCAGGCGCCCAAACCTCAAGACGTCGTAATCGAACATGAGCTTTTTGCACTCACGGGCATTGGTGGCCTTGCTGGTAAGCGCCGCACGCACCATAGCAGCAACAGAAGAAGCGCATTGTGCGAGCGCAGCATCGTTGCCCACGGCAGAACCGGCAAGCGCTGTGGCAACGGCAGCAAACACCTTGCCGCAGCCCGTACCCAGAAGCCTGAGCGCATCGTACAGCACAAGATCGCACAGGAAATATGCCAGGTCATCGGCGTGCTGAGCATCGAGACCGTCGCGCTGCCAGTCAGCCAGCACCGCGGAGTAAATCTTCACGTGCTCCAGCAGACGTGTCTCGTCGTCGTAGCGCATGGTGTCCATGAGCGAACCCTTGCGCGCCACGCGGTAGTCATACAGCTTGTTCGAGATAAGCGCGGTCTTATGCGAACGACCGTACACGGCAAAATCGAAGACCTGGTCCTCGCCATACTTAACGGTTTCGTCGAACACGATCCCGTTGCCCAGCAAAAACTCACGCTTGCAGGCGGTGCGCCATGCAAAGGGGCGAGACGCTTCCTTAAACAGCAGGTCGGTGCTATAGCCCTCAAATGACACATCGCGCGGGCTCAGCACATAGTTAAGCCACGGATACCCCGCCTCGAGCGGATACGGATTCGCGCCAAAGGTCAAAACGTCGCAGTCCTCGCGCTCAAAGGCATCGACGATCACGCGGCATGCATCGGGCGTAAAGCGGTCGTCGGAATCCAAGAACGCGACGATAGGCGCCGTGGACGCGGCGATGCCTGCATTACGTGCACTCGACAGGCCCCCGTTTGGCTTATCAACCAGCGTAAAGCGCGCGTCCTTTTCGCAATAGGCAACCGCAATATCGCGCGAGCCGTCCGGCGAGCCATCGTTGACCAGCACGCCCTCCCAATCGGGCATGTCCTGCGCAAGCAGGGAGTCCAGGCACCAGGTCAGGCACTCCTCCACTTTATAGATGGGAACGACAACGGAAATCTTGGGGGTAGCCATAGTCAAGTGCTCCTACCGTGCGACCGGAACGTCATCGGGGTGCGGGTTGTCGCCGTAGGTGCGCTGATACGTCAGCACACGCCAGACCAGCGGCAGACCGCCTATCTTAAAGTAATGCTTAAACGTATTGAGCTTGCCAGGCTTCTTAAAGTCAAAGCGCGAATCGATATAGGCACGGGGCGACTTGACCATCAGGCGCAAGTCGGTCTCGCCACGCGGGTCGAACAGCGACAGATCAAAGCGACCAGCATCCCAATCGGCCTTGAGCTCGGGCGAGGCCTTCTGCCAAAACTGCTCGCGCAGCTCATCGACCAAACGCTCGTCATTCCAACGATACGTATCGACCTTCATGCGCATTAAAATCCCCTGGAGCTGAGCCTTGAGCTCGGGACGCTCATCCAAAAAGCGCTGCATCTCGGCATATTCGTCGCATACGCAAAACACCTTGTCGGGCGAATTAACGGAGCTCTTCTCGTTATCCTGGCGATAGCACAAAATGGGGTCCGCAATAAACGCGGCACGCTCGGCGCAAGCCCAAACCTTAAAGTTAAAGCCTGCGTCCTGATACGAGGCACCCGGCGTGGGAAGGAACCGAATCTGATTGTCGTTGAGGAACTGGCGCCGATAGATAGCCGACCAAATGGAAGGTTTGCGGTAGAAGATGCCCGGGCGATCGACGGGGCGATACGCGGCGCCCGTCATATGCTCGTCGATAATCCCAAACAGCTCACGGCGCTCGCTGGGCGTGGACCAATACAGGTAAAAGTCGCCCTTCACCACATCGGCATGCTCAGCATCGGCCTTGGCGACCAGCTTTTGGAGCGAATCCTCAAACATAAAGTCGTCGGACTCAAGGATGCCCACGTACTCGCCGCGCGCCATCTCCAGGCCGCGGTTCATCGAGTCACCGTAGCCGCTGTTGGCCTTGTCGATCATCTTCACACGGGGGTCGCGCTCCATGTACTCGCGGATGATATCCGGCGAGCTATCGGTGGAACCGTCGTTGATGCAGATGATCTCGATGTCCTTGAGCGTCTGCGCCACGGCGGAATCGAGGCACTCGCGCAGGTAGCGTTCGACATTGCAAATGGGAACAAGCAGCGAAACTTTAGGGGTATCAGAGTTCTGCAAGAGAACCTCCTGTTGAATAGCGTGTAACAGGGTTATTTTAGCAGCCGGGTTGCGGCGGGCGGCAGCGCTTGGAATTATACAAAGCGCTCCAGGCAGGCTTTGAGACCGCGAGTCGAAAGATAGAACAGCGTGGCATCTGCCATCGAAACGCCCGAGGTCGCCGCAACGAGCTTGTGGGCAACACGGCGAACGGCGCCCTTAGCAGGCATATCCGCCCACTCCGTTCCCAAAAACGTCGTGAGGTCCATGTTGACGCGAGCCGTCACGCGATGGAAGTCATCGGAATCCAAGCGCGCCAAATCAAACACGATAAGGTCCAGGAACCAGGTGATCAGCTCGCCGGGACACAGGTCCATAAGACCGTAGCCCGCCCAGTCCTCCAAGACCCCCTCGAGCATTCTCATATGGGCATCGAGCTTTTTGGCGCGAGCCTCGACACTGTTGAACTCATGCGTCGCCGATTCGCTCTCCATCACGTAGTGGTAGAACTTGTCCGGCATGACGACGGTCTTACGGGCAAGCGCATAAGCCACAAATTGGAAGACGACGTCCTCGCCCAAAGCCAAACCGGGGGCGAAGCGAATGCCTTCGCGATTGAGCAGCTCGCGCGAAAAAGCCGCACGGCAGGCATAGGGCTGCGCATTCGAATGGAACAGCAGTTGGGGATCACGGGCGCCGAAGGTACCAGCTTTGGGGCTCATGAGTTGCTGGACACGTTTGGGGGCGGCATCGGCAGGTTCACAGACGCCGCCAAAAACGACGACCTCGGCATCTGACGACTCCATGGCATGCAGCACGCGCTCGACCGTCTGGGCATCGATGTAATCGTCGGCGTCCACAAAGAAGACAGTCTCGCCCTCGGCCGCATCGATACCGGTATTTCGAGCGCACGAGACACCCGCGTTTTCCTGGTCAATCACCAGTACGCGATCGTCGGCCTGCGCGATCTGGCGCAACACGTTCAACGAATCATCAGTCGAACCGTCGTTGACGCAGACAACCTGAATCGAACGCTCAGACTGGACCAACAGCGAATCGAGGCATCGCTGAATGGAGCGCGACGAATTGTAGACGGGAACGACAATGGTCGCTTTGGGGGTCAAAGTCTCTCCCATGTCGACCTACCCCCTCAGCGATTCGATGAGGAAGGCAGCAACCACACCTGGGCCTCCAACCGAGGCGTAATACTTAGCACGCCCCAAGGCACCATCCGTCGCAAAACTCGGATGCTCGTCAACCCAGCCCTCAGGATCTTTGAGGATGGCAGCGAGATTTGCGCGCTTCCACGGCTTGAGATCGTCAAGCGAAAACTCCCCCGCGTCCAAGGCCGCTTGGAACTCCTTGGCCATCTGAACCAGGAACTCCTTATAGAACTTAGGCGCTAGGCGCACGTAGTTCCACATGTACGAATCGTACTTAATGAGCTGATTGAACTTGAGCATGCGCGCGACATCGACGCTTGCGTGGTCGCGGGCATAATCCTCTCGAATCCAACGCTCAATCTCGGCATACTCGGTATTGACGCAAAAGACCTTAGCCGAAGAATTGACCGAGGAATTCTCGTTGTCCTGTCGATACGACAAAACAGCATCATGCAGGTAAACAGCCTTATCGGCGCACGCGATCACCTTAAAGGCGAATGACGTGTCCTGAAAGGATGCCCCCGGAGTCGGCAGGAACGTAATGCCGTTGCGCTCAAGAAAATCGCGACGGTACACTGCCGACCAAATCGACGGCTTTTGCTTAAAGAACTGCGTCGTGTCGCTCGGGTGCACCGGCTTGCCGCAGTCCTTGGCCTTAAACATCTCGTGCAGCGAACGGCGCTCCTCGGGCTTAGACCAGTAGAAATCAAAATTCGCCTTCGCAAAGTCGGCATTATTGCTATCGGCGGCCGAGACAAGCTTTTCGAGTGCGTCGGGCGCCATAAAGTCATCGGACTCCAAGATGCCAACGTACTTGCCACGCGCCATCTCCAGACCGTGGTTCATCGAGTCGCCGTAGCCGCTGTTGGCCTTGTCGATCATCTTGACGCGCCCATCGCGCTCCATATACTCGCGGATAATCGCCGGCGAGTTGTCGGTCGACCCATCGTTAATGCAGATGATCTCAATATCCTTGAGCGTCTGCGCCAGGGCGGAATCGAGGCACTCGCGCAGGTAGCGCTGAACATTGTAAATGGGAATAAGCAGCGACAGAACAGGGCTGCCAGAGGCGTTAGTAGACAAATGTGCTCCTTAGGAAATACCTGTCGTTTCATGGTATCAAAGGGTCAGCGCGCCAGCGGGCGTTTATATAATCTATGGAGCCCGCAGAGGCAAACCAATAAGAAAGGACGTCATGCAGCCCGAAGCCGCACGCAACATATCCATCGAAGCGCTGCGCTTAATCACGGTCGCTGAAACACTCGTACTCTCAAGCAGTAATCAGCGCATTAATGTCGCGTATAGCAGTCACCTCGCCCATGACAGGTTCCTGCGTTTTATTCAAAGCTTGCCGTCAAGGTGCGCCGAGCCTTTACAATAGGACAGTCCCAAGGACGTATTCGATAGCTTCCGCGCTGCACTCGCCCGCCGCGCGTGAAAGGATATATTGCCCCATGCCTTCAACCCTTCCCGCTCCCATCGATAAGCTCGCCATTGTCGTCGTTACGTACAAGCGCCAGGAACTCCTGGCCAACTTGTTCGACTCCATGACCGAGCTTACGGCAGCGCCCTGGCGCATCGTGATTGTCGATAACGAGAATTCGCGCGAGACCGAGGCCATGTGCGCCGCATTTTACGAGCGCCTAGCCAACCTGTGGGGCATCGACACCGAGCAGCCCGACGCGCAGGGCGGCACCGACCGCGTGATCTACGCCCCGCAGCTCGAAAACGGCGGTGGTGCGGGCGGCTTCTCCGCCGGTACCAAGTGCGCCTACGACCTAGGCGCCCAGTGGTTCTGGGTAATGGACGATGACGTGCTCGTCATCCCCGAAGGCATCGAGCGTCTTGCCAAGTGGACCGACCGCTACGATGTTATCCAGGGTTCGCGCCTGGACTTTGACGGCGGCGCCTTCTTTTGGCAGTACCAGCTCATCCTTTCACTTGGCATCCCTAACCCCATCGCTAAGTGGGATCTGGGTCCCGAGGGCTACCGCACCATGAACCAGCTGTGCTTTGAGGGCGGCATGTTCTCGCGCCGCGTGGTCGACAAGATTGGCCTGCCCGATGCGCGCTTCTTTATCTACGGCGACGATGCCTGCTACGGCTACGTGGCCAGCCAACACTTCCCCGCCGCCGTTGTTGCCGACGTGGTGCTCAAGCGCGCCCGCGCCGTCTCTAACTGGGATATCGCCGGCAAGCGCCAGCTCAACTCCACGAGCGACACCAACCGCTACTACATCATGCGCAACCGAGGCTTCCTCGCTCGCTATATGCAGATCTACGGTGACTACCACCCCATGCTGTTCCGCCTGGGCAATGCCGCGACCTTCTGCAAGGAATTCATTCGCCTGGCCGCGGTCGACAAGTGCTTTAAGACCGGCATTCCGGCGCTGCGTCGAGGCATGAAGGACGCCCGCAAGATCATCAAGGATCCCAACTGGAAGCCCATGCCGCCCATGAAGGACACCGAGTAACGGAAGCCGGAAACACCTCGGCGCTTAAAGCCGCTGGCACACCGTAGCCACATGCTGCCCATCAAAACCGAACCCCCAGCGCATGCGACCCACGCCGGGGCGCGGCACACGAATTTCGTCGATGCCATCGCGCTCTATGTCGAGTAGCGACTGCACGGCCAGCAATTCCAACCCCAGCGCATCCACATCGGGGTCATACATCATATTGATCGTTATAAGCGGGCGCTCGTCCAGCATGCCGATCGTGTCAGCTACGTCGAACACAGCGCCCGTAGGAAAAACCTGGATGTCCCAGCGACCCGCGCCACACTTTCGCCTCGAAGCAGGATTGGCATAGCCCGGCAAGCCAAAGCAGAGCCCCTGCAAGAACAGATGATATGGCAGCGGCTTATCTGGGTCGGTCTCACCGATTCCCGCATCCCCCAGGATGCGGCTTAGCGCCCGCCTCACGGTATCCTCGTTCCCACGGCACAGCCCGTCGCGAAACGCATCGACGTCTCGAATGTCTTCGGCAGCGCACTCAAACCACTCAACAATCACTAGACGCAAGGCTTGGCGAAGCTCTTTATTGGGCAATCGCAAAGCACGGAGCCGATCGCCATGCTCTGGCTCCTCAGTCATATCCGTCGTGAGAAAACCGGACAGATACAGCGCTGTCCACATGCCATCGTCAGGCGAGACATCTGGCTCTGCAGCGCCCAAACAAAGCGGGACCTCAGCACACCTATGGGCCTCGAGCAAATCAAACAAGACCGAAAGGCGGTCGAGATTCCACCCGGCAACTACCCTACTCAGGCAATCCGCATACCCATACAGATCGGCGCGCACAGGCGCCGTGCAGCCTCGATCCAGAAAACCGATCACACGCGCTGGACTCGAGCAATAGGCCCTACCAAACCGATATCCCTCGAGCCATTCACGCGCATCATCAAGATATTCCTCACGCCCAGCATGATTCAACAGAGCCTGGACCTCGGCATCCGAAAAGCCGAACCAACGGTCACACCACGTCGAAAGCGGCGTCGACAGACAATACGAGCAACTGCGCGAAGAAAGCGCCGCTTCGGCAGGACTGGGACGCTCCCCCATCAGACAAGCAAAGCGTAGCGAATGACCCGCGGCAGCAATGGCGTCAAACAGCACACGGTCAAGTAGTTCTGCCGGATCGGCGTCAGAAGCGTCCCTCGCGCTCGCACGGCGAGACCACGCCGCATCGTACCCATCAACGAGCAATACAACCTGCTCATCACAGGCAATCTCCAGCAGCTCTATGAGCACACCGAGCACCGAGTCAACCTCGTCCGCGCTCGCCACGTCACGCGCGACGCGTTCGATGTGACGCACCTTATCTCGAGCTAAATCCGGAGCCTCCAAGAGCGCCAACAAGCGAGCGCACTCGCCCGAAAGGGCATCGCGCACGACGCCGGCAACAGCGGGGCCACGCCTCGCAGCGCCAGAAAAGTCCAGCGATATCACCGGATAGCAAGCGTACTCATCCCGATAGCGCCCGCCGTCTGCATCCCAAATCTGAGCATCGGCAAACAAACGCTGACCAGCGCGACCGACCGCTGGACGCTCCAGAAAAGCCCTGAGCATCGACAAGTTCATGCTCTTGCCAAAACCCTCGGGTCGACAGCACACCACAACGGACGCGTCGCAGTCCAACACATCTGCAATAAACATGGTCTTGTCGACCAGCGTGCAGCAACCAAGAGCCTCCGCATAGTCATGCATGCCAATGGGTAAAGCCGCATCGTCGGCACAGCCGATCAAACGCACGCCAAAGTCGGCAGCACAACCATTATTTACCTGTTCAGACACCAAAACGTTCCCCCTAAATCGCAACACGATGCCAATTGTAATGACCGCCTCGCGCGTACCGATGTCGCCGCGCGATCATATCGGGCAACGGTAGGAACAAAGGCCTTGAGGGGGCATAACAAATCGTTGTGCAACAAAATGGGGCCCGATGCATTCGCACCGGACCCCGTCCTAACTCTTTAGTTATCTAGTAACCGAGAGGCTACTCCTCCGAGCCGTCCTCCCCAGAAGCTTTCTTCTGCTGATCGAGCTTATGCTTACCACTTACGATAGACGTAGCGCCCAGTGTGGCCAAGCTCGCGCTGGCAAGGCTCGCCATCACAATCAGATCGCCCGTCTTGGGCATGTTGCCGCCCGAGGACTTGGTCGTTGTAGTCGTCGTGGTGGTCACCGTTTTGGAGTCATTTTGCTCCTGGTTCTGGTTGTCGGTGTTGCCCTTGCCGCCGTCCTCGCCCTGCTGCTTTCCGTCCTCGGTCTTGCCCGTATTCTCGTCCTTATCCTCAGATTCAGACTTCTTACCATCGTCCTTCTTCTGAGCGGACTTGTCGTCCTTCTCCTCAGAGCTAGAACCCTTATCGGATTCGGTCTTCTCGGAAGCCTTGTCCTTAGAGTCGCCCTTTGCGGCCTCGGTCTTTTCCGTGGAAACCTGATCAGAGTTGTCCTTGTTCTGGGCCGAGCCGTTATTGACGCCAGCCATCAGCGAAGAGCCCAACGTAGAACCAAGCTGCACGGAGAAAGAAGGCTTCTTGTCCGGCGAAGCAACGGGGGCGTCCGGCGCCTTATTCGAGTCGTCCTTGGAAGCATCGGAATCAGGGGTTGCGTCAGAGCCGGAGCCGTTGTTAGAGCCGGTGTCAACGGACGAATCGCTCGAGCCGGTGGAAGAGTCAGAGGAACCTGCGTCGGTCGAACCAGAGGCGGCGCTGTCCGTATTGCCGGCAGAGCTTGAAGACGAATCGCCCGCAGCAGAGCCGTTCGAATCGGAGCCGTTCGAGGTAGAGCCGTCGTTGGTAGTGCCACCAGCAGAGCCATTACCGTCAGCATCGGTCGAGGGCGCATCCATCCTGTCATCGTTGGCATCGTCACTCGAGTCGTCATTCGAATCAGGTGTCGGCGAGGGCGCCGGCGCAGGCTCGGGCTGCACGGGCGTCGCAGCGGCCGCCTCGTCCTCGGCGATATAAACCAAGCAGTCCTTCAGCTCATTCTCATAACGATTCTTCCAGCCCTCATGATACTGGGGCTGGCTCGAATACTTGGTGGCGACATTGTTGACCACGCTATTGGAAAGCGCCGTCACAAACTCGCGGTCGGACATATCGTTGGAAAGATTCGCCCAGCGGAAAAAGTCCCTGCAGCCACCGGTGCCGCACATGTTGGTGATGCTCCACACCATGCCCTTAACACAGTCGGCGCGGCCGGAGATATCAATGCCCAGGCCGCTCTTGAGCCACGCCTCGGTCACTGCATAGTACGAGTTGTACGCATAGGCATCTTGAAGTGCAGAGAACTCAACAGGATCGGTGTTGTAAGCAACCTGGAAAGCCTCCTGCGCGATACGGCCCAGCTCGGTGAGCTGACCGTTCTCGGACATGGGATTGTTCGCGTTGGAAATCTCGCTGCCGCGATCAATCGCATCCTTGAGCATGCTGTATTTTTCGGGGTTGTAGTTGTAGGCCTGCTTCATAAACGGAATGAACGACCAACGACGGTCGAACTGGTAATAACCCAGCGCGTTATAGCCGTCACCGTACGAAAAGCCCTGGTTGTAGTTGCCATGGCTCTCGTACTTGGTAAAGTACTTCATCTCGGGAGTCACGTTGACAAACGAGACACCCTGGACCGACCTCAGCACGCCCGAGAAGGACTGCTGGGTGTAGAGACCCTTATCGATATCGGTGGCATCCGAGGCAACGCCCGGCGTGGGCTCCTCGGCAGCGGCGGGTGCCGGCGCGGAAACGGCGCCAAACGAAAGCGCCAGCGTCAGGCCCGCGACAATAGCAGAATGCTTGGGCTGCATAAGATCCTCCCTGCATTGGTGTAGTTAAAGTGCAGTTTGCAAAGATAGAATTAAGTATTGCAGCTCGCCCGTTGTTGCACAACAACCACTCGGTAAACGGCAACAACCCTCCGCGAAATCTTAAGGAATTGCGCTCAACCTACAGCTTAATGTCAAAGTTGATCTCGGGGACGGCGGCTAGGTCGGCCAACGTCACACCGTCGACGTACTTTTCGATCACGTCGTCCAGACCACGCCAGAACTTGACGGTCGAGCAAAGATCGCTGCGAGTGCAGCTGTTGTCGATGCCATCGCACGCCACCGGAGCCGTGCTGCCCTCAACGGCACGCAAGATGTCGCCGGCACGCACCTCGGCCGGGTCCTTGCCCATCATGTAGCCGCCGCCCTTGCCACGCACGCTCTTAAGCAGGTCCGCCTTCATAAGCGGACGCACCAGCTGCTCCAGATACTTCTGCGAAATGCGCTCGCGGTCGGCAACCTCGCGCAAGGCAATCTTGCCCTCGGCGTCGCCCAGCGCCGCGATATAGATCATCAGTCGGAGGGCATAGCGGCCCTTGGAAGAAATGAGCATACCTACCCTCCCATCGCATCTGGGACAACATAACCAGGTTTGTTTGTCCCAAATTTAAAGTAAGTGGGACAAACACAACAGGTTATTTTGTCCCAGAATTTGAAAAGTCGAGTGGATTAGTCGGGTTTTCCCTTGACTAACGCCGAACCCATAGTAACTTTATTCCGAGAAGATTCCTAGGGTTTAGTACACCTATGAGTACACCATATACAGAGAGGGACAGCATGAGCGCAAATCCGCTGCTTTCCATCGAAGGTCTGACCGCCTCCGTGGACGAGAAGACCATCCTCCACAACGTCAGCCTCAACGTCGCCGCCGGCGAGACCCACGTGTTGATGGGTCCCAACGGCGCCGGCAAGTCCACCCTCGGCCACCTGGTCATGGGCGACCCCGTCTACACGGTCAACGACGGCCGTATCGTCTTTGACGGCCAGGACATCACCGAGCTCACCACCGACAAGCGCTCGCGCGCCGGCCTGTTCCTGAGCTTCCAAGCACCGGTCGAGATCCCCGGCGTGCCGCTGTCGAGCTTTTTGCGCGCCAGCATCGCCGGCCGCCCCGGCCTGGAGATGAAGGGTAAGGAGTTCCGCCGCCGCGTCAAGGAGCTCGCGGCCGAGCTCAACATGGATACCGCCTACCTCAACCGTGAGCTGGGCGTGGGCTTCTCGGGCGGCGAGAAGAAGAAGGTCGAAATGCTCCAGCTTTTGCTGCTGCAGCCCAAGCTCGCCATCCTGGACGAGACTGACTCCGGCCTGGACGTCGACGCCCTGTCCACCGTCAGCCACGGCATGGACGCGTATCGCAAGAGCTGCGACGGCTCCATGCTCATCATCACGCACAACACGCGCATTTTGGAGCACCTGGATGTCGACCGCGTCCACGTTATGGTCAAGGGCCACATCGTGCGCGAGGACGACGCCTCGCTCATCCCCTGGATCGACAAGAACGGCTTTGAGACCTTCGAGCGCGAGGCCGCCGAGCAGCGCGCCCAGGCCGAGTCTGCCGCTGCCGAGCAGCAGGCGTAAAGGGGCGACGCAATGACCAAGAACCGCACCGAGGTCGCGGACATCGACCGCAGCCTCTACGACTTCACCTATGGCGAGGAGGGATTCGAGCGCCTCGACGCCGGCATCACGCCCGACATCGTGCGCGAGATCAGCGCCAAAAAGGACGAGCCGCAGTGGATGCTCGACCTGCGCCTCAAGTCCCTCGAGATCTTCAATCGTTTTCCCGACCCGACGTGGGGCCCCTCCATCGAGGGCCTGGACATGGACAACATCGTCACCTACGTCAAGCCCAACACCGACCAAAAGCACGACTGGGAGTCGGTGCCCGACGACATCAAGAACACCTTTGAGCGCTTGGGCATCCCCGAGGCCGAGCGCAGCTACCTGGCGGGCGTCGGCGCGCAGTACGACTCCGAGCTGGTCTACCACAACATGCAGGACACGGCGTCCAAGATGGGCATCGTCTACTCCGGTATTGAGGAAGCCCTGCACGATCCGCAGTGGGAGCCGCTCATCCACGAGAAATTCATGACGCTCATCCCGCCCACCGACCACAAGTTTGCGGCCCTGCACGGCGCCGTGTGGTCGGGCGGCTCGTTTGTCTACGTTCCCAAGGGCACCAAGTTGGACTTCCCGCTGCAGAGCTACTTCCGCCTTAACGCCAAGGGCGCCGGCCAGTTTGAGCACACGCTCATCATTGTCGAGGACGATGCCGACCTGCACTTTATCGAGGGCTGCTCCGCACCCAAGTACAACGTGGCCAACCTCCACGCCGGTGCTGTCGAGCTCTTTGTGGGCAAGCGTGCACACCTGCGCTACTCGACCATCGAGAACTGGTCCAAGAACATGTACAACCTCAACACCAAGCGTGCGCGCGTGGACGAGGACGGCGACATCGAGTGGATCAGTGGCTCCTTCGGCAGCCATGTGGGTTATCTCTACCCCATGAGCGTGCTCAACGGCCGCGGCGCCCGCTCGAGCTTTACCGGCATCACCTTTGCCGGCGCCGGCCAGAACCTCGATACCGGCTGTAAGGTCGTACTCAACGCGCCCGAGACCTCGGCAACCGTCGAGACCAAGGGCATCTCCAAGAGCGGCGGCATCCAGACCTTCCGTAGCTCTATCGTGGCCACGCCCAAGGCCGAGGGCTCCAAGGCAACCGTGAGCTGCCAGTCGCTCATGCTCGACGACCAGAGCCGCTCCGACACTATTCCGGCCATGGACATCCGCGCCAAGAACGTCGACATCGGCCACGAGGCCACCATCGGCCGCATCGGCGACGACAAGGTGTTCTACCTGATGAGCCGCGGCATCTCGGAGGAAGAGGCCCGCACCATGATCGTCAACGGCTTTGCCAACCCGGTCTCCAAGGAGCTGCCGCTTGAGTACGCCGTCGAGATGAACAACCTGATCAAGCTCGAGATGGAAGGAGCGATCGGATAATGAACCAGACCACGAACACCGCTGCTACCACCCTTGAGCAGGTCAATGCGATGCCAGCTGCCACTTGGGGTTGGCTGAAGATGAACCAGACCAAGCTCGAGCTCTCTGACGAGCTTGCCGCCGCTCCCACCGAGGCTGTTAAGGTCGAGGGCTTGGACGAGCAGTTCCGCGGCGCTGCCGACGCATTTAACGCCGCCATGGACGCCATGGCCGAGCGCTTCCCCGAGCGCCGCGCCTCCGCCCCCGGCGACGCCGCCGACCGCGCCCGCATCACGCCCGAGACCGAGCTTGACGTGCCCGCCACCTCCATCTACCAGGCCGGTGCCATCAAGCTCGAGGAGGAGCTCTCCCCTGCTGAAGCCTTCGAGACCGGCATGGGCGAGGCTGCCTACACCTACTTGGCCGACCACGCCACCAAGCGCATCGTCATCGATGTGCCCGCATACAAGCACGCCACGGTTACCGTGCGCGTGAGCGGTGTCGATGCAGCCGCGGCCATCGCCGCCATCGACGTCGTCGCCCGTCCCCAGTCGACGCTCGATCTGCTTATTTCCCTGGACTCTCCCGTTGCCGGCCAAGGCGTCGTGGGATCCGTGCTACGCGTGTGCGCCCACGAGTACGCCACCGTCAACGTGACCTGCACGCAGACGCTCGACGATAGCTGGATCGCGCTCGACGACACCGGCCTGTTCCTGGACGAGGGCGCGCGCGTCAACGTGCAGCACACCGTCCTGGGTGCCGGCGCCAGCGCCACCGGCCTTGCCGGCGACCTGCTGGGCGATACCGCCAAGGTCACCATCGATACTGACTACCTGGGCGCCCGAGAGCAGGTGCGCGACTTTAACTACGAGCTGCGCCACCGCGGTCGCAAGACCGAGTGCGAGATCGACGCCAACGGCGTGCTGACTGGCACGTCCAAGAAGGTCTACCGTGGCACCATCGACCTCGTGCACGGCTGCAAGGGCGCAACCGGCACCGAGCGCGAGACGGTGCTTTTGGCCAACAAGGGCGTCGACAACAAGACCGTTCCCGTCATTCTCTGCGACGAGGACGACGTCGCCGGCAACCACGGCGCCACAATCGGCCACGTCCGCGACGAGCAACTGTTCTATCTCGCCTGCCGTGGCCTTGACCAAAACGCCGCCGAGGACCTGTTCATTCGCGCCAAGCTGGAGGACGCCGCGCTTTCCGCCACCGACGAGCGCACCCGCGCAGCCGTCGTCCGCTTGGGCAACAACCTGATCAACAACTTTGAAGAGGAGCTCGCATGATCGACACCGAGCACGTTAAATGCGATACCTGTACCGCACCGGAGCCTATGGAGCTCGACGCCAGCGACGAGGCCTCGCGCGGCTGGCCTACCGTCGACATCGAGACTAATCCCTACAAGGCGCAGTTCCCGCTGTTCCAGCAGCACCCCGAGATCGCCTTCCTCGATAGTGCCGCTACCGCGCAGCGTCCTGCCTGTGTGCTCGACGCCGAGCGCGACTTCTACCAGCGCATGAACGCCAACCCTCTGCGCGGCCTGTACTCGCTGTCCGTCGAGGCCACTGAGGCTATCGCGAAGGTGCGCCAGCAGATCGCCGACCTCATCGGCGCTGCCCAGGCCAACGAGGTCGTCTTCACCCGCAACACGAGCGAGTCGCTCAACCTGGTCGCCAAGAGCTTTGCACCCACAGTCCTCGAGCCGGGCGACGAGGTCGTCATCACCATCATGGAGCACCACTCCAACCTGATTCCGTGGCAGCAGGTCTGCCGCGAGACCGGCGCCAAGCTCGTCTACCTCTACCCCACCAAGACCGGTCAGCTCACCACCGAGGAGGTTCTTGCCAAGGTTGGTCCCAAGACCAAGATTCTGGCCGTGGGTCAGGTCTCCAACGTGTTGGGAGTCGAGAACCCAGTCAAGAACCTCGGCAAGCTCGTGCACAAGTATGGCGGCTACCTGGTCGTCGACGGTGCGCAGTCGCTGCCGCACATGCCGGTCGATGTGGCCGACCTGGGCGCCGACTTCTTTGCCTTTAGCGCACACAAGGCTATGGGCCCCATGGGCATCGGCGTGCTGTGGGGCAAGATGGACCTGCTCAACGCCATGCCGCCCATGCTCACCGGCGGCGAGATGATCGACTCTGTTACCGAGCAGGACGCCGTCTGGGCGCCCGTTCCCGAGAAATTCGAGGCCGGCACACAGGACGCCGCCGGCATCTTCGCCACGGGTGCGGCACTCGACTACCTGGTCAACACGGTGGGTTACGAGAACATCCAGGCACGCGAGCAGGCACTCGTCCACTACCTGATGGGCGAGCTCATGCAGCTCGACTTTGTCCAGATCATCGGCTCCATCTATTGGGACAACCACCACGGCGTTGTGAGCTTTAACGTCCGCGGCATCCACCCGCACGACGTCGCGAGCATCATGGACATGGACGGCGTCTGCATCCGCGCCGGTCACCACTGTGCACAGCCGCTGCTCACCTGGCTGGGCGTCGAGAACCTTGCCTGCTGCCGCGCCAGCGTGGCCTTCTACAACGACAAGGCCGACATTGACAAGTTCATCGCCGGCCTGCATCACGTTTGGAGCACGTTCAATGGGTAATCTGTACACCTCCACCACATTTATGGAGCACAACTCGCACCCCGACTACAAGTACGAGATGGATGCTCCCACGCACGAGCACGACGGCATCAACCCCAGCTGCGGAGACGAGCTCACTCTGCAGCTGCGTGTCGAGAACAACGTGATCGAGGAGGCCTCCTTTACCGGCCACGGCTGCGCCATCAGCCAGGCCAGTGCCGACATCATGGCCGATCTCATCACCGGCGAGACCGTCGAGGAAGCTCGCCGCCTGGCAGAGCTCTTCCTCGCCATGATCCGCGGCGAGAAGCTCTCCGAGGAGGACCTGGAAGACCTGGACGAAGCCGCCCAGCTCCAGGACATCTCGCACATGCCCGCCCGCGTCAAAT
Organism: uncultured Collinsella sp.; assembly: GCA_958407465.1. Lineage (GTDB taxonomy): Bacteria > Actinomycetota > Coriobacteriia > Coriobacteriales > Coriobacteriaceae > Collinsella. Next base: position 6,950 of record CATYIV010000023.1, on the reverse strand, counting down.
GCGCCGAGCTCGCCTGGCGCACCCTCGACGGCATGCTCGAGGGGCGAAATAATCAGTAGTACTTGTCCCAAATCTTAAGATTTTTGTTGGCCGAATCGCTTGACAAGAGTGGTTCGGCCATTTTCTATTCCGAGAGCTCAGTCTGTGCCTTCACCCGCGCATAAGCGCGCACGATACGAGAGACGGTACTTTTGCCAATCCCGGTATACCGCTCAATCTGGCGCACCGTAAGGCCGGCATTGCTCAATCCAACAATAACGGTATCGCGCTGCGCCGGCGGTGCAGTTTTAACCACATTGAGCGGAACCCCGAGGCTCTTCGCCATCTTGTCGGCAAAGGCGTGGCGTTCCCACTCTGTCTCTTTCATATCGCGCAGCGCCGGTTCGCCGCCGTCGGGCGTCGAAAGCGAATAGGCAATAAAGCCCTCGGCAGAACCAAAAAGCTCAAGCACGCAAGAAGGATCAGAAAATCCCCTCGCGACATCGGCCGCGTCACCGTCGTAAGCGCACAAATGCTCCGGAAAGCTGCTCCAGGGATAACGCTCAATGAGACTGATGCCCGCCTCCTGCGGATCGGCGTGAACGGAGCGAATAGCCTCCATCACCTGCCAGTCGGTATCGAGCGAGCGCCGGTCAAAACGGTTCTGGAACAGATGCCCTGTGCGCCCCGTGCGTTTATTGAACCGCCGCGCGTACGTCAAAAGCAGCCGGTGCATCGCCGCGCTCATCGCGTCCTCGTAATCTGCAAGCACCAGACGCACGTGATTGCCCATAAGGCACCAGGCGATAACCGTCACGCCCGCCTTGCGGCAGCACTCACGCATCAGCTCCAAGAACTCCCACCGGTCTTCATCGCCCTCAAAGATGAGCTGCTTGCCCGTACCGCGGGCACAGACATGGTAAAAGCCGGTAACCGTTCTCCAAACGCGCTGCATGGCGCTCCCTTCGCCGGGATCTGCTTGCCATCCAATACAGCACGATTGAAGCGTGCCATCAAAACATTCACGCAAAACAATTCGCTCGCGCGGCCAAAGGCAGTAAACAGGCGGCGAACGGCACCGTTGCAACAGGTCAACCCCTGCAACGCTTACAAAAGCTGACCAAAAGCTTGCCCAAGACGGACCCCCTCTACGGAAGTGCACGACCACAGAATATAGAGTTAAACCGTTTCAATTGAAAGTTCCGCGCATCTCGCTACGAAAACTGAGCCGTTCGCCGAATATTCCGTGCATTTCGCGGTATTATAGGGGCTGCATGTCATGTCCCTTTCGAAGGGTCGCCCGGCAATCGCCAGCCACGGCCCCCAGACGGGACGCCAACACGATAGAGAGGAGAGGCATGCAGTACTCACAGGAAGTGGAGAACATGTGCCCCGTTGCCAAGGGTGCATACCACGGCCCCGCACCCATCCCCGAGGAGGGCAAGTGGGTCCAGGCTAAGGAGATTTCCGACATCTCCGGTCTTACGCACGGTGTGGGTTGGTGCGCACCTCAGCAGGGCGCCTGCAAGCTCACGCTGAACGTCAAGGACGGCATCATCGAGGAGGCCCTCGTTGAGACCATCGGCTGCTCGGGTATGACCCACTCTGCCGCCATGGCTTCCGAGATCCTTCCCGGTAAGACCATCCTCGAGGCCCTCAACACCGACCTCGTCTGCGACGCCATCAACGTTGCTATGCGCGAGATCTTCCTGCAGATCGTTTACGGCCGCAGCCAGACCGCGTTCTCCGAGGGCGGCCTGCCCGTGGGCGCCTCCCTCGACGACCTCGGCAAGGGCCTTCGCTCTCAGGTCGGCACCATGTTCGGCACCAAGGCCAAGGGCGCTCGTTACCTCGAGCTCGCTCAGGGCTACGTCACCCGCATGGCTCTCAACGACAAGAACGAGATCATCGCATTCGAGTTCCTGAACCTCGGCAAGTTCACCGACACCGTCAAGGCCGGCAAGACCCCCGAGGAGGCCATCGCTGGCGCTATGGGCCACTATGGTCAGTGGGAGAACGCTGCCAAGTACATCGACCCGCGCACCGACGAGGAGACTCACTCCGTCGCCAGCGTGTTCCCGGTTCACGAGTAGAAAGGGAGGGAAATAACTATGACTGTTACGTTCGAAGGTTACGAGCGCCGCGCTGACAAGATCAACAAGTGCCTCGCCGACAACGGCATCGCCTCCCTCGAGGAAGCTCTGCAGATCTGCACCGACAAGGGCTTCAACCCGCGTGAGATCGTCAACAACACCCAGTCCATCGCCTTCCAGAACGCCGAGTGGGCCTACACCCTCGGTTGCGCTCTCGCTGTCAAGCGTGGCGCCAAGTCCGCTTCTGAGGCTGCCGCCATCATCGGCGAGGGCATCCAGGCCTTCACCGTTCCCGGCTCCGTCGCCGAGGACCGCAAGGTCGGTCTGGGCCACGGCAACCTGGGCGCTATGCTGCTCTCCGACGACACCGAGTGCTTCGCCTTCCTGGCCGGTCACGAGTCCTTCGCTGCCGCTGAGGGTGCTATCGGCCTGGCTCTAAACGCCAACAAGGCTCGCAAGAAGCCGCTGCGCGTCATCCTCAACGGTCTGGGCAAGGACGCTGCTCAGATCATCGCCCGCATCAACGGCTTCACCTACGTGAAGACCCAGTTCGACTACTTCACGGGCGAGCTCAAGGTCGTCGAGACCATCCCCTACTCCGATGGTCCCCGCGCCGCCGTCAACTGCTACGGCGCCGACGACGTCCGCGAGGGCGTTGCCATCATGTGGCACGAGAACGTCGACATCTCGATCACCGGTAACTCCACCAACCCCACGCGCTTCCAGCACCCCGTCGCTGGCACCTACAAGAAGGAGCGCCTCGAGGCTGGCAAGAAGTACTTCTCCGTCGCTTCTGGTGGCGGCACTGGTCGTACCCTGCACCCGGACAACATGGGCGCCGGCCCTGCCTCTTACGGCATGACCGACACCATGGGCCGTATGCACTCCGACGCCCAGTTCGCCGGTTCTTCCTCCGTGCCTGCGCACGTTGACATGATGGGTCTCATCGGCATGGGCAACAACCCCATGGTCGGTGCCACCGTCGCCTGCGCTGTCGCCGTCGAGGAGGCCCTCAAGGCCTAATCGCGCCCGCGCGATGCTCATATAGTTGAGCTTTGGAGCCACTACCCACCCAGGTAGCGGCTCTTTTTGTTTGCGCTGTCGCAGGGTAGCTAATGCCGATATATCAGCTGGGGCCAAATACGAGATGTGAAGAGATGGAGCGTCAGAGCGTCCATGACGCCCACCTGCCATATTTGCCCTTTACCGATTTGACGGGTCTTTGCGGCCCCATTGCCGATCACCCGTGCGACAATACGCCGGACGAGAAAGGAATCCGATGGAATCGACTGATGTACTGGTAATTGGATCTGGCATTGCGGGCCTTTGTGCCGCCATCGAAGCGGCACGCACGGGTGCAACCGTCACTGTGGCAAGCGCCGGCAAGACCATGAGTGGATCGAGCTTCTTCCCGGGTACCTGGGGCCTCGGCCTCATCGGTCCCGTCGACGAAGACGACGAGCAGGACCTCATCGACACCATCCAGACCGTCGGCGGCGGTGTCGCCGACCCCGAACTCGTCCAAACGTTCGTCCACGGCATTCCCCAAGCGATTGACTGGCTCGAGCAAGACCTGGGCGTTGAGCTCCAGCGTCCGCAAAGCGCCAAGAGTGCTCAACAAAAGCAATTTATCCCCTGCTTTGACCACAAGACGCGCATGTGGCGCGGCCTCACCCGCAAGCCCCTTGAGGACGCTCTGACGACCTGGATCGAGTCGCTCGGCATTCGCCTGCTCCCCCGCCATGAGCTTATCGACCTTGTTGAGGACACGAACGGCAGAATAACCGGAACCGTACTCTACGACCTTACCGAAAATCGAATCGTGCCCTTTGCTGCCAAGGCCACGATCATCGCAGCCGGTGGCACAGGCGGCCTGTTCGAGCGCAGCCTTACGTCGGCTGATGTGCTCAGCTCCTCGCAGGCCATCGCACTGGCGCACGGCGCAACACTTACTAATATAGAGTTCATGCAGATGATGCCCGGCTTCATCGAGCCCAGGCGTAACTTGGTCTTCAACGAGAAAACCTGGCGCTACGTGCATGTAGACCAGCCGGTAGATATTGCCGACGACAAGCTGAACGACCTGCTCGAGCAGCGCTCTGGATATGGTCCCTTCACGTCACGCTTGGCCTCCCGCGCTATCGATCTCGTCATCGATCAGGCGGGTGTCGAAGGCCTGGCACTCCACTACGACTTCCCCCGCGAGGATGTCCCAGAGTTTGTGCAGACCTTTGCCACCTGGCTGCAAGACGAGCACGGCATCGCCCCGACTGACGAGATGCGCGTTGCGATGTATGCCCACGCCGCTAACGGCGGCATCAAGATCGATAAGACCGCGCACACGGGCGTTGAGGGCCTCTACGCTTGCGGCGAGGCGACAGGCGGCATGCACGGCGCCGACCGCATTGGTGGCTTGTCAAGCGCCAACGGCATCGTATTCGGACGTATCGCGGGCGCATCGGCAGCCCTCACAGCGCAGAAAGAGCCTGAGGCGGCCCTGAAGGCGGATATCACCCTCCCCCAGTACGGCATTGCCACAACAGATGCCGAACGCCTGACACACAGCCTTAGGCACACGATGAGCACCTTTTGCATGATCAACAGGACCGAAACAGGCCTATCCGAGGCCCTGCAACAGCTTGAGAGCCTGCAAGACAAGGCCATGGCGCTGAGCAATCCGCATGCCGATGACAGCGAGATCGCAGCCCTCGCCCGCCTACAGTCGCAGATTCGACTAGCACAGGAAATGGTCAAAGCCATGCGCAAGCGAACTGAAAGCTTAGGTTCGCACTATCGAGCAGACTAAATCGATTCTCACTTTGAGTTTGATCACAACTTCTCAACATGCATCGAGCCCCGTAAGCATGATTCCCCTAAGGAGAACACGCCTACGGGGCTTTAGCCGTGTTTTCCCTAAGGGAATCACGGTACAGGTTACTCAGCTCCGCGCCCCGACGGGTTCGACCCAATGCGTGGTCAACAAAAAAACGACCAGCCTGAGCCAGTCGCTTTAACAATCTTTGGGTGGGCCGTCAGGGGGTCAGCCTGCTGCGCAGGCGGTCGCTGCGGTGCTTCGCGCCTTGCGCGCTGCGCTGGCAAATGCTTACGCATTTCCTCAGCTCCGCACCCCGACGGGTTCGACCCCATGTGAGGTTAACAAAAAAAAGCGACCAGTCTAAGCCAGTCGCTTTAACATGCTTTGGGTGGGCCGTCAGGGGGTCGAACCCTGGACCTTGGGATTAAGAGTCCCCTGCTCTACCAACTGAGCTAACGACCCAAAGCTAAAGTCCGTTGTGGTGGACTTTAGAGGAGATATCGTGTGGTGGGCCGTCAGGGGTTCGAACCCTGGACCTTGGGATTAAGAGTCCCCTGCTCTACCAACTGAGCTAACGACCCGATATCAACACGAAGCAAGAACTGGGGTGGGTAAAGGGACTCGAACCCTCGACCTACGGGACCACAACCCGTCGCTCTAGCCAACTGAGCTACACCCACCGTGTCCTATGCGCTTCGCGCTCGACTATTATTGCAAGGAACGCCACGTGATGCAACCCCCAATTTTCAAGAATTTTGAAAAGAGTTTTTCGGATCCATTTCGAGCATTTCCCACCGGTTTCATAGGAGTAAACTTGCCCCACTGCAAATGCTCGAAAGGACAAGCATGAAAGAACTCTCCAACCGCACGGCGACATTTACCGATTCGGTCATCCGCCGCATGACGCGCATCTCCAATAAGTACGGCGCCGTCAACCTCTCGCAGGGCTTCCCTGACTTCGATCCTCCGGCGCAGCTGCTCAATAGCCTGGGCACCATCGCCACCGACCCCAAGCCGCTCTACCATCAGTACTCCATCACCTGGGGCTCCCTGGCCATGCGCGAGGCGCTTGCTGCCAAGCAGGAGCATTTTATGGGCATGCCGATCAACCCCAATGAGAACATCGTGATCACCTGCGGCTCAACTGAGGCCATGATGGCCGCCATGATGACGGTCACAAACCCCGGAGACAAGGTCGTCATCTTCTCGCCGTTCTACGAGAACTACGGCGCTGACACCATTCTCTCGGGTGCCGAGCCCATCTATGTGCCGCTCAACCCGCCCACATTCGACTTTGACCGCGAGACGCTCGAGGCAGCCTTCCGCGACAACGACCCCAAGGCCATCGTCCTGTGCAACCCTTCCAACCCTTGCGGCAAGGTCTTTACGCGCGAGGAGCTCACCTTCATCGCCGACCTCTGCAAAAAGTACGACGCCTACTGCATTACCGACGAGGTATACGAGCACATCGTCTATGCGCCCCACGAGCACGTCTATATGGCCACGCTGCCCGGCATGTTCGAGCGAACCATCAGCTGCAGCTCGCTGTCTAAGACGTACTCCATCACCGGTTGGCGCTTGGGCTACACCATCGCCCCGGCCCAGATCACCGAGCGTATCAAGAAGGTCCACGACTTTCTCACCGTGGGTGCCGCCGCTCCCCTGCAGGAAGCCGTTGTCACCGCCCTCAACTTCGACGACAGCTATTACGATGAGGTCCTCGACCTCTACACCGCCAAACGCGACCTGTTCTGCCAGGGGCTCGATAGCATCGGTCTTGAGCATAACGTGCCGCAGGGCGCCTACTACGTCATGATGGACATCTCTGAGTTTGGCTATGACAGCGACCTCGAATTCTGCGAGGACCTCGCATCCAAGGTGGGCGTGGGCGCCGTGCCCGGCTCGAGCTTCTTCCGCGAGCCCGTCAACCATCTGATTCGTTTCCACTTTGCCAAGCGGGACGACACGCTTAACGCGGCACTGGAGAACCTCAAGTCGCTACGTGATAAAATCAGAACCACCCTTAAAAAGGGTGGTTTGCTCTTAGGGTATAACCCACGGGC
>CATYIV010000022.1 GCA_958407465.1 uncultured Collinsella sp. | reverse complement strand
AAAGGGCGGAGGCGGGGCATGCCCCGCCTCTTACACCACATCTCTGTGCGCTACCTATTGAGTCGGCGGTTTTAGCGAATGCACACTCTGTTTTTAGCCTTCGCTAACCCCTGTGGTCAAAAAACGTCAAATATGAGTACTGCTAGCGAAATGGATACATTACTCTGAGCTTTCCGACCACCAGAATAATCTACGATTGTCCATTAACTAACACTTTTACAGTCACTCATCCTGCATTTTCGCAATCTTAAACCCCTCCAAACGCTCAAATCACGTCTGAAGGGGTCGATTTTGCTGCGACTAAATTAGTCACAGTACTCATATTTGGCTTTTTTTGACCACCGAGTCACGGGAAGGCACCAATACAGCTCCCCGGGACAGCTCGGCTATTCGACGATTGGTGCTCCGTGGCCCCAAGAACCTTCCATGCCGCACACGGTCGAGGCAAACCCGGCAGCAAAGTCGAGCGCGCGCTCGATGGCCTCGGCGCCATCCTCACCACGCTTGGCGGAATCGAGATAGCACATCAAAAACGAGGTGAGGAACGAGTCGCCCGCCCCCATGGTGTCCTTCATGTCCGTTACCGGTTTAGCCAGCTGGCGGTAATAACGCTCGCCGTCGTAAGCAATGCAGCCCTCGGCGCCCGCCGTAGCCGACACAAAACGCGGACCCAGGCCCTTCACCCATGCCAGACGCTCGCGAATCTCGTCCTCACTCGCAGCATCCGCCGCACTAAAGAAAGCGAAATCGACGTAGGGCGCAATCTGTTCGTAGTACTCGTCGGTGGAGTCGTCCGAAAAGTCAAAAGAGACCGTGACGCCCGCAGCCTTCAACTTGGGCAGCTCGCGCTCGGTAAAGCAATAGTTGCCCGAGTGGACTACGTCGAACTGCTTCATGTACGCAAGGTCAAAGCGATCGAGCACATAGCGTGCATCACCACGGATGCCGCCCTCGTTAGACCCCAGAAATACGCGATCACCATCAACCACAGTAACGCGGGCCGCACCGTTCTCGCCGATGAGCTGCTTGCATTTGGCTAGCTCAACGCCCTCATCCTCAAGACTCGCAATCACATGCTCAGCAGCAGCGTCGTTACCAAAGATGCCCATATACGCGGAGCGCGCGGTACCGCACTTCTTGGCATACACGGCAAAGTTCACCGCATTGCCACCCGGATACATTGTGTTGATATGCTCGTAGCGGTCGACGACGTTGTCGCCAAACCCAAGAGCGTTAACGTTGAATGTCATAGCGCCGTCCCTTTCTCGTCCTAACGAGATCGCCGTAATGGCCACCGTGCCGCCCTGGCCCTACGCAAGATTCAGCAAATCGGGCAGCTGGTCGATAATCTTGTCCGCGGCATCCTGGCTAAAGCCAAAGCGCTCCTCGCGCTTGGCAATCACCGTCAGGCCAGCACGCTTACCCGCGGTAATGCCCGGAACGGAATCCTCAACGCAGCAGCAGCGATTCGCGGGCAGCCCCAGCAGGTCCAGCGCATGCAGGTAGATGTCGGGCTCGGGCTTGCTCTCCTTAAACTGCTCGCCGCTCACCACATACTCAAAGGCATCCGACAGCCCGCACGCATTGAGTACCTCCTCGATGCTAACCATGGGAGACGAGCTGGCAAGCGCCACGCGAACGCCACGGCGCGGCAGCTCTCGAATCGTATCCACGGCGCCTGGGTTAATCAAAGCCTGATAGTCGCGCGGGCGCTTATGCGCCCACTCGTCCCAACGGGCCAACGCTTCCTCGCCAGTGAAATGCCCCCTACCGGCGCGCTCAAACCAATCGACCAGCAAATGCAGGAAGAACTGATGCGAGGTACCAACCTGCCCATTCAACTCCTCTTGAGTCAGATTAAGCCCAAGCTCCTTGGCAAACGCGGCAGTCTCGCCCAGGTAGTAATACTCGGTATCGACAATCACGCCGTCCATGTCAAAGATAACGGCGTCGAACGGAAATGCGGACACGGCACCCTCCCTAACAAAAGGGCGCCTGTAAGCAGGCGCCCGAACCATGCATTATCGGCGATTCTAACCCAGCAGCTTATCCAGCGCCGCTGCAATGCCGTCTTCGTTGTTATTGGCGGTCACCATCTGGGCCACGGCCTTAACCTCATCGACCGCGTTGCCCATGGCAACACCGGTGCCGGCCCACTCAATCATGGACTTGTCATTCTGGCCGTCGCCAAACGATACAACCTCGCTGGCATCGATACCGAGCTTGGACAGGGCACCCTCGAGCGCACGGGCCTTGTCGATACCGGGCGCCGTGTACTCAAAGTACCAGTCAGCCGTAAACATGCCCGAAAGCGTCTGCTTAAAGGGCGCATACATCTCCTCGTGATGCGCTTGCAGGTATGCCGGGTCGCCTGCCGTCAGCAGCTTGTCCACGGGATAAGCATCAGCGACCTCATGCAGGCTCTCCACCTCGCGAATCTTAAGATCGCACGCGTCGCGCTCATACTTGACGATATTCTTCTGCGAGCCGTCAGGCAGCGTGATCATGCAATGGTACGAGTCCTCGACGTGCAAATCGCGACCGAGCGAAATCATAGGGATCACGTCAAAATTACGCAGGTGATCAATCAGGCGATGCAATTCGTCGGCAGGCATAGCCTGATCGAACAGCACTTCGTCGGTCTGGGCATCGACGACGTGAGCGCCGTTAAAGGCCACCAGCAGACCGTCATGGTTTTGAAGGTCGAGCTCCTGCGCCAAGGCGTGCAGCCCCCATGCGGGACGGCCCGAAGCCAAAATGAGCTTAATGCCCGACTCCTGCGCCGCGAGCAGCTTCTCGCGCGTACGCGGGCTAATCACTTTCTGATCGTTGGTGAGCGTACCGTCGATATCCATTGCGATGGCTTTGATTGCCATATATGCCTCCCTGTCATTGAACAACCTTGTCTGAGCCATCATACAGAACACCCACCGCGACTCTGTTTGCAACGGGCAAAAAGTCATATATTGTCTCAAACATGAACGGGACGCCATCTCGGGGCTCAGTCGTTCCAGCCCAAACGCCGAGCCACCACATGCAAAGCTGGCGACACCAATCGCGACCGTTCCACAAATCTCATTTCATCCCGTAGAAAAAATTCAAAATTAGTTCTTGTCAAATCGGCAAAACGAACGTACTTTAAAGATGACCACTCCGGTGGTCATCGTTTGATCGAGCATATTCAGTTTCAGTTTTCAGCGTGTAAGAGAAAGAAGATCGGCAAAGTACAGCCCCAAACGCAATGACAACTTAATGAGGTAACTGCCACATGTGAGGCACCCGGGGCATTGCTGTCTCGATTTTGAGCACGATGCCTTCCGCCTTGCATGGGCCGTTCCATCCCGCCCCTGCAGCAACTGCCTCACGGGCTCATTGAAAACCGCATAGCACCCCAACGTCAGCACATCACCCACGGCAAGCACATCACTCACGACAACCAACACATCAACAAACAGCACGAACATCAACCGATTGGAGAAGCTATGACAAACCACCACGCTGAAGACGGCGATAAGAAAAGCATTCTGGATGCCCGCATTGAGCGAGCATATGCAAACGAATATGACGCCGCCTTTGCCGCCGCGACCATAAAGAACTACGCGTCGCTACCGCTCGCGACGATCTTGGCCGACCACCCTCAACTGCTGAAGCGCTGCACAAAGATCATGGGCGACCCCGACATTCGCAAGCTGACAGACCCCTATGCCCCAAAACGCGACAACGATTCGTACGTTCTTACCGTAGGCTGCCTAGCCCATATGCTTACGGCGCTCGACACGAAACTCAAGCTCGAATGGGAACCCGACGAGCGTCATGAACTCGAAAGTAAGCGGAACACCCTGCGCACCGCACTGTTCCTTCCGTTGGACGGCCTCAAGCGCTGCAACGTCGAGCTCAATACACAGGCGCGGCAAAAGCCCGGGACCACGGGGCAGAAAACTCCAAGACCCCATGCGGCCATCGTCGACCGCAACCGATATAACCGCATGACCGCGCACTTTTCCGCCGAGGGAGCAGCCATAAGGACGCTGATCGACCTGCTGTGCCTCCTGAGCATCAACGAGCTATTTGAGGGCTATCTCGCCCTTGTTCCCGCGACGGCACCCAAGTCGGTAGCAAAGATCATCGAGACCTGCAGACGCCAGTTTGAGCGCCATCGCAATGGCAGCGAGATGAACGCCAGCATCGCGCAGTACTACGCGGCTCATTACAAAAATGACGGATGTGCCCCTGTCGAGCATCAGCTGCGGCTCGCCTACACCACGCCCGTCGCAACGCTCCATCGCTTTGGAGCCCTTGGCGCTTGCGAGCCGCACGAACAGGCAGCCTGCCCCACAACCGAGCTCGATCTCAGGCTCGGACGAACCCTGTAGCCTGCCAGCCCCTCCGCGGGCAACAATCCTATTCCACAACACAACCAACAGAAAGGAGTCCTCATGGACACCAATCATTCCCCCATCATCAGCCCCCTCACCATGCGTGAATCCGCCCGAGGTATCACGCTCACCAGCATTTACGATGAGATGCTCGCCCGTCGCGAGCTCTCCGTCATGGGAAACATCGAAACCCCGATGGCCCACGACCTATGCCAGCAGATCCGCCTGCTCGATGCCACCGACCCCAGCCGCCCCATCACCATATTTGTCGCCAGCGCCGGCGGAAGCGTGCGATCGGGTCTTGCGATCTATGACGCCATGCGCCTCGCATCGTGCCCCATCCGCACCGTCTGCCTGGAATTCGCCGCGTCCATGGGCGCCGTGATCTTTATGGGCGGCGACGATCGCCGTATGGCGCCCCATGCAGAGCTCATGATTCACGACCCGCTGATCCCCCAGGGGGCAGGCGGCTCGGCACTTGCGCTGCAAGAAACCAGCCGGCGTCTCATGCAGACCCGCAAGACCCTCACGCAAATCCTCTCGGACCGCAGCGGCCTCACGCCCAAGCGCATCCAGTCCCTCACTGCAAAAGACACCTACCTTTCGGCCGAGCGCGCCGTCGAGCTCGGCTTTGCCCACGAAATCCTCTCGACCACCAAGGAGGTCGCCCATGTCTAACCTCGCCAGCCGTCTCGCCGCATCTGAGTCCGCATCGTCCACCATCCTCGCCAAAGATCGAACGCTTTCCTGCGACACCCGCCAAACGGGACTCAACAACAATGCACTTGTGATCGGCCCCTCGGGAGCCGGCAAGACCCGAAACGTCCTCAAGCCCAACCTGCTGCAAATGAACGCAAGCTACATCGTGCTCGACACCAAAGGCACGCTCTGTCGCGAAGTGGGACCCGTGCTGGCAGCCCACGGTTACCGCGTGCAATGTCTCAACTTCGCCGACCTCAACACCGTCCCGGCCCTTGCGCCCGGCATCGAGCGCTGCGGCTACAACCCCCTGAGGCACATTCGCCGCAAGGCGGACGGCAGGCCCAACCAGCAGGACATCCTCTCGGTGGCAAAGGCCATCTGCCCCATCGAGGACAACAACCAGCCTTTTTGGGATCATGCGGCGGCGAACCTGCTGTCGTGTCTTATCGCCTACGTCACCGAACAGCTACCCGCCGACGAGCAGACGATCAGCTCGGTCATCAAGCTGATCGAGCACCTGCAGGACGGTGCCACGGCCCGATTGTTTGACGATCTGATCACGACCGACCCCCAAAGCTATGCCCTCTCGCTATGGCGGCGCTACGCCATTACGCAAAATGCCGAGCGCATGCACGCGAGCATCGTCGGCATCCTTGCCGAAAAGGTCATGTGTCTGGGATTCGACGGTGCGGCACAGCTCTATCGTGAGTGCCATCAGGTGGACTTCGCTTCCATGGGACACACCCCCTGCGCCCTGTTTGTAACCGTAAGCGATATTGACCGCAATCTCGATCCGCTGACCGGCCTCTTTATTACGCAAGCGTTTATGGGCCTCATTCGTGAGGCCGATAGGCAGCCCGACGGCAGCCTGCCCGTGCCCGTGCGCTTTATGCTCGATGACTTCGCAAATCTGCAGATCCCCCAGATCGACAACGTGCTCTCGATTATCCGAAGCCGCAACATCTGGGCAACGCTGCTGCTGCAGTCGACCAACCAGCTCGATGCGCTCTATGGCGAGGCACGCGCACGCTCCATCATGGGCAACTGCGACACGCATCTGGTGCTGGCGTTCCAGGATCCCGAGAGTGCCCGGGTGTTTTCCGACCGCGCCGACGCGCTGCCCAGCACGCTCATGGCGACGCCGATCGATCGCTCGTGGCTCTTTGTACGCGGTCGCACTCCCGAACAGGTCGAGCGCTTTAGGCTCGAAGACCATCCGCTCTACGGGGAGCTGCCCGAGGCGCAGCGAGGCCATGCGGAGGCCGAGATCTAGACGCAGGGTTCTCGCAGCGCGCGGCGCCCCGGCGATGTTCCACAAAGGCCGTGCGCCCCGGGACCACGGCAAAGCAAAGGGGCCCGCATCCGATAGGATACGGGCCCCTGACTATAAGGCGCGATGCGTTAACAGCAGCGACTACTTGCGGTGAGCGCGGTAGAACTCGATGAGCGCCTGGGTCGAAGCGTCCTGCTCGGCCTTGGCAGCGTCGTCGTGGAAGGCCGGAGTAATCTGCTTGGCAAGCTGCTTGCCCAGCTCAACGCCCCACTGGTCATAGGAGTCGATGCCCCAGACCGTGCCCTCGACAAACGTGATGTGCTCGTACAGGGCGATGAGCTCGCCGAGTGCAAACGGGGTCAGCGTGTCGCCGAAGATCGAGGTCGTCGGGCGGTTGCCCTCAAAGCAGCGGGCCGGGACGATCTGCTCGGGCGTACCCTCGGCACGAACCTCGTCGGCTGTCTTGCCAAAGGCGAGTGCCTTGGTCTGGGCAAGGAAGTTGCCCAGGAACAGCTCGTGCACGTCCTGGCCGCTATCGGTCGCAGGGTTGGCGGTATTGGCGAAGGCGATGAAGTCGGCCGGAACCACCACGGTACCCTGGTGCAGCAGCTGATAGAAGGCATGCTGGCCGTTGGTGCCGGGCTCGCCCCAGAAGATCTCACCGGTATCGGAGGTCACAGCGCTGCCGTCCCAGCGGACGTGCTTGCCGTTGGACTCCATGGTGAGCTGCTGAAGGTAGGCCGGGAAGCGGTGCAGATACTGGCAGTACGGAAGCACGGCGTGGCTCTTGGAGCCGAAGAAGTTGACGTACCAGACGTTGAGCAGGCCCATCAGCGCGACGGCGTTGTTCTCGAGCGGCGTGTTGCAGAAGTACTCGTCGATAGCATGGAAGCCCTCGAGGAACTGCTGGAAGCGCTCGGGGCCGAGCACGACGATCAGCGACAGGCCCACGGCGGAGTCGACGGAGTAGCGGCCGCCGACCCAGTTCCAGAAACCAAAGGCGTTAGCGGGGTCGATACCGAAGGCCTCGACCTTCTCGAGTGCGGTGGAAACGGCGACGAAGTGCTTTGCCACGGCCTCGGCGTTCTGCTCATCGGAACCGTCGATGGCACCCTGAGCCTTGAGCTGCTCGAGCATCCAGGTCTTGACTTCGCGGGCGTTGGTGAGGGTCTCGAGCGTGGTGAAGGTCTTGGAGACGATGATCACGAGCGTGGTCTCGGGATCCAAACCCTTGAGCTTCTCGGCCTGATCGTTGGGGTCGATGTTGGAGATGTAGCGGCAGTCGATACCGGCGTCGGCGTAGGGACGCAGGGCCTCGTAGGCCATGACCGGGCCCAGATCGGAGCCACCGATGCCGACGGACACCAGGTGCTCGATCTTCTTGCCGGTAACGCCCTTCCACTCACCGGAGCGCACGCGCTCGGCGAAGGCGTACATGCGGTCGAGGACCTCGTGCACGTCGGCGACGACATCCTGGCCGTCAACGATGAGCTGACCCTTCTCGCTTGCCGGACGGCGAAGCGCGGTATGCAGAACAGCGCGGTCCTCGGTGGTGTTGATGTGCTCGCCGGAGAACATGGCGTCGCGGCGCTCCTCGAGCTTCACCTCGCGGGCAAGATCGCACAGCAGCTTGACGGTCTCATCGGTCACCAGGTTCTTGGACAGGTCGAAGTGCAGGTCACCGGCATCAAAGCTCAGCTTGTTCACGCGCTCTGCATCGGCAGCAAACCATGCCTTAAGGTCGATACCCTCGGCCTCGAGCTTCTCCTGATGGGCCTCGAGCGCCTTCCAAGCGGCGGTCGACGTAGCGTCGATAGGTGCGGCAACAGTTGCCATAAAGTCCTCCTCAACATACGGGCGCATACCTCCATGCGCCCGGATAATCAGATGCCACTATTCTAGCGCAGGTCAAGACCATAATCAGCGAGCGTTGCCAATCCGCCCCTAAACGGCAACCGACCAAAAAGGGACAGGTTTATTTAGGCAGGTCAAACGCTTTACCTACCAAAAATAACCCATCCTTTTATGGCAGATATTAGGCCGCGGCGCACACGCTGCCGAGCAGCTCGCGCAGAGGAGACCCGATACCCTCCAGCAATTCGGGCGCAATGATGGCAAAAACGGGCACCTCGCCGGCTCCCACGACAGCAGGTACCTTGCCCTCCGAGACAATGCATCCATAAGGCACAAAGCCGTCCTCGCCGGCATCGAGCACGGCCATGCGACGAGCGAGTTCGCGCGCAAAGCCCGCCGTATCGGCATCGCCGACCGCCAGGACAAAGTCCACGCCTTCGTCGGTCGCCAGGGCTACAGCTTCGTCGATCAGCCCGTCTTCCCCGTCGCGCTCAACCGAGCCACAGCGGAAAAGCACGCGCTCGAGTAGGGCCCGATCAAGCGAGCCGAGTGCTGCCGAGACGAGTTCATCGCGCGTATGTTTGTCACCGCCCAGCACGACCAGCGCCTTGGTGCCACCGTAGTGAGCGACCAATCGTCCGCACCAGCGAGCCACATCTCCATCCGCAACAAGGCGCGTCGGCATACCAAACCCATAGTTGACCATTATCCCCACAACCCTTCCGTGCTTTATGGTGGTATCGATCGTTAGGCTCATGCTACGAAGCGAGGTTTTCCGAGCTGTTTCGCACTCTTTAGAGCCGTGTTAAAACCCGATGCAGCCGCACGACCATACCTGCCAAAAAGGGCAGGTTTTGACGATGTCCGGACGAGCGGGTATCATCGAACATGTATTCGATAAGAACATGTGTTTGATGGAAGTGTACGGATGGCGCACGAGCAGCATACCTATATCTGCATCGACCTCAAGACGTTTTATGCCAGCGTCGAGTGCGTCGACCGCGGGCTCGATCCGCTCACCACCAACCTGGTCGTTGCCGACGAATCGCGCGGACGAACGACCATCTGTCTCGCCATCACGCAGGCTATGAAGGACCTTGGAATACACAACCGCTGCCGTCTATTCGAGATTCCCGACGGCATCGACTACATCAAGGCCGTACCGCGCCTGCAGCACTATATGGAGGTGTCGGCGCAAATCTACGGCATCTATCTGGAATACGTGAGTCCGCAAGACATTCACGTCTATTCAATCGATGAATGCTTTATCGACGTGACACCCTATCTGGACCTCTATCACACCGATGCGGAAGGCTTCGCCTGCACGCTGCGCGACGAGGTCTTGGGACGCACGGGCATCACAGCAACGGTCGGGATCGGCCCCAACCTATTTCAGGCCAAGGTTGCACTCGATATCACCGCCAAGCACGTGCCCAGTCGTATCGGCAAACTCGACGACGAGACCTTTCGCAAGGAGATCTGGCCCCATCGCCCCATCACCGACATCTGGGGCATCGGCCCCGGCGTAGCGGCCCGCCTCGAAAAATACGGTGTCTACGACCTGATGGGCGTCGCCGCGCTCGACAAAAATCTGCTTTACGACGAGCTCGGCGTCAATGCCGAGTATCTCATCGACCACGCCTTTGGGCGCGAGCCGACAACTATCGCCGATATCCAAGCTTATCGCCCACAAGCGACCTCGACCACCACAGGGCAGGTGCTCTCGAAGGGCTATGCCTACGAGCAGGCCTACACCGTCTTGCGCGAGATGGTCGACAACGCCGTGCTGAATTTAATCGACAAGCACGTGGTGTGCGACAGCATCTCGCTCTTTGTGGGTTATGCGAGCGAACGAGCCGACATACGCCGCCTCGACGCCAGCGGCACAGCGCAATATGTGGACGGATGCGGACACCTACGCTCGAGCACGTCGAGTATCGAACCCACCGCAACCGCCGGCCCCGAGCTCGCGCCCCGTGCGCCCAAGCCCGTCCAGCGAGATGGCGAACGGCGGCGCTTGGTGCGTGAGGCACAGGCAATCGATGGCATCTTTGTGGGAGAGCATGGCGGCAAACCGCGTGGTGGCTATGCCGCGCTCTTTGCGCACTCCAACGCCTCGCGCAAGCTGCCCGAGCGCACCAATTCGTTTAAGAAGATCATGGGCTATTTCGATAAGCTCTGGGCGCAGACCGTCGATCCCAAACGACCGGTCAAACGCATCAATCTGGGCTTTGGCAATCTGATGCCCGAAGAATTTGCCACTATCGATCTGTTTAGCGACGTCGAGGCCGATGAGCGCGAGCGCGACCTGGCGCGCGCCGTGTTGGCCGTAAAGGGCAAGTACGGCAAGAACGCGCTCGTCAAGGGATTAAGCTTTACCGCCGGCGCCACCGCGCGCGAGCGCAACGATCAAGTTGGAGGACACCGTGCCTAAGTCCCAACAACAGCCGATGCGGCCACCGACGCCTTTTGAACGTCTAGCGGACCCCGAGGGAAGACGTCGATCCGCCGACCCCAAGCTCACCGCCAACGGCGCCGTCCGCGCCGGCCGTGCCGCGCAGTTTATGCCCTTTGCCGCCCTCACGGGATACTACGAACTCGTGCGCAAGCAGGAAATCACCGTCGAACCAAAATGCGAACTCACGGAAGAAAAAGCCCTCGAGCTTTCAAAAAAGCTCGAGGGCCTCAAACGTGGCGACTTGGTGCGCGTCACCTATTACGATACGTACGGCTATCGTAGCCGCACCGGCATTCTCGACGAAGTGCTTCCCGCGTTCAAGCTGCTCAAACTCAGGGATATCGCCATCGACTTCGACGATATCCAAGACATTGAGCTACGCGGACGAGCCTAGCGACGAGAACGCTTGCGCAAGACGAGAGCAATGCCAAGCACTGCGGCAGCTGCAACCAGCAATCCCAAGACCAGCGTGAGGGTCGAGTCGCCAGCGCGAGGCAGCGAGCCGTCCTTCGGAGTCTTCTTAGCGGTCGTCGTGACGGTGGTCGTGGTGCTGCTCGACTGGTCGTTGCCACCCGTCTGGCTGCCGCCAGGCTGATCGCCGCCACCCGGCTGCGAAGGATCGGTGGGTTCCGTCGGATCCGGAGTACCGGGATCAACCGGATTCTCCGAATTCTCCTTGCGCTGGATCCAGACCTGGCAACCATAGAACGGGTTGGCGGTACCAAGGCACAGACCCTGGTTGGTCACCGCAAAGGTGCGCAGACCATGGTTATACGGATCGTTAAAGCCATTAGTCGTCAGCGTCGTAAAGTTCACGCCGTCCTCGGTCACATACATATCAAAGCCGCGCTCGGCATCGCGCAGGTAACACATGCATGCGAGCACACTCTGCAACTTCTTGAGGTTCTCCTCGCTCAGCAGCTTATCGAGCGCATCCTGAATATCGCTCGGCAGCTCGGTGCCATAGGCATCCTCGTACTGCTGCTTAAGGCTCTCATAGCTATCGAGCATGTCCTGATACTGGTCGGCAAAGGACTTGAAGTACGCGATCTCGCCATCGATCTTCTGGACATAAGCGGCGTCGTCCTCAAAGTCCTGGGACATCGTCGCGGCCTGATCGCAAAGACCGCCCGCGGCATCCTCCAGCGCATCGTTCAGGTCGCCAAAGCCCTTAGCAACCTCGGTCTTCTCGTCATCGACCTCGACGGCCTCAGCCTTCTCGTCATCGACCTCGGCGGCCTCGTTTGAATCATCGTCCGCAAGCGTGTTCACGGGAACGATGGGGTCGTCAGGCGATTTCTTGTCGAGCAGGTGATTGAGCAGGTCCCTAAGGCGCTGAACCTGAGAGGCCCACTCCTCGGGCGTCATATCGATAATGTCGCCATTAGAGAACTGGCCGATCGGCTCAAGCAGGCTCGCGGTATCAAAGGTACCGATATACAGTTTGCCGTCGAACTTCTGCATGCGCCAAATGTACTGGTTCTCGTTTCGGCCAAAGCCCGAAGTCAGGCCGGAAATACCGCCCTCGGGGAACATGTCGGTGCGATCGCCAACGACGAGCTCCATGTTCTCGTCCTTGTCCATGCGATAGATGTTGACCGACTGCTCAAGATTGGCATTCACAAACGAGCAGTCAACGCCGCCCATGCTGCTCTTGCCGCTCTCTTCGGTGTTTGATTTGTTGAACAGGATGCGCTCGAGAGCAATCTCCTCGTCGTTGTATTCACCGATATAGAGGTAGTCGTTGTAGACGATGAGGTTGGCAGCGCCAGAACGGGTACGGGCAGGATCGATGCCAAAGCAGTACCTTGCACCGTCCGCCTCCTGGTCGCCGACAATCGGAGTCCACGTATAGCTGCCGTCGGCGTTCTTGTCGCCACGGACCATGGCAAACGACTGCATGGAATTATCATCGGGAGCGTTCTCGGGCGTACCGGTGCAGATGGTCGCATAGAGATGGCCATTGTACGAGACCATATCCCAAATGGCACCGCCGTAGATGCTGTCCTGATAGCGAATCGCCGGATAGCCAAACAGCGTCTCCGAGTTGGCAATCTCGGTGAAGCTGTCCTGGCCCTTCGAGGGGTCAGACGACGTCAGGATTGTCGACACAAAGTTACCGGCCGCGTCTTTACCCACATTACTGATGACGAGCTGGCCATCATGAACGCACATGCCGCGGATACCAGTAGAAATGCCCTGCTTATAGGCAGCACCGTAATCCTGCATGCTCGAAAGCCCCTGATAGACAACTTTCCACTCATCCGTCTTAGGATCGATCTCATATACAGCAGGCAGGCCGCTTTTGCCGCCATTGGTCCTGACGCTGCCGCAGAAATAGAGCTTGCCCTTATAGCTCACGGCATTGCGGAACAAAGGAGCGACGCCGTTGAGCGAATCAGAGAGCAGCAGCTTGGTCTCACCGGTCTTGGTATTGATCTTGACCAAGATGCCACCACTGTCCTTGTCGGCCGTGCCGTCCTCCTTCTGCTGTCCATAGAAGAAGGTGCCGTTAAACATGGCCTCCAGCGTCAGGCGCATGGTCTCGGCATCAAAGGAATCGCCCAGCGTGCCGTTCATGAGCGTAAGCGTGTTGCCCATCGCCGCATAGCAGGTGCCCACATAAAGCCAGTCACCATAGCTCGCAGCCGCCCAAGTGTAGCTCTGGCCTCGATCGCCTTCGTTGTTGGCCGTGTTACCATCGGCGCCCGGAACGGCAACGGCACCGTCACCCTGGTAGTCGACGATGCCATCCGGCTGCGACGTTCCTACCGTAGGATGCGAGAGCTTCTCAAAGGAATACCCATTTCCCGCATTGTAGGTAACGGCACCCGATGCGTCTTCGGCGTGCGCCGGCAGCGGCGATACCAAGATAGCGGCAAGCGCTGCCACCAAGCCAAGTGTTCCCACTCGTCTCATAAGGTTATAGCCTCCCCTGTCCTAAAGCCCAGTTTTAGCATTCTTCATTTCTGTCCACGGTTAATTGCAATCTGAGCACAGCAATAATCAGCGTATAAATATACACCTGTAATTTTTTGGACGGGTTAATAGATGCTCGATTGGTAGCGAATTCCGCGCAAACCGTCACCAAACTCCACTTTTGCCGCATCTAAAGGTTATTTTTGCGCAAATTTTTGGATGCCGATAGTCACAATGGGCAGGAGGCTGGTACCCACCGGAGAGGGCAACGCCTACATTTTCATAACGTAATAGCCCGCACCCCTCACCGCCGTCTCGAGTGTGTCGCGATCAACCGGGCGCTTCGAGCGTACGCGTGCCGTGTGGTCCGTATACGTCACCGTTGCCCACACGTCATCCAGCGCATTCAGGGCATTGGCCACGTTCTGAGCGCAGCCGTCGCAACTCATGCCGCCGATAAGCAGCTCATCGCTATAGGGGTAGTGGGACTCGTCGGTGTCTGCCACCACAACCCTCTTGGCTTTCTTGCCGCTCGCGCCATCGCTGCAACAACTCTTCCCATGTGTCGAAGCGGCAATGCGGCGCAGTCCAAAAAACATGCCGACGGCAATGACGGCCAGCACGATGAGATTCGCAGGGTTGAGCAAGTCACTCATGCGTTCCCCTTTCAGTAGCACTATCTAGATACCCCCATGGGGTGTCCCCATCTTAACCCAAAATCATGTCCGTTCGGTCAATTAGTTTTCCTCTTCAAACTTTTTTGTTGACCATGGCTTACTTTCGTGTATAAGTTTTCCTAGGCTAACAGTTTAGATCCGTAAGGAGCGACGTGACTCGAACCATAGACATCCCAACGTTTCAGGCAGCAGTCGTGCGCAACTGCTCCCCCACGCTCGCGGGCATCAAGCCGGCATCGCTCTTTACCTATCCAGGCACCTACGCCCACGGGGACGGCTCGACCGCAACAGAAACCATCGCAGAACGCCGAGCACGCCTGCTCAACGTTATCGCCCAGTGCAACCGCGAGCTTGACCCGCTTGGCATCCACCTGAGTGTTTTGGTCTGGCGGCCCTGCGGAGCGCTCGTGTACGTGTATCGAGCCAAAAGCCTCACCACCTTTTCGCGGACCCTTGCGCCAAAACGGCGCTCGCCTCGGAAGGCTACGACACGAGAGACCTTTCGACATGCCTTGTGCATTTGGCATCACGCATCACGCTCGCGAGTAATAACGTCGCGGAATGCGCCTGTAGCCAGACTCGATGCGCACTACCCCAGCAAGCTAGCTGCAGCAACGACTGCACCTGCGAGTTTCCGCACGAAATAGGCTACTTCCTAGGATATCCCTACGACGACGTGCACGAGTTTATCGTCCAGCGCGGCGAGAACTATAAGGTCTTTGGGGCCTGGAAGGTCTACGCAAATGTCGAGCAGGCACTTGCGACGTTTGATGCCTACCGCGCCTGCACCCAATACTTCACCTTTGTCTATCAGCAGGGCTACAGCTTGGCGCAACTTGCCCAGGCAACCCGATAGAACATAGAAGCCGTGGCAACCTGCCGCACAACTGAAAGGACTCAACATGAGCAAGATCGCCGTCGTCTACTGGAGCGGCACGGGCAACACCGAGGCCATGGCAAACCTCGTTGCCGAAGGTGCAACCGATGCCGGCGCCGAGGCAGAGGTCATCTCCTGCGCCGACTTCTCCGCAGACAAGGCCGCTGGCTATGACGCTATCGCCTTCGGCTGCCCCGCCATGGGTTCCGAGGAGCTTGAATATGATGAGTTCCAGCCCATGTGGGATGAGGTCAAGGAGACCCTCGGCGACAAGAAGGTCGTCCTCTTTGGCTCTTATTCGTGGGCCGAGGGCGAATGGATGGACAACTGGAAGGCGGACGCCGACGAGGAGGGCGTCAACGTCGTCGATTCCGTCATCTGCTACGACGCCCCCGATGATGGGAGCGAAGCGGCCTGCCGCGCCCTTGGAGCCGAGCTCGCCTAGCGGCAATGAGCTCCGCCCGCAACGCGCATTGCAACAAAACACATTCGCGTCCCAACAAAAACGGGAGCCGGATCACATCCGGCTCCCGTTTTCTGCTATGTCAGTCATATAAAGCGGCTACGAGATATTGCCCAAGAACGCCTTGGTGCGCTCGCTCTTGGGGTGGTCGAAGACCTCGCTCGGCGTACCCTCTTCCACAATGACGCCGCCGTCCATAAAGACGACGCGGTCGGCGACGTCGCGGGCAAAGCCCATCTCGTGCGTCACGACGATCATGGTCATGCCATCGCGTGCCAGGTCGCGCATGACACCCAGAACGTCGCGAACCAGCTCGGGATCGAGCGCCGACGTGGCCTCGTCAAAGAGCATAACGTGAGGGTTCATCGACAGGGCGCGGGCGATGGCAACGCGCTGCTGCTGGCCGCCCGAGAGCTGGCTCGGCATAAAGTCGATACGCTCGGCAAGACCGACCTTGGTCAGCTCCTCGACGGCGATCTTCTCGGCCTCTTCCTTGCTGCGCTTGAGCACCTTTTGCTGCGCAAGCATGACGTTCTTTTTGACCGACAGGTGCGGGAACAGGTTGAATTGCTGAAACACCATGCCCAAGTGCGTACGCACCTTATTGAGGTCAACGCCCTTGGCGCACACATCCACGCCCTCGACGACAATCGAACCACTCGTAGGATGCTCCAGACGATTGATGCAGCGAAGCATCGTCGACTTGCCCGAGCCCGAAGGACCCAGAACTACGACGACCTCGCCCCTATGCACATCCAGATCGATATCGCGCAGGACCACGTTATCGCCAAAGGCCTTCTGGAGGTTCTTGATGCTGACGACGACCTCGTTCGAGTTATTGGTTTCGCTCATGATAGGACCTCCTTACAGACCGGCGATGTGATCGGCAGGCGTCGCGACAACCTGTCCGGCGCTCTTGGCGGGACGCTTCTTCTTGGTCTCGGTCGTACCCAAAAGCCTCGCCTCAAGACCGCTCACCAAGCGAGCGAGCGGCAGGGTGATGACCAGATAGAACAGGGCGGCAACCACGTACGGTGTAATGGAGCCCGTCGTGGCCACGATGGTACGGGCGTTCATGACGATTTCGACCACACCCACGGCGGCAAGCAGCGACGTATCCTTGTAAAGCAAGATAAACTCGCTGGTCAGCGTAGGCAAAACATTGCGGAACGTCTGCGGAATCATAACGTAGAGCAGCGTCTGGAAGGCATTCATGCCCAGAGAGCGAGCAGCCTCGTTTTGGCCCTTGGGGATCGATTGAATACCGGCACGGAAGATCTCGCACAGGTACGCAGACGAGTTCATGGCCATGACGATGACGCCCAAGACATAGTCGTCCACCTTGACGCCGGCCAACGGCAGACCGAAGAACGCGATATAGATCTGCAGGAACGCCGGCGTACCGCGAATGATATTCACATAGATGCCGGCAAGACAGCGCAGGATGCGCGACTTGGAGATGCGCATGAGCGACAAGGCAAAGCCAAAGGGGATTGCCAGCGGAAACGCCACGAGCACGATCGAGAGCGACATGAGGAAGCCCTTAAAGACGATCGGCAGGCTTTGGACCAAAATGACCGGGTTTAAGAACAGGCGCAGAAACATATTGGAGTTCCAGGCCTCGACCCACGGCTGTTCCTTAAGGTCGGCCAGGAAGTTATCGAATGCCGTCACGCCCTTAATCTCGACGGGAGGAATCTTGGAAATCTTCTTGGTCGAACCGTCGGCGAGCGTATAGGTGCCGCTAAAGGCCTCATCGCCGCCCTCGACGGGAAACGTCACACCGTAAACCTCGACACGGAAAAAACCGCCGGCAGGCGCCGTCTCGCCAAAGTCAATCTTGAGCGTCTGGCCGTCAGCCTTGCACGTGGGCTTCATGGGCGTACGATCCATGAGGTCCTCGCCCGAGAGCATCGTCAATCGCGTGTCATCGGTACCAAACGTCGTGCCGTCGACAAACGTCAAAGAAAGACCGCTCAGCTCCTCGTCGGCATCGGCCTGAACTTCCCAAGTGATGCGCGTCTCGGTGCCACCGACCACGTCGCTACCCGAACCGGTGTTGGGTCGGGCGGTGATCTTTGCGGTCTCAAGCGCCTGGGCAGTCGAGGGCACGCAGGCCCCCGCGCATACCAAGGCGAGCGCCACAGCCAGGGCGCAGGCCAGCTTTTGGAGCATCGAGGGCAGTGGATAGCTCTGGCCCGTAGCTCCTTGGTTCAATCGAGACAAGGTGGCTCCTAACGTTTAAGTTGCCGACATAACGGGGCGGGATGACGCCCATTCAAGAAGCGCAAAGGCCCTCTCCGCCAAAACGGAAAGGGCCCGCGCGCAATCAAGTAGCTATTTTACTTGATGTTGTACTTAGCCATGAGGGCGTCAACGGTACCGTCATCAGTCAGGTCCTTGATGGCCTGGTTGATGTCGTCCTTGAGCTTGGTGTTGCCCTGGTTGATGGCGATGGCGTACTCCTCGCCGGTGCTGATCTGCTTGATGGTCTGGCAGGTGTTGAACTGCTCGGCGGTCAGCTGGCTGGCAACGGAGCGGTTGGTGACTACGGCGTCGCCCTTATCGGACTGCAGGGCGCTGAAGCACTCGGTAGCGTCCTTGTAGGGGACAATCTTGGCCTTGGGGAAGTTCTCCTGGGCAAAGGCCTCGGCGGTCGAGCCAGACTGGACGATGATGGTAGCGTCAGCGTTGTTGAGCTTCTCGCTGTAGTTGTCGGCCGTGATGTCGGTGTTATCGACCTTGGTCACGATAGCCTGATCGTCCATGTAATAGGAATCAGAGAAAGTGACTTCCTTCTCACGCTCGGGCGTGTCGGTGATAGCCGCGATGGAAACGTCATACTTGGCGCCCGAAGCGACGCCCGGAACCAGCGTGTCAAAGTCATTGTTGACATACTCGACATCCAGGCCCAGCTTGTCGCCGATAGCCTTGATGAGCTCAAGGTCAAAGCCCTGATAATCGCCGTTGTCATCCTTGTACTCAAACGGAGCGTACTCGGCAGAGGTGCCGACGGTCAGTGTACCGTCCTTGACGAGCGCGTACTCCTTGGAGCCGTCGACCTTCTCGACCTTAGCGTCGTCAGAGCTGCTGGAACCGGCATCAGAACCAGAGGTGGCGTTGGACGAGCCGCAGCCCGTCAGTGCGAGGGCGAGCGCCATGGCGCCTGTGGCGGCAAATGCGCCAAGCTTCTTAAGCTTCATAATCAGTCTCCTTCCGGTGACCTCGTTTGATTCAGAGGTCTGCAAAAACTGTTGGCTATTATGCACCCGGAATTACGAATCTGCAATGAGAAAACTGATTGAAACAAACCCATAACGTGAATGGAACACTCCACTTTGTAACAGTTATTACTGCTGCAATGACCTTAATAGTCTAATTTCAGCTGCATAACCTGCAAGTTCGTTCGGAGTCTCCAAAATAAACGGCAGCGAACGCAAACGGCCATTCGATACAATATTCTGCATAACCTGCATACCGCCACCAAATTCCTCGCTGCCAAGGTATCCTTTGCCGATGCACTCGTGACGATCTTTATGGGCGCCACAAGGGTTCTTCGAATCGTTGATGTGTACGGCATGCAAGCGATCGATACCCACCACGCGGTCGAACTCGTCGAGTACGTCGTCCAGATCATGGATGATGTCGTAGCCGGCATCGCTCACATGGCAGGTGTCCAAACAAACGCCCAGCTTATCGGACAGCTCTGGGCGCTTGGCGGCAACGCCCTCGATAATGCACGCCAGTTCTTCAAAGCTACGGCCCACCTCGGTGCCCTTTCCTGCCATGGTCTCGAGTAATACCGTCGTCTGCTGCCCCTCAAACATCACCTGGCACAGCGTGTCGACAATCATCTGAATGCCGACGTCGGAGCCCTGTCCCACATGCGCACCGGGATGGAAGTTGTAGTAGTTGCCGGGCAGTGTTTCCAGACGCTGCAAGTCCTCGGCCATTGCCTCCAAGGCAAACTCGCGCGCCCGCTCCTTAGCGGAGCAGGGGTTATAGGTATACGGGGCATGCGCCACCAGCGGTCCAAAGTCGTTTTGCGCCATAAGCTCGCGCAGAGCCGCCACGTCATCCATGTCAAGGTCTTTTGCCTTGCCACCGCGCGGGTTGCGCGTAAAGAATGCAAAGGTATTGGCGCCAATGGACAACGCCGTCTCCCCCATTGCCCGATAGCCCTTCGTCGTCGAAAGATGACACCCGATCGTCAGCATCTCCAGCTCTCCCTTATCAGTTGCGGTGAAATACGGTCTATTGGTGCCCTATTTTGGCGCAAACAGACCGTATTCCACCGCAAGTTATAAAAGGGGCATCAGGGACAAAGGCCTCCAGGCATTCCAAGCGCTGGTGCCATGCCCCACGCCCTAAAGTTTCAAACGAATCGCATCGATGATGCGTGCGCAGCGCTGCGTGGCGGCAAGGGGCATGACGGGACTCTCGAGTTTCCCCGCCTGAATGAGCTGTGTCGCATGCGATGCCTCACCGTAAAAATCATCGACCTCAAATGGTGCATCGATTTCGAGTGCTCGACCGTCGGAGTACTTCACATGGGCGAGCTCGGGGCGATGAAGACGCTCGATTTCCAACGAGCCCCGCTCACAGGCAATCGTTAAGCGGCTTTCATATGCTGCTTTGCCGTCGCACACCATATGAATGGGTATACCGCCGACGCTCATATGGATCTCGTCGGCCCAATCGACACGGCCGCCTGATACGTCACGCCAGCGAACTTCACGGGACGAAACCTCGCACGCGCCCGCGAGCAAATCCTCAAACCAACCGACCGCATAACAGCCCATGTCATATAGACAGCCGCCCTGCAGCGGATCAAGCAGATAGCCCGAAGGAGACTCGCCGTAATCGAGCTTTTGCACGCTTTCAATCGAGACGATACGGCCAAGCTCACCCGACGCAAGCAAGTCTTTCACGCGAGTGCGCATCGGGCAAAACCGATTCTTCATCGCCTCCATAAACAGCACGCCGCGCTCGCGAGAGGTGGAGGCGATCGAGAGAGCCTCTTCCTCACTCAAAACGGCCGGCTTTTCGCACAGCACGGCCTTTCCGGCGCACAGCGCGCGACAGGCCCAACGCGTATGCATGCCATGCGGAAGAGCCAAGTAGATTGCGTCGACATCGGGGTCGGCAATCAGCGCGTCATAAGCCGCATCGCCGCTATCGTCGGCCGAGGCATGGCCATGCGCAGCATCGATCGAAAACACTCGGCAAAATTCCTCGACATGTGCAGGAGTGCGACCGGCCGCAGCCACCAGCCGTGCCCCGTCGACCTTCTTGAGCGACGATGCAAATCGATGAGAAATGTGCCCAGCGCCCAAAATGCCCCAACGAACCCCACGCGAATCATTACATGAATCCCGATGGCCCACGACAGCCCCCTTCAGTTGCGGCGGAATAGTCCCTGTTTAAGCCCTATTCTGCCGCAAACAGGAACTATTCCACCGCAAGTTATAAAAGGGTCACGAGGAGCGCGTTTTGCCGAAGGCCTTAAGCACTGCCGTCACGGGTCCAGGCTGGAAGCGTCGACGCACGTCATCGAGACGCTCGGGGATATCGATATGCTGTGGGCAGTGGCGCGCGCATTTGCCGCACTTAACGCAATTGCTCACCAGCTTGGCCTCGCTTGTACGCACCGCGCTCGCCGTAAAGTACTGCGATAGACCCGTAAACCAGCTGTGCGCATAACTCGCGTTGTAGGCGGCAAAACATCCAGGGATATTGATGCCTTTAGGGCACGGCATGCAATAGCCGCATCCCGTGCAGGGCACGCGATTCGATTTTTCAAACTCATCCAGCACGTGCGCGATCGTGTCGAGCTGAGTAGCTGTCATCGAATCCGGCAGGGCCCAATCGGCCAACACCACGTTCTCATCCACCTGCGCGGTATCGGTCATACCCGAAAGCAGCATCGTCACCTGAGGATGATTCCACACCCACGAAAGACCCCAGGCGGCAGGAGTGCGCAAATGCGGGTCACGGGCACTATCGAGCACAGCGCGGGCCCGTGGCGGCAGCTTGCCCGCTAAACGCCCGCCCAGCAGCGGCTCCATCACAAACACCGCGAGGCCTCGCTCGGCGGCGGCCATGAGTCCCGCCGTTCCCGCTTGGTAATGCTCGCCGGCATAGTTGTACTGGATCTGGCAAAAATCCCAGTCATATGCGTCAAGCATCGTAAGGAAGTCAGCCGCGCTGCCGTGGTACGAAAAACCAATCTGGCGAATGCGCCCCGCCGCCTTTTGATGCGCGATCCAGTCCTCGATGCCCAACGCCACCACACGTTCCCACTGGGCGGGCGAGGTAATGTTGTGCATGAGGTAATAGTCGATACGGTCGGTCCGCAGGCGACGCAGCTGCTCGTCGAAGAACCGATCGAAATCCTCCGCGCATTTGCACGAAGCATGCGGCAGCTTGGTTGCGAGCAAAACCTGGTCGCGCAAGCCCAGGCGCTCAAGCGACGCACCCACGCACGCCTCGTTACCGGGATAGAGATAGGCCGTGTCCAGGTAGTTAATCCCCTGCTCCACCGCACGGGAGATGATGGCGTCGGCAGTCTTCGCATCCGGGCGTCCCGGCGCACCGGGAAACCTCATGCAGCCCAGCCCCAACGCCGAGATACGGTTGCCGCTTTTGGGGTCAACGCGATATTGCACGGCCCCTCCCCTCCCATCGAAGCCCTGACAAGGCGAAACAAACCCGTCACGTCATCGAAACACATCGGAATCGCAATTGAGAACGTATCGTAACGCAGCAGAAATCAGACCGTCACGGCACCGCTTTAACATCAGCAAAAAGCCCGATGAAAGGAGACGAGCGTGACCACACGAGAGGACGCCTACCCCTACCCCGGCGAGCAATACATCCTCTCGGTCGACCGCTACCAGATCGAAGTCATGGACCATCTGGACGAGCTTCCCGCCACGGGTGCCGTCATCTTCTGCACCTTCCCCAAGGTCCGCGATGGCGTCGGGTACCCCGCCCGCGTCTTTGCGGTCTGCCCCGCGGCATAAGTTCCCATGCGTTTGTTCTTCTAAATTCAGCCTCCGGTGCACGCTACACGCCCCAGCGGCATACAATCCATCAGGCGCCCCGCACGCGGGCGCCTTTTTGTGAGGAGATGATTCACATGCAGATCAACAAGGTCACCTTTGTCGGCAAGGGCGGCGTCGGCCTGCTCTACGGCAGCATGATTGCCAAGGCCCTCGGCAATGACGCCGTCGAATACGTCATGGACGACGCCCGTTTCGAGCGTCACGCAGGCGACGCCCTTACGGTCAACGGCGAGCCCTGCAATCTCACGTCCGTCCGCGCCAGCGAGGCAACGCCCGCCGATCTGGTCATCCTGGCGGTCAAGACCACCGGTCTCGACCAAGCACTCAAGACTATGGAACGCGTCGTGGGACCCAACACGCTCATCGCCTCACTGTGCAACGGCATTACGAGCGAGCAAAAGATTGCCGAACGCTTTGGCTGGGAGCATACCGTCCTGGGTATCTGCCAAGGCATGGACGCCGTGTTCCTCAACGGCGCGCTCACCTTTACCAATGCGGGCGAGATCCGCTTTGGCGCGGCGGCCGGCACGGACCCCGCGACCGTCGCCGCTATCGACGAGCTCTATACGCGCTGCGGCATCGCCCATACCGTCGAGAGCGACATTGCGCACCGCATGTGGGCCAAACTCATGCTCAACGACGGCATCAACCAGACCTGCATGGCCTACGGCGGGACCTACGGAAGCGCCACGGAGCCGGGCTCCGAGCAGCGCCGCTGTTTTGTCTCCGCCATGCGCGAGACGCTTGCGGTTGCCAACGCCGAGGACGTTGAGCTGACCGAGGCAGATCTGACGCAAATGGTGCACCTCATCGAGGGAATCGACCCCGCCGGTATGCCCTCGATGGCTCAAGACCGCATCGCAAGGCGCAAAACCGAGGTTGATGAGTTCGCGGGCACCATCTGCCGCCTCGCAGCCAAACACGATATCCAGGCACCGCAAAACGAGTGGCTCTATCGGCGCATCCGCGATATCGAGAAAAGCTGGTAGCGCCGACGCGCCGCATTCAACAGCCTTAACAGCAAAACCGCCGCAAGGGAACCTTTCCCCTGCGGCGGCCTTCATCTTCGTCTATGACCGGCGGCCGATCTCACAACAGTTAGCGTTGCGACCCCGGCACCTCGTCCTCATCGTCGCGGCAAAGAACCACGCCTGCGCTTCCCAGCAGCGTGGCCGCGATCAGCGCGCCGACCACGATAGGAGCAGCCCCGCATGTCCCCTGCATGCCCGCGACGAGCGCGGCCGTGGGACCAAGGCAGCCAAGCATCAACGCGACGGCGGCAACGGCGATATCTCGAGCATTCACAAGACCACTTCCTCCAAGAGAAAGACCTTATTTCTCAAGAACCAGTGTGCCCCGCATCCATACGCCCAGCGTACCGCCACGGTAAGGGCTCTGTTAACTCAAACGCATACATAGAACGGACGTCCTTACGTTGCCCTAAAGCTCGGTAAAGACGCCCGTCCGCCAAATATCCGTGATGCAGAAAAATTACCAACCGGTGTAGTAATCGGTGGTTCCGGCAGCGCAGCCGGAGTCATAGACCTTGCAATCACCCTTGGAGCCCGTAAAGGTCGAGCCCTGGGCCATATCGCCCGCGGCAACAACGTAATAGCCGTCGGAATCGCGCCAGAAGCCCTCAGAATCCTGAGTCCATTCGCCCGTGCGATAGTGATAAAGCACATTGCTGCTGTAATAGGTCTCGCGGCGCCCGTTGTAGTTATTGACACCCGCAGAGCGCGTCAGGCCCGATCCGTTCGCGTAGGACGCGGCGGACGCGTAGGACGGAGTGTAACCGGCGTTGTAGTACGAAGCCTGGGCGACCTCGGCAGCCTCCGCCTCGGCGGCAGCCTCGAGCGCTTCGCGCTTGGCATCCTCAAGCGCAATGCGCAGCTCATCGAGCTCGGTCGACTTGGCGTCGACCTCCCCCATCGTCAACAGACTACCCGCGCCGTCGATGCAACCCTGTAGCACAGCGCGCTCGTCATCGGTGGCATAGTCACCGTACATGTTCATGATGATCTGAGCGCGCATCTCCAGGGAATCGCGCTTGGCCTCCATCGAGGCGTTCCACTCCTGCATAGAGCCATAACCGTCGCTGCGGTAGTCGACGGGCTGCACCAGCGTCGCTTCGGACGGCGTAGGTCCAACCGTATCGGATAGTGTTGCCGCGTGGGCATCAGTTGCGCCGGAGCCCGCCAAAAGTGCCACGGTCAGAGCGGCGGAAAGGGCGGCGGCTTTCGGTTTTCGTGAATCGATCCTCATGTAGCTGGAAACCTCCGTAGTGCGTTTTTGCTGCGTTTGAGCTGCGTGTGATTCGATCGCGCTGCATAGTACCCCGAGCAAATCGCGACCTGCGGTTTTACTCAAAAGGCGCACGTCAATTGCGTAAAACTCACATCCTCTCAACAGGAGTTTTTCACAACTCGAATGCATAAAGCGTGTCAAAAACCCTGTTTTTGCACCCGTTCTATGCAAAAAAGGCGCCTGTGCAACCATTGTTCGCACAGGCGCCTTGAGCAGGCATT
Organism: uncultured Collinsella sp.; assembly: GCA_958407465.1. Lineage (GTDB taxonomy): Bacteria > Actinomycetota > Coriobacteriia > Coriobacteriales > Coriobacteriaceae > Collinsella. The sequence goes on along the minus strand of CATYIV010000022.1, from coordinate 11,743 downwards.
TTATGCAGTTATACCTATCGAGTCGCAAGGGATCCTTGCACAAGTCGCCTTACTCGTCCAGCGCGGCGAAGGCCTGCTTCAGATCCCAAATGATATCCTCGGCGTTCTCGGTACCGATGGAAAGACGGATCGTGGAGGGCGTGATGTTCTGCTCGGCGAGCTCCTCGGCAGAGAGCTGGGAGTGCGTGGTGGTAGCCGGGTGCACGACGAGCGACTTGACGTCGGCCACGTTGGCGAGCAGCGAGAAGACCTGCAGATGATCGATGAACTTCCAAGCTGCCTCCTGGCCACCCTTAATCTCAAAGGTAAAGATCGAGGCACCGCCGTTGGGGAAGTACTTCTGATAGAGCTCGTGATCGGGGTGCTCAGGCAGGCTCGGGTGGTTCACCTTGGCGACGTGGCTGTCGCCAGCCAGGAACTCAACGACCTTCTTGGTGTTCTCGACATGACGGTCAACGCGCAGCGACAGGGTCTCGGTGCCCTGGAGCAGGACCCAGGCGTTGAACGGGCTGATGCAGGCGCCCTCGTCGCGCAGCAGGATAGCGCGGACATAGGTTGCGAAGGCGGCGGGACCGGCGGCCTCGGCAAACGAAACACCGTGGTAGGAGGGGTTGGGCTCAGCGATCTGGGCGTACTTGCCACTCGCCTTCCAATCGAAGTTACCGCCGTCGACGATCACACCGCCCAGCGAGGTGCCGTGGCCGCCGATGAACTTGGTTGCGGAGTGGACGACGATGTTGGCACCATGCTCCAGCGGACGGAACAGATACGGGGTGCCGAAGGTGTTGTCGACGACAACCGGCAGACCGTGCTTCTTGGCGATCTCGGAGATGGCGTCGATGTTGGGGATGTCGGAGTTGGGGTTGCCGAGCGTCTCGAGGTAGATGACCGTGGTGTTGTCCTTGATGGCACCCTCGACCTCGTCCAGGTTGTGGGCATCGACGAAGGTGGTCTCGACGCCAAACTGGGAGAGCGTATGCTCCAGCAGGTTGTAGGAGCCACCGTAGATGGTCTTCTGAGCCACCACGTGGTCACCGGCCTGGGCAAGAGCCTGCAGGGTATAGGTGATGGCAGCAGCACCGGAGGCGACGGCGAGACCTGCCACGCCACCCTCGAGTGCGGCGATACGGTCCTCGAAGACGCCCTGGGTGGAGTTGGTCAGACGGCCGTAGATGTTACCAGCATCGGCAAGACCAAAGCGGTCGGCGGCGTGCTGGGAGTTGCGGAACACATAGCTCGTGGTCTGGTAGATAGGCACGGCGCGGGAGTCGGATGCGGGATCGGCGCTCTCCTGGCCAACGTGCAACTGCAGGGTATCGAAACCAAAGGTGTGCTCGGAATTGTTGATAAACTGGCTCATGACGATCTCCTTGATCGAACGAAAGTAAATAAATTAGAGAGAAGTAAGTCGCTGTCTCCTGATCACGCCAACGGGCGCAAACAGGAGCCCGGCATTCGTCTTGGCAAGCAATTCATATGCGGGCCTCCTTTCGCATCCCGGTTCCGTGGTTGGCTTAATTACCTACCGCCTTTGTGTGTTTTGAATAGTACGAGCATTGTTCCCCTCGGTCAATCACTTAAAAGCGCTAACCTGTTATCGGTTTTTTAGATAGCTATCGAAAGGACGGGCACCGATGACCCTCCAGCAGCTTCGTTTTCTGATCGCCGTGGCAGAGTCCGGCTCAATCAACGCCGCAGCTCAGCGCCTCTATACTGCTCAGTCCAACATCTCAAACGCCGTCAAAAGCCTGGAGCAGGAACTTCATATCGAAATTTTTACGCGCTCTAGCCGCGGTGTTGCACTCACCAACGACGGCACCGAGCTTTTGGGTTATGCGCGCCAGGTCGTAGAGCAGGCCGACATGCTCGAGGCCCGCTACGAGGACGGCGGCACGCCCCAGGCGCGCCTTGCCATCTCGGCCCAGCATTACGCCTTTTCGGTCGAGGCCTTCGTCAACGTCGTCGAGCGCTGCCGGGACGACAAGTTCGAGTTCATCATGCGCGAGACCACCACATCGCAGATCATCGATGACGTCCGCGCGTTTCGCAGCGACATCGGCATCCTCTATCTGGACGACTTTAACGCCCGCGTTCTGCAGAAGGCCTTCGCCGATGCCCGCGCAAGCTTCCATCCCCTCTTCGACGCGACGGTCCACGTCTTCGTTAGCGAGCGCCACCCGCTCGCACGCCGCCCACAGCTGTCCCTTGCCGACCTTACACCCTATACGCGCTACAGCTTTGAGCAAGGCGCCTCGAACTCCTTCTATTACGCCGAGGAACCTTTTAGCTATATCCCTTGCGACCGCAACATACGAATCTCGGACCGCGGAACACTTACTAACTTACTTATCACGTCGAACGGCTACACCCTGTCGACCGGTGTCCTCTCCAATGAAATGCAATGGGGTATGGCATCGATCCCGTTAGCAGACGCCCCAACGATGCACGTAGGCTATATCATGCACGACGAGCGCAAGCCCTCTCCCCTCTTGCAGCAATACCTCGACGAGCTCAACCGCATCATCCATGCCAACTAACTGTCGGAAGACGGGGTAGAAATCGTAGATTGTTAGCCCCCGGCGGGCATGGCGCTACAATGGTCACTCACACGAAACGTACCCAACGAAAGGAAGCCCGTGAAGGTCATCATCTACACCGACGGCTCGGCCCGATCAAATCCGGGACGCGGCGGCTACGGCGCCGTGCTCAAATACACCAACCCCGCCGGCAAGACTTTCACCTCCGAGCTTTCGCGCGGCTACGCCAAGACTACCAACAACCGCATGGAACTCATGGCGGTCATCGTGGCGCTCGAGGCGCTCAACCGCCCCTGCGAGGTCGAGGTCCATTCCGATTCGCAGTACGTCGTCAACGCTTTCAATAAACACTGGATCGACGGCTGGAAAAAGCGCGGGTGGAAAACTGCCAACAAGCAGCCCGTTAAGAACCGCGACCTGTGGGAGCGCCTGCTTGCCGCCAAAAGCAAGCATAAGGTGGAGTTCATCTGGGTTAAGGGTCACGCCGGCCACGAGCTCAACGAGCGCTGCGATGAGCTCGCCACCACGGCGGCCGACGGCAGCAACCTCGATATCGACACCGGCTTTAACGAGAGCGACCTGTAATAGCGTTTTCGCGCAGCTTTATATCCCCACGCGCTACACTCATCCTGTAGACCAAATAACGTAAGGGGGACGTATGCTGCGCATCGCGACCATCGGCACATCCATGATCACCGACGACTTTATCCAAGTCGTCAACGCCAACGACCAAGCCGCGTTTGTGGGCACGCTTTCACGCGACGCCAATCGCGGTACTGCCTTTACCGCCGAGCGCGGTGGCGAGCGAAACTTTACGTCACTCGATGAGCTTGCGGCAGCCGTCGACGTCGACGCCGTCTATATCGGCAGCCCTAACGCACTTCACTACGAGCAGGCCCTTGCCTGCATCGCCGGTGGCAAGCACGTCATCGTCGAGAAACCCTTCTGCGCCACCGAAGCGCAGGCGCTGGAAGTCTTCCGCGCTGCCGAGGCAGCAGGTGTCGTGGCCCTCGAGGCCATGCGTCCCCTCCACGATCCCGCCTTCCACGCCATCGAGGACGCCCTGGGCGAGATCGCCCCCATCCGCCGCGCCTCATTGCGCTTTGGCAAGTATTCCTCGCGCTACAACGAGATTCTCGCGGGACGCGCCACCAATATCTTCGACTGCAATATGGCATCGGGTTCCCTCATGGACATTGGCGTCTACGCCGTCGAGCCCATGGTCGAGATTTTCGGCATGCCCTCCGGCCTTACGAGCATGACTACTCTGCTCGACCCCACCACGCGACAGCTCACGCACGGCCCCATCGACGGCTGCGGTTCCATCCTCGCCAGCTATGGCGGAGGCCGCATCTCCGTCGAGCTCGCGCACTCCAAAATTACGAATGACCTGCTGCCCTCGCAGATCGAAGGCGAGCGTGGCACTATCCAGATCGACCATCTATCCACGCCCCGCAACGTCCGCATCGACTATCGCGGCGACGTCGTACGCGGCTCGGCGACCGAGGCACCGCGCGAACAGGGAGACAACGGTCGCGTGCTCGACCTGCCCAAATCGAGCAACACTATGGAATACGAACTCACAGACTTTATCACCGCCATCTGCGGCATCGATAACGTTAAGGAAGAGATTTGGGAGACCCCGGCGGGACGCCACGAGCTTGGCCACTACCGCGATGTCACGCTCGTCTCGCTGCGCATCATGGATGCTGTGCGTCAGCAGGCCGGCATAACCTTCCCGGCCGACGCGGGCAAGCAGGCATAGCGATGGGCTTCTTCGATACGTTCTTCTCCAGCGTCACCGGCGGCAGTCGAGAGCCTCAAAAACCATCAAACGTCGAGCTCGAGCTGCGCCGCAGGCTTACCGTACTCGCAAGCGACGAGGCCACTCAAGACACTCCCCTGCGCTATTTCCTGCACTGGACGGGGCAAGTCCAAGGCGTTGGTTTTCGCTTTACCAACACCAACCTCGCGCAGGCACGCGCACTCACCGGCTGGGTGCGTAACATGGAAGACGGCTCGGTCGAAATGGAGGTACAAGGCGCGCCCGCGAATATCCTGTCTCACCTCGAAGCGCTCCATGCCTCCTATGAGCGAATGGGCATACGTTTTCGCCTCGAGGACGCACAAATCCGCGCCGCGCTTACCAGCGAAGATGGTTTCAACCCACGCTATTAGTATTGTGTGCTAAATACGGTATCATTTACCTACCTACATTGACAGAAAAGAGGCGAGGCGCATGGCCGTGCAAAGAAGAAACACCAAGCAGCGGAAGCTGGTTCTTGATGCCGTGCGCCAAAGCTGCAACCATCCCACCGCCGATGAGATCTACAACGCTGTGCGTGAACAGGACGACAGAATCAGTCGCGGTACGGTCTACCGCAATCTCAATCTCTTGGCCGACGCCGGGGAGATTCTCTCGATCAAGACACCGGGCGGCAGCCGCTTCGATCGCACCATCGAGCCGCATGCGCATATCATCTGCACCTCGTGTAGCCGCGTCATCGACGTACCGCTCCCCTTCGATGCCCAGCTCGACGCCAAGGCATCCGAGCAAATCGGCTGGCACGTCACGTCGCACTACACCATCTTCGAGGGTCTCTGCCCCGACTGCCGGTAGATGTTCGGGACATGCCTTAAAATCCACCTTTCTGCACTCTGCAGCAAAAAGAGATTCCTAGGCATGCCACATATATCTACTCGGCGAGCAGGCGGCGCAGTTCTTCTTCGACCGTGCGCACGTAGCGGACGCGGTCGTTGATGCCACACATAGAGGGATTGCAGCTCTCCATTAGATAAGGATGGCCCACTACGTTGAGCATGTCGCGGTCGTTTTCGTTATCGCCAAACGCCATCATCTCGTCGGGCGAAATTCCCAGGGCACGACCGTAATCGGCAAGCGCGGAACCCTTGCCCGAACCAAAGCCGATAAAGTCCGTCCACTCGGTTCCCGACGTCATCACGTCGACACGGTCGCTAAAGAGGCGCTCAAAATACTCCAGGGCCGCCGGCTGATCCACCTCAGGCGTCTGGAAGGCAATCTTAATGACGTCCTCGTCGATGTCCTCGGGACGGTCGACCACCGCCACATCGCAGTGGACCTCATAGCGCAAATGGTCGACGAACGCATCGTTGCCGCTCATGGCGTAGATGTGCCCCTCACACGAAAGGGTCACGTCGGCATGGGGATACGCAACCACGGCATTCGCGATATCCATAGCAAGGCCACGCTCCATGGAACGCTTGACAACGGCACGCCCCTCGCTCATCACCAGGGTTCCGTTTTCGCATACATAGGCGAGCTCATCGGCCACCGGGGCAAACAGGTAGCGCAAGCTCGCATATTGACGGCCACTCGCCGGCATAAACACGATACCGCGACGATGCAGCTCATCGATAAGCTCAAAGGCCTCGGAACGCAGCTCGCGCTCCCCCGGATGCAGCAACGTGCCGTCCAAATCGCATGCAATCAGTTTGATTCCCTCAAGACCCATATGCTTCCCCCAAAGCCTCATATCAACAGCAAGACGGACCTTGATTGGTCGCCCCTCAAAGCCCATCTTGCGCATACGCGCGCTTAGCCGCGCACCTTTTTTACGATGGTAAAGTCGGGAGCCATGCTCACGACGACCTCCGCCGCACTCGACGCAAAGCGCCGGTCCGCATCGAGTTCACGGGCAACCACCGAGAGCCGAACACCCTCGACACCCCGGAGCATGCGGCCCAAAACAGGCTGCACCGGCGTATACATGCGCACGGTATGCTCGTCCGAGTCGCCCCGGAAGAGCGGCGCATGCATGTTGCCGATCTCCCAGCACGCATGCGCGAGCGCAATCGGATCCATGCGGTCGACTTCGACCAAATAAACCTCGGCGCTGCGCAGGCGCACGACAACCGCCACGGGCACCACACCCGAACGGTCAATGGCGAGCACGTCGCCATCGGCAAGACGACCGCCGTCGGCAGCATCCAGCCGAACATCGACCGTGCGCCCCAGCTCCGTCACGCCCACAAATGCGCATACATCAGCCTGGTCCCAATCGAGCAGCAGCTCATCGACCTCAAAGACACCGCCCAGCTCCCGGCGAAGCAAAAGCTCATAGGACGGGTCGTTGAGATTTCCGAGGCACGCTGTCGAAACCAGATTTGCAGGCATAGCCTAACCCTCGACCTCGACGAGCTCGATATCAAAGTTGAGATCCTTGCCGGCCAGCTCGTGGTTGGCGTCGAGCGTCACGGCCTCGGGCGTCACGTCGATGACCACGGCGGGGACGGGCATACCGCTCGGCGTGGACAGGAAGAGCTTCATGCCCTTCTCGATCTGCTCGATGTTGGGAACCTGCTCGGCCGGGAAGGTCAGAACCATCTCGGGATTGTGCTCGCCGTAGGCATCGGCAGCAGGAATGTGCACGGTCTTCTTCTCGCCCACCTGCATGTCGACAACAGCGGCGTCGAAGCCCTTGATCATCTGACCGGCGCCGCAGGTGAACTCCAGCGGCTCGCCGCGATCGTAGGAGCTATCGAACTGCGTGCCGTCATCGAGCGTGCCGCGATAATGGGTCTTGACCTTCTTGCCCTGGTTGGACATGGTAACCTCCGTAATAAGGGCGGCGCACAACGCGGGCCGCCATGAACATATGGCGCTAACTATACCCTAGTCATACAATTCAATGACAGTTTGCAAAGAAACGCTGCAACCGGAGGAACCATGGCATATCCCGTATTTGACCTACACTGCGACACCGCTGACCGCATCGGCTGGGCCACACTCGATCTCGACCTGCGCTTTACCGCCGGCACCGACGGTTATTTCCCCGGCGACGAAACGCATCCGCAAGATTTCGACCTCATCGAGGGCAACGCCTGCGCCATCTCGCTCACAAAGATCGGCAACACGCCGTGGGCACAGTGCTTCGCCACGTTTGTCCCCGACGAGATTCCCACCGCCCACGCCGCGCGCTTCCAGGCGCAGATCATGGCGCATATGAGCGGCCAGGCAATGCTCAACCACGACCGCATGGTCAACGTGCGCAGCGCCGCAGACATTCGCCCCGCGCTCAAGGACGGCAAGGTCGTTTGCATCCACACCATCGAAAACGCCACGTTTTTTGCCGAGGACCCCGCGCTGATCGAAGTGCTCAAGAGCTTGGGCGTGCTTATGTCGTCACTCAGCTGGAACGCGCAGGGACCGCTCGCGAGCGGGCACGATACCCACGCCGGCCTCACCGCTGCCGGCATCGAGGCACTTACGCAGATGGAGCACGCCGGCATGGTACTCGACGTCTCCCACCTCAACGATGAGTGCTTTGACGAGGTTGTCGCCCACGCCACGCGCCCCTTCGTCGCCAGCCACTCCAACTCCCGTGCGGTTTGTGGCGTCAAGCGCAACCTCACCGACGACCAGTTCCGCACCATTCGCGACATGGGCGGTATCGTCGGCCTCAACTACTGCAGTGAGTTCCTTTCCAACGACGCAACCGACAAGACCGCCGCAGACGTCACCTTCGACCAGCTGGCGGCACATATCGAGCACTGGCTCGACCTGGGCGGCGAGGACGTCATCGCGCTCGGCGGCGACTGGGACGGTGCCACGGTGCCCGCTTTCCTCTCCGATGCCAGCAAGATGCCCGAGTTCCAGAACATGCTTTCCAAGCATTTTGGCAAGACCGTGATGCAGAAGCTCTGCAGCGACAACGCGCTTGCCTTCTTTGAGCGTTATTAATTTCACATCCCTTGAGCGGGCCGGCATGCCGAACGGTCGACATGCCGGCCCGTCCCCAATCTGAAGGACCGCTTTTGACGCAGCAGTTTACGATTTCTGTATCCCGGCCGGATGGGACGCCCATCTCCGTCGTCGTTACCAAAAAGCGCGTCAAAAACTTCAACCTACGCGTCACATCAAGCGGTGAGGTCCACGCCAGCGCACCGCTCGGCGCCAGCCGCGAGCGCATCGAGGCATTTGTGAAGCGCAACAGCGCCTGGATTGTCAGCCGACTTGCCCAGCGCAAGCAACGTCGGGCGACGGCGCGAGAGCCACTCAGTCCCTCGTCCATCATTGCACTTTGGGGCAAGCCCATCACGGTACAGGATGCGCTCGATCACAACTTTGCATCACCCGCACCGCGACCCAAGCAGGCTACCTTCGCAAGTTTTATGGGTACCGACGAAACGGACGAAGACCCACAGGCCAAGCGGCGCGCAATCCTCGACGGCCTAACGTCCGACGAGCTCCAAGCCCACATCAGCCAGCTTTATACGACCGAGGTCACCGCAGCGCTACGCGACATCGTGCACGCGTACGAAATCGCAATGGGCGTCACCGTGGCCCGCGTTTCCGTGCGCAGCATGAAAACGCGTTGGGGCTCATGCACGCCCAAGACCGGAGCCATTCGCATCGCACGCGAGCTCGCCGCCTATCCCATCGAGTGTCTCGACATGGTTGTCGCCCACGAGCTCGTCCACTTGCTCGAGCCAAGCCACAATCAGCGGTTTCACGCCCTGCTCGACACGTACTGCCCCAACAATAGAGCTCTGTCGCAGCGGCTCAAGCAGCCACCCATAGAGACGTATTAGAACCGGTTAACGCACGCGCTCGATCTCGACACCACAGCTTGCCAGGGGAAGACCGACGGGCGCCCAAGGCTTATCGAGCTTAACACGAACGCCAAGCATCAGGGGGTAACGACGCAGCAGCATCTGGGCCACACCCTCGGCTGCAGCCTCGATAAGCTTAAACGTATGCTCGCGCAGATAGCCATCGACATCGTGGCACACCGAGCCGTAGTCAATCGAGGCGTCCAGGTTATCGTGCTCCCCCGCTGCACGCAAGTCGGCATAGAGCACCAGGGACACGATGAACTTCTGGCCCAGCGCGTTCTCTTCGGGATACACGCCGTGGTTGGCAAAGACCTCGAGACCGTCGATAGTAATGCGATCGGCATGGCGCAGATCGTCATAGCCCACGTGGGGCACCGCCGTTGCAGTGGATATTTCGCCCCTTCCACGGCGGGCGAGCTCGGCGCCTTCAGTCTTGGTTGCATTCTCGGGCAGCTTCTTGTTACTCATCGCGATCGTCTCCTTCGTTTAGAACCCCGACCGCGCAAACTAACTACACGCGAATCGACAGGTTCTTTTTATCATCGCTCCAGTTGCAAGCATTGCGCGCGGGGCATGCAAAGCAGGCGCGCGACGCTTTGTCGGCTGCATAGAGCAGACGCTCAAGCGGTTGGCTGTTCACGCGCAGCTTTCGATGGCCCAGAATGGCCGTCTTAATGGCTGCGGCATCGGCCGGCTCAAACGCCACGTCATCGGGCATGCCGCCGAGAATCGCATCAGCGACGCGCTCGCTTGCAACATCATGGGATATACCCGATTCATACTGTTCATCTTTGCCGATATCGTGAAGAAGTGCCGTGGCGTAGATGACCTCGCGGTCAAATTCGAGCTGTTCCTCGAGATTCTTAATCCACATAATGCGCGCGACATCCAGCAGATGGTCAATACCGTGGCGGCAAAAGATGCGCCCCGATTCCAACTGTGCAATGTTGCCCAGGTGCCGCCGGAACAGCCCATTGGCACAAATGTAATCAATGCGAGGCATGGCGCCAAAGGGAGTCAGGCCCGAAGCCATAAAGCCGCGACGCGGCGTCCCCTCATCGATCTTCGATGTAAAGTCGTTGACGACTCTCATGGTTAGCGGCCCAGCATCCTAAAGAACCGCTCCTCGAGCGCGGGATCGGTCTCAAAGACGCCGCGGCGAGCGAGCGTCACGGTCTTGGTGCCGGGCTTTTGCACGCCGCGCATGGTCATGCACATATGCTCGGCTTCCATCAGCACAATCGCCCCTTGGGGAGCAAGATATTCCATGAGGGCATCGGCAACCTGCGCGCACAGCTGCTCCTGAAGCTGCAGACGACGGGCATAAACCTCAACCGTGCGGGCGAGCTTGGAAAGCCCAGCCACCCGACCGTTAGGGATATAGCCAATGGCAGCCTTGCCGTAAAACGGCAGCAGATGGTGCTCGCACAGCGAGTAAAACGTAATGTCGCGCTCGATGACCAAATCGTTCGAAGCGACGGCAAAAGTTTTGGACAGATGCTCCTCGGCACTCTGGTCCATACCGCCGGCAATCTCGCCATACATACGGGCGACGCGTGCCGGAGTCTCCAGCAAGCCCTCACGAGCTGGGTCCTCGCCTATACCTTCAAGCAGCAGCTTAATGGCAGTCTCGACTTTTTCCTGATCGACCATCTGGGCCTCACTTTTTTCGATTTCGCGTTCGCGCTATGGTACCACGCCCTCCGGCATCGGCCGCAAGCTACATAGTATGGGTCGAATAGACCGGATCGTCCCGCCAAAGCTCCACGGCGTCGCAAAGCGCAACGTTCTCACGCTCGGCACGGGCACGCGTGGCGTTCATATCAATCACGCGCTGATTGCTCGAGCCCCTAAAGCGCAACGAGATATCATACAAATCCTGAACGAACGGACCGTCCACCAACATATCGAGACAGGCGAGAATGCGGTCCGTCACCTCGGTATGGTGACGACCGCCCGGCATAAGCTCCTCGAGTACGTCGCCGGTAAAGCACCAAATGGTCTTCCCCGACCCCACAGGATAAGCGGCACGAACACGCTCAATAAAATCAACGAGCCCCGCCTGGTTCTCGGGTTCCATGGGCTCCCCGCCCAGAATCGTCAGGCCATCAATAAAGGGATGGTCGAGACTCTCGATAATCTTATCCTCGACGGCGCGATCGAACGGCTCGCCCGCAGCAAAGTCCCACGCGACAGAGTTAAAGCAGTTCTTGCACCCACGACGGCACCCGCTCACAAACAGAGAAGTACGAACGCCTTCCCCATCAGCAATGTCGAAATACTTAATGTTCGCGTAGTTCATAGGTAACTCTCCCGGAAGGCCGGGACATATCATCCCGTCCTCAAACATTCTCGGCCTGCGGCCTGCGAAACTGCGGGCGGGACGATATGTCCCGGCCTCATGCAAAGGGTAACTCAATGAACGAAGCGAACATCGAGCATAGGGTTTGAGGTCCAAAAAAAACTTTGTTGCAGCTCAACCGCCATCACAAGCAAGGCGTTGTTGCAAGTCAACTCATTTCCGCTAAGAACTTCGAGGAGTGAGCAGGCCGTATGCTGCATCTCAGCTACGTCAACTTGGCCGCCCCGTAGCGAGGCCCCGGACCTTT
>CATYIV010000021.1 GCA_958407465.1 uncultured Collinsella sp. | reverse complement strand
GCTCTGCGAGTAGCGGTGGACCTGTCCGGCTGGGGCCGGGCTTAGTTTTCAGAACGTCCTCGACCATGTGTGGCGCCTTGTCCTGCTCCTTCGGAGCTGCGGACAAGGCGCCACACTGGTCTGCGGAGTGTTCTGAAAACTAAGCCCGGCCCCCGCCTGCGGTGGCGCTGCTGCGAGCGGTCTGCGATGGGGCCGTTGTTGGTTGGGGCCGCTGGGCTGATGTGGGGGCGCGTGGCTGTTGCGGGCCCTGGCCCTGGCGGCGGCCTTGGCGCTTCGCGCCTGCCGCCTTTGGGGGCTGTGGGGCGCGGCCGGCAGCTGCGGCGCGTTCGCGCTTGCTGCCTGGGGTGACTTTGGGGTTGGGGTGAATCGGGGTCTAATACTTTCCCGAGAAGTGAACGACCTGATTTGGACCCCCGAAGCATTGGCATATTTTGACCGCTATTTCCTGCGGTTTTGCAGTACGAATCCTGCGGTTTTGCGGTCTAAAGGTGTGGATGCTCTGGGGCTTCGTTTTTACTCGTTCACTTCTCGGGAAAAGTATTAGAGCTCAGCTGGTAGGGGCACCGCTTTGGCGCCGAAGCTTCGCGTCTTCTTCGCTTGATTGGGAAAAACAGCCTCGCTGAAGTAATTGCGAGCCCGCCCGGACGTATCTGCGGGGGTTGCCTGCACAGTTCGCGGTATTATGTTGCGGAGTTTTGAAAGGAGCCGCTGGTGGTCACGACGACGTTTGCTTCGCCTTTGGGCGAAATCCTGCTTGCCGCTGATAGCCGCGGTTTGACAGGGCTTTGGTTTGAGGGTCAGGAGCATTTTGGCTCTACGCTGCTCAAAGAAGATACGGAGCATGTCGAGGGTTCCGATGCGGTTTCTGGTGCTGGCGGGATGTCTTCGGTGAGTCCGGCAAATGGTGCGGCTTCTTCGGTGCTTGAGCGTTCTTGGGCTTGGCTGAATGCTTATTTTGCGGGGCAGGAGCCTCGGTTTACGCCGCCGTTGCATATGATTGGTACGGCGTTTCAGCGCGAGGTTTGGTTTGAGCTGCTTTCTATTCCGCGTGGCGAGGTCACTACGTATGGCGAGATCGCCCAGCGTGTTGCCGCTCGACATCGTGTGCCGGGAAACGAGGCTCCCGTTGTGTCCCCGCGTGCCGTGGGGGCTGCGGTTGCACGCAATCCCATTTCGATTATCGTGCCGTGCCATCGCGTGGTTGCCGCCGACGGCTCGCTCAACGGATATGCCGGCGGCCTTGACCGCAAGGAGTGGCTGCTTCGGCTTGAGGGCGCGTACGAGGAATAACGTTCGAGCACTTTGCATAGACAAGACGCCCTGAAAGAACGAGTCACTGTCCCTTCGCGGCTAGCATGCGTCCACGCGCTCGGTGCCTGCGCCTTAAGTTTGGCTAAGCCATATCCTGCGTATTTAAAAACGCGCAGGTTGAGCGGCTAAGGCTGCGCTAAGGCGGTTGACGGTGCGCTATTATCGGCAGTGTCGAAACCTGTATTTCCATGCGCCAAAGGAGCAGCTATGAAGCTGATGCTTGCCGAGGACGAACCTGGCCTCTCTCGTGCTCTTACCGCGATTCTTCAACATAGCGACTACGAGGTCGACACCGCGCTCGACGGTCTGACGGCGCTCGAATATCTGCTCGCCAACGACTATGACGCCGCGATCCTGGACATCATGATGCCCGGCATGGATGGCATTGAGGTGCTCAAGCGCACGCGCGCCGCCGGCAAACGCCTGCCCATCATCATGCTTACGGCCAAAAGCGAGGTGTCCGATAAGGTCGAGGGCCTGGACGCTGGCGCCAACGATTACCTGACCAAGCCGTTTGCCGCCAAGGAGCTGCTCGCTCGCATTCGTGCCATGACGCGTGCCGCGACGGCAATTGACGCCACGACGCTCGGCGTGGGCAACGTGCGCCTCGACACGGCGGCTTGCACGCTTGTCGGTCCCTTGGGCGAGGAACATCTGGCCAATCGTGAGTTTCAGCTTATGGAGCTCTTTATGCGCAATGCCGGCACGCGCATGCCCACCGAGCGTCTGATGCTCGAAGTTTGGGGTGAGGACGCGCCCGAAGGCGCCAACGTGGTGTGGGTCTATATTTCGTACCTGCGCAAAAAGCTGACGGCGCTTGGTGCCAACGTGGCCATCCTCGCCTCGCGCAATCAGGGGTATTCGCTTGAGGTTGTCGAGGAAGGCGAACAAGCGTGAGCGCGAGCGCGTGGTGGAAGCGCGTGACGGCGAAGCTCGGCAGTGGTGTGGACTCGGGTAATCCGGGGCGTGCCGATGCCGCTAGCGCAATGGGCCGCCGCCTGCGTCGCAAGTTCATCCTCGTTGCCATGGGCGCCGTGACCGTGGTGCTCACGCTCATCATCGCCGGCATCAACATCGTCAATTATTCGCATGTCTGTAAAATGGCCGATGCACGCCTTGACTACATCGTGGCGGGCAAAGGCGGCATTGATGGGGAGGACGAGCCCGCCAACGATCCCAGCCAGGATATGGGTGCCGGTAAAGTTGCTGCCGGTAATCGGGCGGCCGTTCGCGATGGTCATTTTGAAGGCATGACGGCGGAGTCTCCCTTCGACACGCGCTACTTTACGGTGTCGATTGCCGGCGGGCAGGTGACCGATGTCAATACCGCCCGCATTGCCGCGGTGGGCGCCAAGCGTGCTGCACGCATCGCTGCAGGACTGTATTCCAAGGGTTTGACCTCGGGCTTTTCTGGTAACTATCGTTATATGACTACAGCCCAAGACGACGAGACCACCTATGTATTCGTCGACTGTTCACGCGAGCTTGCAAGCTTTCATTCGTTTTTGAGTGCGAGCGTAGCGATCAGCTGCATTGGCTGGCTGGCGGTATTGGCGATTGTGACGGTGGCCTCGGGTGCTGTAATTCGGCCGATGGTCGAGAGCTATAGCAAGCAGAAGCGCTTCATTACCGACGCGAGCCACGAGATTAAGACGCCGCTGGCTGTAATTGATGCCGCCAATGAGGTACAAGAGATCGAGAGCGGCGAGAGCGAGTGGACGCAGAGCATTCACGAGCAGGTCGCACGGCTGACGGCGCTGACGGAGCGTCTGGTGTTCCTGGCGCGTATGGACGAGGGTTCGGCCGGCTTTACCATGACATCGATCGATCTTTCGGAGTCCGTGGACAAGGCTGCGGAGCCGTTTGAATCAGTGGCGGTTTCGCGCGGCAAGCGTCTGTCGACTTCGATTGCGAGCGGCGTGCGGGCTCATGCCGACGCTGCAGCGGTAGCGCAGGTGGTTGAGTTGCTGCTGGACAACGCCACACGCTATGCGAGCGAGGGCAGCGTGATTGAGCTGAGCCTGCGCGCAGCCTCGCGCGGTCGGGGTAAGGGCGCCGCCGAGCTTGTCGTATCGAACGCCGTGGACGGGCTGCCCGAAGGCGACCTGGACCGATTGTTCGACCGCTTCTATCGTGCGGACGTGTCGCGTAGCTCCAAGACAGGCGGCTCGGGCGTGGGCCTATCCGTGGTGCGCGCTATTGCCGAGGCCCATGGCGGCTCCGCTACCGTATCCGGCCACGATCATCAGATCGCCTTCATCGTCCGCCTCTAAAACCTGCCAAAATAAACCTGTCCCTTTTTGGTCGGTGCGAAATGGGTAATACTAAAGAGTTATCCGACCAGATGGGAATTGATCGATGGCCTATATCGAATTCAAAGACGTCATCAAAGCATACGGCGAGGGCGACGCCCGCATTCACGCACTCGACGGTGCGAGTTTTACGGTCGAGCGCGGTGAGCTCGCCATTATCCTGGGCGCCTCGGGTGCCGGCAAGACCACGGCGCTCAACATCCTGGGCGGCATGGACACGGTAACCTCCGGCACCGTAACGGTGGACGGGCGCGACGTGAGCTCCGCCAACGAGGCGCAGCTCGTGGAATACCGCCGCGCCGACGTCGGCTTTGTCTTCCAGTTCTACAATCTGGTCCCCAACCTGACGGCGCTCGAAAACGTTGAGCTCGCGGCGCAAATCTGCCCCGATTCGCTCGATGCCGGGCAAACGCTTCGTCAGGTTGGCCTGGGCGAGCGCCTGGGCAACTTTCCGGCGCAGCTTTCGGGCGGCGAGCAGCAGCGTGTGTCCATCGCCCGCGCGCTGGCCAAAAACCCCAAGTTGCTCCTGTGCGACGAGCCCACGGGCGCACTCGACTATAAAACCGGCAAGCAGATCTTGCAGCTGCTGCAGGATACCTGCCGCAAGCAGGGCATTACGGTCATCATCATCACGCACAACTCCGCGCTCGCGCCCATGGCCGATCGCCTGATCCGCTTTAAGAGTGGTCGCGTGGAGAGCGAGACGGTCCAGCAAAATCCCGTGCCGATCGAGACAATCGAGTGGTAGTGCCCATGAATCAGGATCGCCAAAACAGCCTACGCCGCGACGCGCAGAACACGGAGCGCGAGCAGGATTTTACGACCTACCGCACTGCCCAAAGCTCAAACGATATGGTGCCGGCGGTGTTTCGCCGTGGCATCTACCGCACAATCCGAGGCAGTCTTAAGCGCTTCTTGTCCATCGTGGTCATCACCGCGCTCGGCGTGAGTGTGATGTGCGGTCTTAAGGCGGGTTGCGAGGATCTGTGCGATTCGGTCGACGCTTACTTTGACCAGCAGAATGTTTATGACATCAACGTGCAGTCGACCTATGGTCTTACGCGCGACGATCTTGCTGCGATCCAAGAGGTCGATGGCGTCGAGACGGCCGAGGGCATCTATACCGAGACTGCCTATACCGCCGTTGGTACCACGCGCGAGCGCGTAGTCGTGCAGAGCCTTTCCAAAGAGAATATCGATCAACCGGTGCTGGTGAGCGGCGATTTGCCCGAGAGCGCCGGCGAGGTCGCGGTGACTTCGAAATTCCTGAAGGCTTCGGGCAAAAAGCTCGGCGATACGGTGAGTTTTGCCGCCAATGATGCGAGCTCGTCGAACCAAAGCGCCAAGGACCAGTTTGCTGCGGGCGATTACACCATTACGGCCGAGGTTCTCGATCCTACTGATGTGAGCTCCGACTCGACAGTCAACGCCTTTCGCGCTGCTTCGACTGCGGACTATAAGTTCTATGTGAGCGAGGATGCCGCGGCATCTTCTTCCTACTCCGCGGTCCACGTGATCGTCGAGGGGGCCAAGAGCCTCAACTCCTATTCGGATGCCTACGCGGCAAAGATTAATGAGGCCAAGGGCAATATCGAGAAGATCCGCGAGGAGCGTGAGAAGGCGCGCGCTCAGGAGCTGACGGTCGACACGCCGGCAAGCTTGGATGCGGCCGAGCGCCAGGCCGCCATGCTCTTTGGGATCGAGCAGGATAACATCAACCGCATGACAGAGGGCAGCGAGGAGCGTGTGCAGGCGCAAGCCGACCTGGACCAGCGCCGCGCCGCCGCCGACCAGCATTTTGCCGATGCCCGCGCCGAGCTTTCCGACCTAGGCGAATGCACCTGGTACATCCAGGACCGCGGCAATATCGCAAGCTACTCGAGCGTGGAAAGCGATAGCTCGTCAATTGAGGCCATCGCCACGGTGTTCCCGTTCATCTTCTTTATCGTCGCCGTGCTCATCAGCCTTACCACCGCCACACGTATGGTCGAGGAGGAGCGCACGCTCATTGGCCTGTACAAGGCGCTCGGCTATTCACGCGGGCGTATCCTGTCCAAATACGTGGACTATGCGCTGTGGGCTTGTCTGATCGGCGGCGTGCTCGGCAACATCATCGGCTTTGTGGGGCTGCCGCTGTTCCTGTTTACGGTGTTCGATGACATGTACTCTCTGCCCCAGATGCTGCTTTCGTACGACATCGTGTCGTCGCTCGTGTCGGTTGCGCTGTTTGCCGTGGGCGTGGTGGGCGCCACGATTATCGCCTGCCGCCACGAGATGGCCGAGACGCCGGCTTCGCTCATGCGCCCCAAGGCGCCGCGTGCCGGCTCGCGCATCTTGCTTGAGCGCATCGGCTTTATCTGGCACCGCATGGGCTTTTTGAACAAGGTGGCAGCGCGTAACCTGTTCCGCTACAAAAAGCGTGCCCTTATGACCATCTTCGGTATCGCCGGCTGCACGGCGCTCGTGATCTGCGGCATGGGCATCCGCGATACGTCGGTGGCGCTTTCGCCCAAACAGTACGGGCATATCACGCGCTATGACCTGCTGGCGGTTGCCAATCCCGATGACTTTACGCAGACGTGCGCGGCGCTCGACGAGCGAAGCGCGGCCAAGGATTCCGACGTGACCGTGACTTCGACGCTGCCGATCATGACCGACAACGTCACTTTTACGTTTGGCGGCAAGAGCGAGACCGTACAGCTCATTGTGATTCCCGACGACCGCACGGGTGACTTGGGTGACTACGTGCGCCTGGAGGATGAGTCCAAAGAACCGCTCGCCTTGCGTGACGGGGACGTGTACTTGAGCAAGAGCTCGCAACTGGTGCTGGGGATTCAGCCGGGCGACACAGCACACGTCCAGGATTCGTCGCTCAACGTCGCCAAGGTCAAGGTTAGCGACATTTCGCTCAACTATCTGGGCAACACGCTCTATATGACGCAGAGCACCTATGAGCGCGCGTTCGACCGAAGCGCGCGTCTTAACGGCATCTTTGCGCTGCTTAAGGGCTCATCTTCTGACCAGATTGCGTTTAGCAAGAAGCTTAAGAGCGACGGTTGGCTCACCATCTCGAGCACGGCCGAGCATTGGGAAAATTATGAGGCGAACTTCACTATCATCAATTCCGTCGTGGTACTTGTGACCTTTATGGCGGCGTGCCTGTCGTTTGTGGTGGTGTTTACGCTGTCCAACACCAACATCTCCGAGCGCGAGCGCGAGCTGGCGACCATCAAGGTGCTGGGCTTCCGCCGTGGCGAGGTGCACCACTACGTCAACAAGGAGACGTTGATCCTCACGGCGATTGGCGCCGCGCTGGGCGTGCCGCTGGGTAGCCTGCTGGCCGAGAGCTTTACGTACATTCTGCAGATGCCGTCGCTCTACTTTGACGTTGAGGTCGAGCCGCTGAGTTATGTGCTCGCCGTAGTGCTTTCCTTTGTCTTTACGTTTATCGTCAACCTCGTCACCAACCGAACGCTCAACAAGATCGACATGGTCGGCGCCCTCAAGAGCGCCGAGTAGCCTGCCAAAAAGGGACAGGTTTGTTTTGGCAGGTTTTATCTGGGCAAACGCCACATCTATTGCTTGCGGTGCTTCCATTGTTTGCGGCACCAGCGCATGAGCGCCTTTATGACGGGAATCGTGATGAGGATGGCCCATGCGGGATGGGGCTGCCCCAGGCAAAGCCACATATAGAGAAACCATGCAATGGCGGCTGCTGGATAGACGCATTCAATGAGCTTTGACAAATGGCGTCGATCGATAAAGTCACCAATCGCGTAGTAGACGGGAACCAAAAAGACGAGGAAAAGCCCCATGCCCCATGTGCCGTAGACAATGCCGAGCACCAGATAGGCGAGAGTGACAAGTGCGGGGAAGGGGAATTTGTTCCATGCACGTCCGACCTTGGTGCGGAAATGCTTGCCATGATGGTCGAGCTTGTCGTGTGCCTCCTTCCAGCTGGAAAACGTCTCGCCGTCGATGGTGACGGTGCCGTCGTCATTGGTATGCACGCTATGTCCATCGTCCTCAAGCGTATCGATATGCAATCCGCCTGGCCCCACATGGACCTCTTCACCCTTGCGCTTGTTAGCCACATGGATGCCACTCCAGCCAACATGAACCTCTTCGCCCTTGTTGGGATCAATAACGTGGATGCCGCGCGCGAGGGAAATATCGACAAGTGGCTTATCGCTGCAATCAGCGTGCTCAGTAGAAGCCTCAGCCTCTTCAGCCTCATCTGAAGCTTTGGTGCCGGCGTCGCTGTCCTGTGCTTCATCATCAGACTGCGAGTCGTCAGCGCTATCCACCGCCTCCCCATACAACAGCTCATCCAGCGACACGCCATACAGCGCAGCGAGCGCAATAAGGTTATCGGTATCGGGCGAGGATTCGCTGCGCTCCCATTTACTGACAGCCTGACGACTCACACCCAGCTGGGCGGCAAGCGCCTCCTGAGAAAGCCCGGCAGCCTTGCGGCGATTGACGAGGCGCTGCGCCATCGCAAGATCCATGGTAGTTCCTTTCATGTGGCGACCGTAATCGAATGAGCCGAGTATGTCGTGAACAGCCGGTAGCGACCACCATTTCTAGTTAGAATCTGCTCAAACCCTACCGCAACTACCGGTAGCAACCCCTAACGACCAGCCATTTTAGGACAAATGTCAATGCAAGTAGCAGCCAAGAGCTCCCACTCAGTAAATTGCGGTGGAATAGTTCCTAAATTCAGCCATTTGCGGGCTAAGCAGGAACTATTTCACCGCAACTGAATTTCAGACCAGGCATCCGCAGCAAGAAGGCGAATAGCCTCGGCCTTCCTAGTTACCGCAGGAGGCCCCAGGGCCTACCTCCCAAATCTTTCCGCAGGACGGAAGGACCCCGCCGCGCGAAGCGCACGGCGGGGTCCTGACATGTCCGAGGACGATTTGGGAGGTAGGCCCTGGGGCCTCCGATGGGGGCGGTTCCAGCCGAGGCTATTCGTCGCCGAAGCTGATGCCCAACGCCTTGGCCTCGCGCACCAGATCGCTCTGGGGGTCGACAAACTTGAGCTTGCCGGCGACCTCCTCGAGCGGCATGTGACACATCTTGCCGTCGCGCAGGGCAATCATGTAGCCAAACTCGCCGCGCAGGCAGCCAAGCGCGGCCTCGACGCCGCACTGGGTCGCAAAGATGCGGTCCTGGGCGTCGGGCTGGCCACCGCGCTGCGTGTGACCGGGGATGGCGACGCGGGTCTCGCGACCGGTCTTGGCCTCAATCTCCTTGGCGATGTCGTAGACGATCGACGGGCTCGTACGCTCGGCGAGCTTCTTCTTGTACTCCTTCTTGGACAGCGCCGCGTCCTCCTTGGAGATAGCGCCCTCGGCGACGGCCACGATGGTAAAGCGGCTGCCGGTCTCCATGCGATGCTCGATAGTCTTGATGACGTTGTCCATGTCGTAGGGGATCTCGGGAATCAGAATGACGTCCGCGCCGCCCGCGACGCCGGCGTACAGCGGAATCCAGCCAACCTTGTGACCCATGATCTCGATAACGAACACGCGGCCGTGACTCGAGGCGGTGGTGTGGATGTCGTCGATGCACTTGGTGGCGACGTCGATGGCGCTCGTAAAGCCAAACGTCAACTCGGTGCCCCAGGTGTCGTTATCGATGGTCTTAGGCAGGGCGATAACGTTGAGGCCCTCTTCGCGCAGACGGTTGGCGGTCTTGGTGGAGCCGTTGCCGCCCAGCATAAACAGGCAGTCGAGCTGCAGCTTATGATAGGTGTGGACCATTGCCGGCACCTTCTCGACGCCGTCGGCCTCGGGAATATCCAGGCGCTTGAACGGCGTACGGCTTGTGCCCAGAATAGTGCCGCCACGGGTAAGGATGCCGCTAAAATCGGCGGGCGTCATGACACGGAACCTGCTGTAGATAAGGCCCTGGTAGCCGTCCTCAAAGCCATAGATCTCGATAGGTTCTTCGCTATTGGTCATAAGCGTTTTGACAATGCCGCGCATGGTGGCGTTGAGCGCCTGACAGTCGCCGCCACTGGTAAGAAGACCGATCCTAAGCATGATGAATCCTTCCGGGCAAGTTATAACATGCGCATAAGTTTACCCCCGCACATTGTTGATACGGGGGTAAAACGTGTTAGCTCAAGCGTATAGAAATGTAAGCAACGTCAGGCGAGCGTAAGGTCGACGGGCCTGGCTCCTTACAGCGCGAAGGCGTCGACGTCGCCCCAGTGACGGCGCAGTGTAATAGCGGCGGCGGGTTCGGTATTGTCAAAGACGACCGACCATTGCGTATTGCTGGTGATGTCTTCCGGATTGGGCTCTTGCGCTGCGGCGCGCAGGGCTTCCCAGGCAATCGTTTCGTCTTGGGCACCGACATGGGCGTCAAGGACATCGGCGATTGCGACGGCGCGCTCTTTACCATGGCCCAGCTCGCCATTCTTTTGGTTGGGCAGCACTTCGTCGCCATAGCAGGCGTAGAAGTTCGTAACCTGGCGTACAGGAGTCGCTTTGAAAGTGCGGTCCGAATCATGCGGATCCCACTCTACTACGCGCGCGTCACCGGCGGCGTCGTTGATAAAGAAGTGGTAATCGCGTCCTGCCATGGCGTGCATGTCGTAGGCAGAAAGCAGGTCTACGGCCTCCTGCGTGGTGGCGGCACGGTCGAGCACCAGACGGATGGCGAGCGAGGTATTGATGACGGGACGCTGCGTGTCCTGGTCACAGGGTTTGGAATCCAGGGTGAGTACGGCAATGGATACGCCGCATTCGTTAACACCGTCGAGCTGGGCAAACGGGCCCATGAGTGCGGCGGCGCGTCCGGCGACGGAGTCAAGCGGAGTGTTATCGCCCAGGTTGTTAAGGGCGGCATACCCGATGGAGGCATAGCCGTCGCGCGGGTGATTGCGCACCAGCAGCGCCGAGGTGTCGTCCTTAAAGTCGTAATTGCGACCGGTGCGCACGCGGCCTTCGGCATCTACGGCGACAAAAGCGCTGCAGGCAAACTGGGGTGCCTGGACATGTGCCGGCACACCGGGCAGCACCTGGGCCACCACGGCATCGATGTAGGCCTGGTCGTCGCGCACGCCAGCGGCGATGATGCGATCAAGATCGTAGTCGTAGGCGATGTCGATTGCGTACAGGTCATAGCCATCCGCGTAGTCGGTCAACCGTTTGAGCGAGGCGGCGGACTTGATTTGCTTGTGATAAACGATACCGGTGGCGGCGGCAAGGCCGACGGCGACTCCCACGACACCGCAGGCGATGGCAATGTTACGTGGCTTCATGACTGCTCCTCTCGTCCTGTTAGCGCAATTGTCGCAAAAGGAACGCGGGCATGATGGCTCAACTTGGTGAGCGGCGCGGGATTAAACATGGAATGAAGACCGCGGTGCTGGCGTGGCGGGGTATGCTGGAGGGGACCATCAACCCAGCGAAAGGGGAGAGCATGACGGATCAGGAAACGCCCGAGCGCGCGCATGTGACGGCCGACGATATCGAGGCCGCGAACGACCTTATCGACTTTATCGAGGCATGCCCCAGCATGTTCCATACGGCGGCGACCATTATGGCCGAACTCGACGAGGCGGGCTTTACCTACCTGCCCGAGAACGCTGCGTGGGATATCGAGCCGGGCGGTCGCTATTACACGCAGCGCAACACCTCGAGCGTTATTGCCTTTAAGGTGGGCGAGGACTTGGCTGCTACGTGGGGCGAGGACGGCGTTGCCGGCGACTACCATTTTCAACTGACGGCGTCGCACAGCGATTCGCCGACGTTTAAGGTCAAGGCCGTGCCCGAGCTCGACGGCGCGGTCGAGACGCTGCGCCTGAACACCGAGGCTTACGGCGGCATGATCGACTACACCTGGTTCGATCGCCCACTGGCGCTCGCGGGCCGCGTGCTGGTGCGCGAGGGCGACCGTATTGAGAGCCGCCTGCTTGCCACCGAGCGCGAGGTCGCTATTATCCCGAGCCTTGCCATCCACATGAACCGCGGCGTTAACGAGGGCTTTGCGCCCAACCGAGCCATTGATCTGTGCCCGCTCATCAGCGCCGGTGACCTTAAGCAGGGAGATTTTGACGCCCTGATCGCTGACGAACTGGACGTTGAGCCCGAGCAGATCCTGGGCCGCGATCTGTTCCTGGTCAATCGTCAGGATGCGCGCATTTGGGGCTGGGCCGACGAGTTTATCTCGACGCCCAAGCTCGACGACCTGGCCTGCGCCTACACCTCGCTGCAGGCTTTTTTGGGTGCCGAGAACGCGCACGACGTTTCGGTCTTCTGCTGCTTTGATAACGAGGAGGTTGGCTCCGAGACCAAGCAGGGCGCCATGTCGACGTTCTTGGCCGATGCGCTGCGCCGCATTAACGGCTCGCTGGGCTTTGACGACGAGTCGTACCATCGTGCCCTTGCCGCCTCGATGCTCGTGAGCTGCGACAACGCGCATGCCGTGCACCCTAACCACGCCGAGAAGTGCGATGCCCGCAACCAGGTGGTGCTCAACGGCGGTATCGTCATCAAGGAGGCAGCCAACCAGCACTACTGCACCGATGCCTTTAGCCGCGCGGTGTTCCAGGCTATCTGCGGTGACGCCGACGTGCCCACGCAGGCTTTCGCCAACAAGAGCGACATGGCCGGCGGCTCCACGCTCGGCAATCTGTCCAATATGCAGGCGAGCATGCATGCCGTGGACGTGGGCCTGCCGCAGCTTGCCATGCACTCGATCTACGAGACCGGCGGCGTACGCGACGTGATGTACGCCATCCGCGCCCTCACCGCCTTCTACGAGCGCAACCTAACCATCAACGGAGCCGAAAGCGTGGAGCTCTAAACCTGCCAAAAAGGGACAGGTTTATTTTGGCAGGTTTTATCTGGGTAAATGCCAGTGGCATTGCAAGCCGATAGGGCCCTAAAATGCCGCAGGTAGAGCAAAAGTCAGCGAGAGCCCGCCAGAGCGAGCAAGGTGACGTGAAAGAGGAGGGCATAGGCCTTTTGGCCATGCCCGACGATTGAACGTCAGATTGCCGCTCTGGCGGGCTCGCAGCGTCGAGGGGTTCCGGCGTTTGGCAAAACGCCGGAACAATTAGTGTTCGATCCAGCAGCGGAGCGTCTCGCCGGCCTGCAGGTGACGCAGATTCTCCGCGGCGATGTCGACGACGTTGTTGAGCGTGGCGGCCAGGTGGAACCAGCCGGAGACGTGCGGCGTGATGAGCATGTTGGGTGCATCCCACAGCGGGCTTGTGGCGGGTAGCGGCTCGGGGTCGGTGACGTCGACCGCGGCGCCGGCGAGGTGCCCGGACTCCAGAGCGGTAACCAAGTCGTCGGTGACCACAAGGTCGCCGCGGCCGCCGTTGGCAAAGAAGGCGCCTGGTTTCATCGCGGCGAAGAACTCGGCGTTCGCCAGACCGCGGGTCTCGGGTGTGCTGGGCATAAAGGATGCGACGACGTCGGCCTCGGCCAGGCGCTCGGGCAGGGCGTCCATGCCGTCCATGTCCTCAAACACAATGGGGTAGACGAGCGGATGGCGCTTGATGCCGCGGACGTGTGCACCCATGCTACGGCAGAGCGTGGCGAAGTGGCCGCCGATATCGCCCGCGCCCAGCACCAACACGTTGGCGTTTTTGAGCGAGGTGACCGGGCCCAAGTCCTCCCAGCGATGCTCGCGCTGCAAGTCGTGATAACCGGGCAGGCGCTTCATCATGGAAAGGACCATGGCAAACATGTGCTCGCTTACGGCCTGACCGTAGGCGCCGATCGAGCAAGACAGCTTGGCGTCAGCCGGCACGGTGCCGGCGGCAAGGTAGTCGTCATAGCCGGCGGTCTGCAATTGCAACAGCTGGAGATGCTCGCATGCCGTGAGCATGTCAGGGTCGATGTTGCCCAGGATCACGTCGGCATCGGCGACCTGCTTGCGCGTGGCGGCGTCGGCGCTCGTGTAGACAAAGTCCTCGCCCGGAGCACTCGACTCAAGAATTGCGCGATGACGGTCGTTGACGGGCAGCAAAACCAGGATGTTCACAAGCAGTCCTCTCCGCTCGACCTACCAAAAAGGGACAGGTTTATTTTGGCAGGTTTTATCAGGCAAAACGTTCAAATAAAAACGCCGGATGCAAGACGAGCGTACCCGTCAGCATCCGGCGCATCTACAGCTACCAGCTCAGCAGCTCGTAGCCGTCCTCGGTCACCACGAGCTGAACCTCGCACTGGGCCGAATCGCTGCCGTCCTTGGTGCGCACGCACCAACCGTCACCCTTGCTAATCTTGATGTCGGGCGCTCCGGCATTGACCATGGGCTCGATGGTAAAGACCATGCCCGGGGCCATGATGGTGTCCACGTCGGGCGCTTCGGTGGTAAAGCCCACAAACGGGTCCTCGTGGAACTCCTTGCCGATGCCGTGTCCACCGTACTCGCGCACCACGCTAAAGCCGGCGTCCTCGACTGTCTTTTGCACGGCCTCGGCCATAACGGACAACGGCAGCCATGGCTTGACGGCCGCCAGACCCGCCTCCACGCTGGCGCGGGTGACGTCGACCAGGCGCTGGCGCTCGGCCGAGACCTCGCCGATGCAGAACATACGGCTCGAATCACTAAAGTAACCGTCCAAGATCGTGGAGCAGTCCACGTTGATGATGTCGCCCTCGTGCAGGACGTCCGTATCGCAGGGAATACCGTGGCAGACGACGTCGTTGATCGAGGTGCACACACTCTTGGGATAGCCCTCGTAGTTGAGATCGGCCGGCGTGCTGCCGTGCTCGACGGTGTAGTCATAGATCATCTGGTCGATCTGGTTGGTGGTCATGCCTGCGGCGATATGCTCGCCCACATAATCGAGCACGCCCACGTTGATGGCGGCCGAGCGCTTAATGCCCTCGATATCGGCGGGCGTCTTGTAGAGCGTGCGAGGCAGAACCTCCCAGCCCTCTTCCCACAAGCGCTCGAGGCGCTCATCGAAGGCGCTATGGCATTTCTTATATTTCTTGCCGCTGCCGCACCAGCAAGCGTCGTTGCGGCCGGGCACGGGTCCTTTGTCATACATGGCTAACTTCCTTTCATCCGCAGCTAGTATAGCCCACCCACGCGTCCATAAAAGTTGCGGTGATATAGTTCCGATTTAAGCGGTTTAACAGCATAAATAGGAACTATATCACCGCAACTGATGGAGCGGGATGGCGGGCACTGGCTTCTGCGTGGTTTTGCTAGTAGCTCACCTGGCAGGGGATGCCGAGGGCACGCACGCGTGTGGCGATGGCGTCGAGCACCTCGGGCGCCGCTTTGGCAAGGCCGGCGACCGGTGTCTCGCGCGCCACCGTGTAGATGGTCGCCTCCTGCGGGCGAATGCGCTCGAGCGCCGCGAGCCAAGGGGCAACGTACTCCTCGCCAGTGTTGTCGATGGGCTTGCCCTGATACTCGCCGCTCAAAAACATCGTTTGGATAATGACGTGACCGTTAAAGCTCGCGAACGTCTCGATTTGGTGCTCTACATCGTAGGGGCCAACGGGTTGATCGAGCAGCTGGATAAATGCCGGGTCGACCGTATCGAGCTTGAGGATGTTGTCGTCGACCATCATGAGCGCATCGTGCACCTGGGGACGGTCGGCGCGCGTTCCGTTGGAAAGCACGGCAATCTTGGTGTTTGGGGCCAGCTGATCGCGAAGCGCGACAGCGCCGGCGATGGCCTGCGGAAACTCCGGTGCGGCGGTGGGCTCGCCGTTGCCTGCGAAGGTAATCACATCGGGGAGCTCGCCCTCAGCTGCCATCTCGCGCAGCTTTGCCTCGAGCACGTCGAGTACCACGGTAGCTGTGTTGTACGGCTCATGGCAGGGACGCTCGGCGTTGAGGCCGTTTTCGCAGTAAATGCAGTCGAACGTGCAGATTTTGCCGCTGGCCGGCATCATGTTGACGCCGAGCGAGAGACCAAGGCGACGGCTGCGAACGGGCCCAAAGATGGGGCTGGCATTCAAAAACGTAGACATAGGCATATGCTCCTCAAGACAATTGTGCCTAAGCATAGCATCGGCTCCAGAGCAAGGTGCGGGCTCTTGCTTTACAAGTTTCGTTTTTTAACGTCGCTCATTATGCGGTGCCATGAAAAGTCTCGGGTCAGGTACAGTTAATCTGTTAACAAGGCGTAAGGCAATGCGGGTCTATCCAGCCGTACTGACGTGCAACTGGATGGGCATTGATGACGGGGGCACAACATGGAATTTACGGTCGAGAATGCGGGCACCACGATCGCCTGCCGTGAGTATGCCGGCCCGGATGTATCGTCCGATACACCCGCCTTGGTGTGCGTGCACGGTGCGTGCGTCGACGGTGTCTTTTTTGACGGCATCGCCCGCGAGCTCGCCTGTGACTATCGCGTCATTACCTACGACCGCCGCGGTTGCGGCGAGAGCGGCGACGCTGCAGACGGACGCTACGACCTCGCCGTCCAGGCCGCCGACCTGCAGGCCGTTATCGAGCATATTGGCACTCCGGCAAACGTGCTCGCGCACAGTGCCGGTACGCTGGTGACTCTGGAGCTTCTCCGTGCAAACCCCGCCATAATCTCGCGTGCGATCCTGCATGAACCCGCCGTGACGGATGAGGGTGCCGGTCTGGGCGCGGCCCCGGTTTTGCTCGAGATGATCGCCGCGGGAAAGGTCTCCAGGGCATTACGGGCCTTCCTGGGCGCCATCGGCGATTCGGACCCTGAGGCCCCCAAGTTAACCGAGGCAGAAGCCAGACATGCCCTGCGCAACGGCCGCGGCTTCATGGCAAACGAATACGGGATTACTATGACCTGCGTTCCCGATTGGGATAGCGTCCGCGCGTCAAGAACGGTGGCCGCCGTGCTCCTGGGTGAGCTCTCGATTGGCACGCCTCGCGAGGCGGGCACGAGGGTGGCGGCTGAGCTTTTGGACTGTCCACTCGTAACGGTTCCCGGCGCGCACAACGGCCTGCGCGATCGCCCGGCAGCGGCTGCCCAGACTGTCCGTGGCATCCTGGGGTTCTAGCACTCGCAATAGCCAAAGCAGCCTTCACCCGCAAACGTTTCGTCCGTGTTAACAAATGTGTTCAAAACTTCACGTCTGCGGCTTCAATCGCGCCGTCTGCCAACTCATAAAAATGTAACAGCATTTACGTGCTTACCTGCATCGGCAAGGTGTTACCCTTGTAACATTTGGAACCCACCGCTACCATGCGAAGCTATCGAAAGGGCCCCATATGCTCAATAATCACGAGGTCAATCTAACCGACGAGGAGGCTGCCGCCGAGGTCGCCCGTGTCGCGAAGACCTACCCCGTGGTACGTTTGCTGTCGGCCGATCAGATTAAGAGCGAGCCTAACTGCCTGCTCGCCGGTGATCGCTGCCCTTGTTTGCGCCAGGCAAGTCTTGAGGCCTTGACAGATTCCGATGAGGTGTCGGAGCAACTCCTCAACGATGGCGTTGAGTACCGCGCCCATCTGCGCCCTCTGAAGGTCGAGGGCGAGCCTCATGTCCTGCTGATGGTGCGTCCGATCGATGGGCAAGAGGCTGCAAAAGAGGACCTTGTCTACACCGACGTGCTGACGAGCGTGCATAATCGCCGATATTACGAGGAAAAGCTCCGTAGCGCCCGCATGAATGCCGGCGTTGCGATGATCGACCTTGATGATTTTAGGGTCTTCAACGATACGTGTGGCCGTCATGCCGGCGACCTTGCGCTCGGTGCCGTGGCGACAGCCATGCGCAGCGGAATCCGTTCGACTGACGAGCTTGTGCGCTATGGCTGCGACAAGTTTGTGGCCGTCATGCCCGATATTCCCTCCGATGACTTCGCCCGTCGCCTGCGTCAGGTATCCGATGCCGTTCGTTCCGCGTTTATTCCGGGCCATGAGCACGTGAGCTTGACGGCATGTGTTGGTGGCGTTCGCATTCATGGCGAGACGGTTGATGAGGGCGTTGGCCGCGCTGTCCAGTTACTGAGCCGTGCTAAGGCAAAAGCCGGTACGGTCGTGACCGATGGCGATTTCATCGAGGCCTTCCAAAGCGAAAAGCCTTTGGTGCTTATCGTCGATGACTCCGAGATGAACCGAGCCATTCTCAACGAGATGCTCAAGGACGAGTATTGCATCCTCGAGGCCGACAACGGTCGTACGGCGCTCGATATGGTCGACCGCTATGGCGATGAGTTGTCGCTCGTGCTGCTGGACATTGTCATGCCGGGCGTGAGCGGCTTTGAGGTGCTGGCCGATCTGTCGCGCCGATCGGTTGTTGACAATCTGCCTGTCATCATGATCTCGAGCGAAGATTCCGACGATGTGGTTCTGCGCGCGTACGAGCTGGGCGCCTCGGACTATATCAGCCGCCCGTTTGACTCCCGTGTCGTGCGCCGCCGTGTAAGCAACACCATCCGCCTATACGCCAAGCAGCGCCGCCTGACGAGCCTGCTGTCCCAGCAGTACAACGAGCGCGTCAAGAACAGTCGCATGCTCATTGACATCATGGCCGGTGTCATGGAACTTCGCAATGGCGAGAGTGGCAGGCACGTTACGAATATCGAAAAGCTGACCGAGCTGCTGCTTGGCTGTCTAGTCCAGCGTAGCGACACCATTTCCCTCGACAACGAGGAACGCTCCACGATTGCCCTGGCTTCGGCGCTGCACGATATCGGCAAGATGGCGATTGACGATGCGATTCTCAACAAACCCGGACGCCTTACGTCCGAGGAGTTCGAGATTATGAAGACGCATACCACGATCGGCGCCGACATGTTGCTTGAGCTGGGTTGCCATCACGTCGGCAATGCGCTTATGGAATATGCGTACCAAATTGCGCGTTGGCACCACGAGCGCTGGGACGGCAAGGGCTATCCCGATGGCCTTAAGGGCGCCGAGATTCCCATTGCCGCGCAGGTGGTCTCGGTGGCCGACGTGTATGATGCGCTGACGAGCGTGCGCGTGTACAAGGACGCTATCCCGCACAAGGAGGCGATCCAGATGATTCTGGACGGTAAGTGCGGCACCTTTAACCCACTGTTGCTCGACTGCCTGCTCGAGGTGCAAGACCGTATTGCTGAGACGTTGGCACGCCCCGCCGACGTTGTTGCGTTTCCCACGATTTAGTTTGACCAAAGGAGTTTTAATCCATGATTTCCATGCGTGAGGCGTATGAGAAGATCGGCGCTAATTATGATGACGCGTGCGCTCGGCTGATGGGCGAGGAAATGCTTGCCCGCTTTGCCCTCAAGTTTTTGGATGACGAGAGCATGGACAAACTGGAGGCCGCCATGGCGGCAGGAGACGCCGAAGGTGCGTTTATGGCAGTGCATACGCTCAAGGGCGTGAGCCAGAACCTGGGATTCGATAATCTGTACGAGCCGGCGGTTGTGGTGACCGATGCGCTGCGCGGCGCCGATGCCGTTGACGGCGCACGCGAGGGAATGCATGCACTGCAGCAGCAATATGCGGCTACGATGTCGGCCCTGCGCGAGGCGGCTGAATAAGAGCTTGCGAGCCTTGGACTGTGTGCCGGCAGCATATAGGTAATAGGGCGCCCCGCCGGACCATGTGGCCGGCGGGGCGCCCTTATCTGTTATGCGGTTCGCGAGCTAGCGGGCCTGCTTTACCTTGGCCGCTGCCTCGACAAACGACTTCCACAGGTTAAAGTCGGTCTCGAGCGTCTTCCACGTGTACTCAGGGTGCCATTGCACGCCCAGGCAGAAAGGCTGGCCTTCGACTTCGATGCACTCGGGAACGCCGTCGGTTGCCTTGGCGACCAAGCGCGTGCTTTTACCCAGACGATCGACGCAGCAGTGATGTGCCGAGTTGGTCTGGATCAGCCTGTGCCCGCCAACCGCGCGCTCCAGCAGCGAGCCCGGCACGACCTCGACGGGATGCACAGGGTCGTTGAGCACGTGGGTATGGCGCCACTGCGTGCGGCCCTCGCGAGCGCCCAGGCTCGGCACGTCCATGCACAGGGTGCCGCCGGTGGCGACGTTGAGCAGCTGCGTGCCGCGGCAGGTGGTAAAGAGCGGCTTTTTGGCGCGGAGCACCTCGTCGACCAGCTTGAACTCAAAACTATCACGGATCTCGCAGCAGAGGGTGGGGTCGTAGGGTCGATCATCGCCCCAACGTTTGGGATTGACATCCGGGCCACCGGGAATGGCGATGCCGTCGGCGATATCGACGTAATGACGGATGACCTCAATGTCCTCGGTGATGGACATCTGCAGCGGCAGGCCGCCGGCGGCAAGGATGGCATCGACAAAGACACTTGCGATTTCTTCGTTGGGGGAGAGCGTTTCGCTTAAAAACGGCTTTGCCCCTTCCCAACGCGGCGCCACCAGGATGAGTGGACGGTCGGCGGGGGCAACGTCGTCGTGCGGGGTATAGGACGAGGAGGTATGGGTTCCGATCATAGGTGTTGCTTTCGAATCCGGGTGGACATGGTGCATGGGTGGCGCGGGGCAAACGTTACTGATGAATTTGCCCGCGTGGCAATTGGGTTAGTGGCCCTTGATGGAGTTGAGGAAGTCCTGGGCGCGCTTGGTCTGGGGGTGGTCGAAGAACTCGTCGGGCGTGCCGGTTTCCACGATCTGGCCGTCGGCCATAAACACGACGCGGTCGGCTACGCGGCGGGCAAAGTTCATCTCGTGCGTGATGACGATCATCGTCATGCCCTGCTGGGCCAGACGGACCATGACCTCGAGCACCTCGTTGATCATCTCGGGATCGAGGGCACTCGTGGGCTCGTCAAAGAGCATGGCCTTGGGTTGCATGGCAAGCGAGCGGGCGATGGCTACGCGCTGTTGCTGGCCGCCCGAGAGCTGTGCGGGCACCTTATCGGCCTGCTCGGCCACGCCCACGCGGCCCAGCAGGTCCATGGCGCGCTCACGGGCTTCGTCCTTGGAGACGCCCAGCACATCGACCGGTCCCAGCATGACGTTCTGCAGGACGGTCATATGTGCGAACAGGTTGAACTGCTGAAACACCATGCCCAGCTCGGCACGCATGCGGGCAAGGTCCTTGCCTTCCTGCGGTAGGGGCTCGCCCTCGATGAGGATCTCGCCCGAGTCGATGGTTTCCAGGCGGTTGATGGTGCGGCACATGGTCGACTTGCCCGAGCCCGAAGGACCGATCACAACGACGACCTCGCCGCGGTCGACTGAGAGATTGATGTCGTTGAGGACGTGCAGATCTCCGTAGTGCTTATCGACGTGTCTGAGCTCGATCAGCGGCTGATTGCCGGTGGAAGAGGTGCTCTGTGCCATGGTGCTCGGCTCCTTATGACTCGAAATGGTAAAGCGTTAGCGGATGATAGTCGCGCCGGTCTTGTGCGAAACGTAGACAGCGGCCTTGTTGATCGCGACGTTGATGAGGATGTAGATGACCGCGATAACCAGGTAGACCGACACGAGGGCGTCGTAGTTGGTAATGAGCACGCGGGCGTTTTGCATGAGGTCGGGGTAGCTCACCACGTAGGCGACGGTGGTGTCTTTGACTACGACCACAAGCTGCGAAATCAACGACGGAATGATAAACCGAATAGCCTGCGGCAACACGATTTTAAAGGTGATTTTAGCTTTGGAGAGGCCGAGTGCCTGGGCGGCTTCGACCTGGCCGCGCGGCACGGCGTTGACGCCGGCACGGAAGATCTCGGCGAGTACGCCGGCGGCAGCGAGCGCGACGGGAAGCGTGAGCATCCAAAACGACGGCAGCGCAATTTTGTACTGGGGCAGCACCAAAAAGAAGAAGTAGATGAACAGCAGGCTCGGTACGCCACGGAAGAAATCGGTGAGCACGCGGCAGACCAGCTGCAGCGGCTTAATGTCGCTGGTACGGCCGAGCATAAGGGCTAAGCCCAGCACCAGCGCGATGGCGCCAGCGGTGAGTGCGACTTTAACGGTGCCCTCAAAGCCGGCAAGCAGGAACTTCCAGGTGGTGAGGTGCGTAAAGAAGTACCAGTAGTGGACCGAAAGCTGACCGGTCACATAAAAGCGCTGCAGTACCAAGGTGATGAGCGCCGCCACGGCAATCAATGAGATAGCGGTGCCGATGCGAATCTTGACGCGCATCTTGGGGCCGGGAGCCTCGTAGAGCGCATCACGCATGGTGAGCGCAGAAGAGGAGTGCTTGCTCATCGGAGGATCCTCACCTTCTTATCGATGTAGTTGCCAATGTGGCTCACCACAAAGGCCGTGCCCAGGTAGCCGAGCGCCGAGATAAAGAACGCGGTGACGCCGCCGAGCGAGCGCGTGTTGATGTAGCTCACCACGCCGGTGAGCTCCTGCGGTTTAAGCGGCACCTGGCTGCCGAGCGCGGTGGTGAGCATGACGGCGATAAAGAGGTTGGTCATGGGCAGCACGCTCGAGCGCAGCGCCTGCGGAATCACGATCTTGGCGAGGATACGGCTGAAGCTCATGCCCAGCGAGCGGGCGGCTTCCACCTGGCCGACGCCGACGGTGTTGATGCCGCTCATAAAGTTCTCGGAGCCAAAGGCCGAGCCCAAAAGGACCGTGGCGACGATAACGCAGGTGCGGTAGGGCAGAACGACCTTGAGCGGCGGCAGCGCATAGACGACGATGATGAGCAGCGCGATGCCGGGGATGTTACGGAAGACCTGAACATACAGGTCGCCAAAGACGCGCAGCGGCTTGAGCGGCGACACGCGCATCACGGTGACGGCGACGGCCAGCACCATGGCGATGGCAAACGACTCAAGCGTCATGCCCCAGGTTGCTAGCAGCGCGTCGATATAGTTCTGGCCATAGAGCGACCAGAGCTCGGAGAGACTCATGCGGACCTCCCGCCGGTAAGGAAAGGGGCTCCCGTGTGTACGGAAGCCCCGACAACTCAGTGAGGAAACAGTTTACCGCAATAAAGCGCATCATGCGTTTCCATATGGTTTCGTTGCGGCCGTTACCAGGCTCGCTGCCTAGGCACCGATCTCGGGCAGCTCGGGAACATTGGTGTCGCCCGTGCGGTCGCCAATGCATATCTGCCACAGCTCGGTCCAGGTGCCGTCGTCCTCGATCTTCTTAAGGAAGTCGTTGACAAAGGCGACGCCGTCGGAATCGAGCGGTAGACCGATGCCGTAGGGCTCCTTGCTGCCGAAGGGCTTGCCGGCGATCTTGTACTTGCCGGGCTCGCGGACCAGGGCGCTCTGCTGCATGTTGTTATCGATGACGTAGGCGTCAACGCGGCCCTGCTGGAGTGCCTGGCGGGCCTCCTCGTCGGTCTTGAACTCCTGCTGGCTGGCCTTGGGAGCGAGCTCCTCCAGGATGGCGGGGCCGTTGGAGCCGGACTGGACGGCGACGTTCTTGTCGGCCAGGTCGTCGACGCTCTTGATGTCGTCGTTATCGGCGAGCACCAGGATAGCCTGCTGCGTGTAGTAATAGGGACCGGCAAAGGAGACGAGCTTCTTGCGCTCGTCAGTGATGGTGTAGGTGGCAAAGACAGCGTCGACCTGGCCGTTCTGCAGGACGGACTCGCGCGTGTCCGAGGTCACCTGGGTGATCTCGACCTTGTTCTCGCCCAGAATGTAGTTGGACAGGAGCTGTGCGATACCGGCATCGAAGCCGCGGGTCTGACCGTCTTTCTCGTTGAGGAGGGAGAAGAGCGTGGAGGTCTGAACGCCACCGATCGTAAAGACGCCGGCGTCCTTGACGGCCGTGGCCCAGGTGCTGGCGGTGATGGCGTCGTCATCGGCCTTGGGGCCGTCGTTGACGAGCTTGTCGAATGCCTTGGCATCGAGCGTGGCGGAAACCTCGGTATCCTCGGAGCCCTTGTCGGCCTCGGCGCTGGTGTCAGAGCAGCCGGCAAGACCAAGGCCGGCGACGGTTGCGAAGGTAGCGGCGACAAAGCCGCGGCGGTCGAGAACGACCTGCTGGGAGAGGTTCTTGCTCATAGTAGAACACCTTTCTCAATAAAATCCCTAGCGGTTGAGTAGAGTTATACCCTATCGCGCTCAAATGGGTCAACACGAAATAACTCAGAAACATACTTGCCTTATGGGTTATTCTACCTACCAAAAAGGGACAGGCACCTTTGTGGTTGTTCTTGCAGATGTGGTGGCCTGTCTCGCTGCTTTGTCTCAATCTGTAACAGTTAGACGAGGAAATGGGTTCTACCTGTTACAGATCGAGATTTTCACTTCAGGGGAATTCGAATGTCTCGATCTGTAACATCTGGATGGCTAAAAGGTCTCTATCTGTTACAGATTGAGACAAAGGTCAGGGACTAAGACGTCTTGTCTAGATCTGTAACAGTTAGACGGGAATTCGGGCCCTGGATGTTACAGATTGAGATAATCGCGCCGCGAAAATAAAAATCTCCGCAGGGGGTGCTTCCCTTGCGGAGGTTTTCTTACTCGTTGAGTAGTCTTGCGGCTTCGGCGGCCATGTTCTCGACCGTCATGCCGTTTTGAGCGAGCAGTTCGTTGGGGTCGTAGCGGTCGGGGAAGCCCTTGGCGATGCCGAAGGTGCGCGTGCGCAACGGCGTGCATGCCAGATAACATGCCACGCGCTCACCCCAGCCGCCGTCCAAGACGCCGTCCTCGAGGGTGACGACAACGCGATGCTCGGCGGCAAGGCTGTCGAGGAACTCGCGATCGAGCTCGGTTGCAAAGCGCGGGTTGACGAGCGTGGCCTCGATGCCGTACTCGGCGGCCAAGCGGTTTGCCACGCGCTCGCCCAACTCAAAGAAGTCGCCGAGCGCAAGCACGGCCACATCGCGGCCCTGACGCACCACGTTGTAGCGAACGGCGCTATAGTCGGTGTCCTCGGCAGGCGCCAGATCGGGACGGCTCACCAGGCCAATACCAGGTACACGAATCGCCACGGGATGCTCGCGGTGGTCGAGCGACCAGCTCAGCATGGACAGGTATTCCTCCATGCAGACCGGCGCCAAGTAGTGCATGTTGGGAAGAGCGCCCAGCATGGAAATATCAAAGAACGAGAGGTGCGTCTCGGATGTGGTGCCAAAGATCGACGCGCCAAACACCAAGATGGTTGCGGGGGCGTCGTTGAGGCACAGGTCGTGCCACAGTTCGTCGTAGGCGCGCTGCAAAAACGTGCCGTACACACCAAAGACTGGCTTGGCGCCCGAGCGTGCAAGCGCGGTGGCAAAGGTCACGGCATGCTCCTCGGCAATGCCCACGTCGACAAACTGCTTGCCGGCGGCAGCGCGAAGCTCGGGTGTAAAACCCATGATGTAGGGTGTGGCGGCCGTGATGCCCACAACCTGCGGATCGCGCTCGATGGCAGTGCTCAGGGCCTCGCCCGTAATGTCGGCGTAGGTGCGCGGCGCAGGCTCGCTCGGATGGCCCGGGCAGAGCTTGCGTCCAGTTGCCATGTCAAACGGACCCACGTGATGCCAGCGTTCGGGGTCGTTCTGGGCTGGCTCAAAGCCCTTGCCCTTGGCGGTGGAGACGTGCAGCACGATGGGATGATCGATATTGCGCAGTTCCTGCAGCGCGTCGACGAGGGCCAACACATCGTTACCGGCGTCCAGATAGCGGTAGTCGAGCCCCATCGCGCGGAAAACGTTGCGCTCGCAGGTGCCGTTGCTGGCGCGCAGCTCGGCCAGATTGCGATACAGGCCGCCATGGTTCTCGGCAATGGACTGGTCGTTATCGTTGACGATGATGATCAGGTTGCTATCGAGTTCGGCGGCATTGTTAAAGCCCTCAAACGCCAGGCCGCCCGAAAGCGAGCCGTCGCCAATGATGGTGATGACGTTGTACGCATCGCCCGCCAGGTCGCGAGCGTGCGCTAGGCCGCAGCCCAGGCTCACCGAGGTCGAGGTGTGACCCATGGCGAACAGGTCGTGCTCGGACTCGTCGGGATTGGCAAAGCCAGAGGCATCGCCGTAGCGTGCCGGGTCGATATAAGTGTACGCGCGCCCGGTCAGCGCCTTATGGGCGTAGGTCTGGTGCGAAACGTCAAAGACAATCTTGTCGATGGGGGAGTTAAACACGCGATGAAGCGCAACCGTAAGCTCAACGACGCCCAGGTTGGGGGCAACGTGCCCGCCGACGGCGGCGGAGCTTTCGAGGATGGCGTGGCGAATCTCGTCGCAGAGCTGCGGGAGCTCGGCACGATTAAGAGCCTTGACGTCCTCGGGCGTTGTCGTTTGCGTAAGCAGCATCGTTGTGGGTTACTCCATGCGAATCGAGCGCCGGCGCTCCCTCGGCCGACACAATTGCACAAGACAGTCTCGCACATTTTGGCGTTTGATATGTGGCGGCGGTGCGGTAATTCGCCAACTGGTGGGGCAAAACGTTTTGTCCGATGCCATACTGATGTGTTCCATGATGTTTTTATCGATTGTGCACAAGCCGTGGCTTGCCGCCGTGAGCCGCTGGAAGGAGGCAGCATGTCCGATGCCGTTCGTGCCGAGAAAATCGCGTGCGAAGTAGACCATGCTGCCCGTCAACTGGCGCAGGCGGGCCGTCTGGACCTGACGCGCGAGTTTATCCAGCATGGCGATGTGACGGTGTATGCACATGTGACTTCGGTAGCGCGCGCGAGTCTGTCCTTTGCCGAGCACTTGGGCCGTGCTGACATTTCGGTCGACCGTGCCTCGCTGCTGCGCGGGGCCCTGTTGCACGATTACTTTCTCTACGATTGGCACGATTCCGACCCAAGCCATCGGCTGCATGGCTTTCGCCACCCGTTTTTTGCCCTGGCGCGTGCGGAAGAAGATTTTGATCTGACGCCGCGCGAGCGGAATATTATCGTGCGCCATATGTTTCCGCTGGTGCCGGTGCCGCCGACGTGTCGTGAGGCATGGATTGTGTGCCTGGCGGATAAATGGTGCGCTCTGCGCGAGACGATCGCCGGCCGTCTGCCGCGCAAGGACGAGGCAGACGATGGCGTGAGCGGCGAATCGAGCGAAAAGAGGAGAGGGTAGACGGTGGGGACCGCGATTGATATGGCGTTTGGCGGCGCGACGCTTGCCGCCTGCCCACTCTCGGCACTGGTGCTCTCGTTTGCCTTTTACGGGTTTTGCGGTTGGGCATGGGAGTCGACAGTATGCGCCATGCTCAATCACGGACGATTTGCCAACAGTGGCTTTTTGCTGGGGCCGTGTTGTCCTATCTATGGTGTGGGCGGCATTGCCTGCTGGCTTTTGCTGCGCGGGATTCCGGATGCCTCGAGCCAGTTTGTCGCCGCGGCGCTTGTATGTAGCGCAATCGAGTACAGCGTGGGCCTTCTATTGGAAAAAACAACGGGCGCTCGCTTTTGGGACTATTCGCACCTGCCGTTTAACCTGCACGGACGCATCTGTCTGTACTGGGCATGCACGTTTGGCTTGGGTGCGTTGTGCATTTGTCGTTTAGTGGAGCCGGCATTGCTGGGGCTGCTTGGCCATCTGCCGGTGCTGATTGTGCGGCTGTCCGCCTTTATCGTCGCGGTCGCGATGATGGTCGACGCGGTGTGCTCGTTGGCGAGCTGGCGCCGCCTGTCCGATCAGCTGGAGCGCGTTCGGGCCGACCTTGCCGACCGCATCAACGAGTCGCTTGCCGATGCGTCCGACTCTATGCTCGAACGTATTCCCGATTCGGCAATCGACTCGGTGGCACAGACGCACATCCGTAGCCGTGCCGTTAACGCGTGGCTGGCCGAGCTGGGTGACACCGCGCTCGATGCCCTGCGCGAGAAGGCTTCGATGCCGACGTTTATCGCGGATGGTGCTCGCGGCCTGGCGCTTGCCGCCCGCCGCGTGGCCGATGCCGCGCCGAGCATGCCGCGTCCGTCGCTCAGTCGTCGCCTTGCCGGCAAGCGCATGAGCCGTCCGGTGCCGAGCGTGTCACTCAGCCGCCGCGACCTACGCTTCTTTAACGCCTTCCCGCGTCTGCGCATCAATCGCTACGAAGGTGTCATTCGAGCAACTAATCTCCGCGACCGCGCCCACGAGCTGTTCCGGCGCTAGTCGGGACGGGTGCGCTCACGGCCTCCTTGCTCGCGTATTTCCCGTCCGTTTCGCGCCCGTTGCCGCGCCGTTTCCAAGATTGCGGCACCGTTGGAGACGGCAAGATTTGGGTCGAGCCGGTCGAGGAGGTTATCCGCATTCGTACCGGCGAACACGGCCCCGCCGCGGTGTAGGACAATCTTTCGCCCGACGGGCGTGCCTCTCTTGGGGTGCGCCCGTTCTCGTCTACAATATCGTGCAGACGAAGGAGAGGCATGCCCATGATCAAGATGTTTGCGAGCGACTTAGACGGAACGCTGCTGAACACCCTGCACGAGGCGGATGGGACCATCCGCCGTGCCATTCGCGAGCTGACTGAGGCGGGACTCCACGTGGTTCCCGCGACCGGGCGCTCGACGTTGCCAATCGGCGAGCATGGCTTTACGGGCCTGGCGCTTGACGCCTGCTGCTCCAATGGATCAATCGTGCGCGACAGCCATGGCGAGGTGCTCAAGACCTGGACCATCGACCCGCAGATTACCGAGGAGCTGCTCAAGGCATTCCCGGACATTTGCTTCGACTGCTCCACGCCCGATGGCATGTTCTCGAGCGGTTCGTTCGAGATGCACCAGGCGGGTTTTAAGAAGGACAGCCCTATCAAGCGCATCGTGATGCGCGGCATGCGCGCGCGTGGCGGCTATCACGAGGAGCAGTATTTCGATCAGTCGATCGGCGACATCTTGCGCCACGATGTTTGCAAGATCAACTGCCGCGTGATCTCGTCCGAGCTGGAGCGCGACCTTAAGGCATATCTGGCCGAGCGATCGGACCGCGTGGTCAACGCACCGTTCGATCCGGTGATGTTTGAGATCACGGACGTGGCGTGCAACAAGGGCGAGAGTGTGGCTTGGCTGGCGGGCTACTACGGTATTGCCGAGGACGAGGTCGCGGTTTACGGCGACGGCGGCAACGACATTGCCATGCTCAAACGTTTCCGCCACAGCTACGCGACCAAAAACGCAAGCGATGCAGCTAAGGCCGCCGCGAGCGCGACCATCGGCAGCTGCATGGTCCACGCCGTCCCCAAACACATGCTCGCCACCATGCGCAAGCAAAACTCCCGCACTGTCATCGAATAATGTGACAAAGGGACAGTCCCTTTGTCACATCCAAAATATTGCCTTTACGTGTTGATGCACACGGTGTGCAATAATACTCGCACTGTGCAATAGCGCACAGGCTGAGTAACAAGGAGGACGCTTGTCCCAGCTCGAGAAATGCGATCGCCGGTCCCTTCGCTCGCAGCGTGCCCTTCGCCAGGCACTTGCCAGCGAGCTTGCCGAAAGCGGCGACCTTTCGCGCATTAATGTCGCGTCGCTCACCGAGCGCGCTGGCCTTACGCGTCGCACGTTCTATTCGCATTACCGCGATATCCCCGACTTTATCAATCAAATCGAGGACGGCTTGCTGGCCGAGATCCGTGAGCGCATTGAGCTCATCACCGCAGCTCAGCTGCCCGACCTCTATCACAACATCGATGATCTTGAGCCGGCACCCGGTTCGGTTGAGCTGCTGCGCTATCTTGCGGCTAATCGCGACCTTATCGGGGCCCTGCTGGGCCCGGGCGGCGACCCCGCCTTTATTAAAAAGATCATCGATACCGCACGCGAGGCCGTGGTGCCGCGTGCACAGACGGGCATTTTGGGCTTGGCGCTGGGCACCTTCTTTGACTACTACGTCACCTACGTCGTGAGTGCCGAGGTCGGCCTGATTCAGCGTTGGTTTGAGCGTGGGCTCACCGAATCGCCCGAGACCATGGCGCGCATTATGACGGTTATCGCCTTTGTGCGCCCCGGCGACCTGTATGGCCAACCCATCGATATCAACGTGCCGGAATACGGCATGAAGCTATTGAATCTGCAGCTCGAGGACGCGGTCGACACCACCGCAACCGTCGAGTCCAACAACTAAGAGGAGAGACAATGAGCAAACTCGTCGAGGGCATTAAAGACCGTGTGGTCGCTGCCGCACGCGAGGCCGCGCCCGCCGTGGTGGACGCCGCGCAGAAGGCCGCGACCGCGGCTGCCGAGAAAGTTGCTGAGGCAGTTGCCGATGCCAAGAAAACGGCAGGGGAGACGTCCGTCGCTAGCGAGCCCGCCACCGCCGCTGAGCCCCTAGCCGCCACCGCCCAGGCCCCCGAAGGCGCGATCTTCAACCCCGAGGCCGCCCGCGGCAACCTGCACCTGGGCATCGACGTGGGCTCCACCACCGTTAAGCTCGCTGTGCTCAACGACGACAACCAGATTGTCTACGCCAAGTACCAGCGTCACCACACCGACGTCCGCGCTTGCGCCCGCGACCTGTTCGAGGGTGCCGCGACCGTGCTGCCGACGGCCCAAATGACCTGCGCCATTACCGGCTCGGGCGGCCTGCTGCTGTCCCAGTGGCTCGACCTGGAGTTTGTCCAGGAGGTCATCGCCAGCAAGCGTGCCGTCGAGACCCTCATCCCGGCCACCGATGTTGCCATCGAGCTGGGCGGCGAGGACGCCAAGATCATCTACTTCGACAACGGCATCGAGCAGCGCATGAACGGCACCTGCGCCGGCGGCACGGGCGCCTTCATCGACCAGATGGCCACTCTGCTGCACACCGACGCCAGCGGCCTTAACGAACTCGCGGCCAACGCCACCACCATCTATCCCATCGCCAGCCGCTGCGGCGTTTTTGCCAAGACCGACGTGCAGCCGCTGCTCAACGAAGGCGCCCGTCCCGAGGACGTCGCCGCTTCCATCTTCCAGGCTGTCGTGACCCAGACCATCTCGGGCCTGGCGTGCGGCCGTCCCATCCGCGGCAACGTCGCCTTCCTGGGCGGTCCGCTGCAGTATCTCTCCGAGCTGCGCCACCGCTTCTACCTCACGCTCAACCTGGACGAGGAACACCGTATCG
The DNA here is from genome assembly GCA_958407465.1 of uncultured Collinsella sp. GTDB lineage: Bacteria > Actinomycetota > Coriobacteriia > Coriobacteriales > Coriobacteriaceae > Collinsella. The sequence continues at coordinate 6,570 of CATYIV010000021.1, read as the reverse complement.
TGCCCCAAAACGCCCACCTGTTTGTGGCGAGCGGCGCCGCCATGGCGCACGAGTCCAACAAGCTCAGCACGTTCCCGCAGCTCATCGAGGCCATCGACAGCTTAGGCGACACACAGGGTGCCGAGGTCGAGCGCCTGGATCCGCTCTTTGCCACCGACGAGGACTTCGCCGAGTTCAAAACCCGCCACGACCAGGAAGTCGTCCCCAAGGGCAAGCTCGAAGGCTACACCGGCCGCGTGTTCATCGGTATCGACGCCGGTTCCACCACCATGAAGGCCGCGCTCGTGGGCGAGGACGGTCAGCTGCTGCACACCTGGTACGGCAACAACAACGGCGACATCCTGGGCACGGCCAAGGTCATCATGGCCGATTTCTACAACCACATTCCCGCCGGTTGCACCATCGGCCACGTGACTACCACGGGCTACGGCGAGGCGCTGCTCATCGAGGCCCTCAAGGCCGACTCCGGCGAGATCGAGACCGTCGCGCATCTGCGCGGCGCCAAGGCGTTCCTGCCCGGCGTCGAGTTCATTCTGGACATTGGCGGCCAGGACATGAAGTGCCTGCGCGTCAAGGACGGCGTGATCGAGCACATCATGCTCAACGAGGCCTGCTCGTCGGGTTGCGGTAGCTTTATCGAGAGCTTCGCCGTCTCTATGAATATGGACGTGCGCGCGTTCGCAAACGCTGCCATCCATGCCAAGGCCCCGGTCGACCTGGGCAGCCGCTGCACGGTCTTTATGAACTCGCGCGTCAAGCAGGCGCAAAAGGAAGGCGCCACGGTGGGCGACATTGCGGCCGGCCTGTCCTATTCCGTCATCAAGAACGCCCTGTTCAAGGTCATTAAGCTGCGCGACCCCAAGGAGATCGGCAGCCAGGTGATCGTCCAGGGCGGCACCTTTATGTCCGATGCGACGCTGCGCGCGTTTGAGCAGCTCACCGGCGTTCATGCCGTGCGTCCCGACATCGCCGGCTGCATGGGCGCCTACGGTGCGGCCTTGCTCGCCCGCGATCGCGCCGGCGCCGACGGCACCTCGACCATCCTCTCGGCCGAGGACATCGCACACCTCACCGTGACGCAAAAGCATGTCCGCTGCGGCCGTTGCTCTAACAACTGCCAGCTTACCGTCAACGACTTTGGCGGCGGCAGGCGCTTCATTACCGGCAACCGCTGCGAGAAGGGCGCCGGCCACAAAAAGCAAAAGACCGAGGCCCCCAACCTCTTCAAAAAGAAAAACGAGTTGCTGTTTAACCGCGAGGTGCTGAGCCCCGACGAGGCCCCGCGCGGCACCGTCGGCATCCCGCGCGCGCTCAACATGTACGAGAACTACCCCTTCTGGCATGCATTCTTTACGCGCCTGGGCTTTAGCGTGCAGCTGTCCGACCAGTCGAGCAAAAAGACCTACCAGGCGGGCATCGAGTCCATGCCGTCCGAGAGCGTGTGCTACCCGGCAAAGATGAGCCACGGCCATGTGATGAACCTTATCGACCGCGATGTCGACTTCATCTGGATGCCGTGCGTGCGTTGGGAGCGCAAGGAGGATCCGACGGCTGGCAACTGCTATAACTGCCCCATCGTCATGAGCTACCCCACGGCGCTGGCGCTCAATATTGACGAGATCCGCGAGCAGAACATCGAGTTCCTGTATCCGTTTGTGCCGTATCACGACAAGACCGAGCTCAAGCGCCGCCTGTACCAGGTGCTCGCCGTCGACCGTGTGGCCGATGCTGAGGCCGGTCGCGGTCGCGTGCGCGGTCCTAAAATCACGCGCTCCGAGGTCGATGCCGCCGTCAACGCTGCCTTTGAGGCCGATGCGCGTTTCCACGAGGACATCCAGACTATGGGCGAGGAGGCTCTTAAGTGGGTCGAGGACCACGGCGGCCATGGCATCGTACTCGCCGGCCGTCCTTACCATAACGACCCCGAGATCAACCACGCCCTGCCCGAGCTTATTTCGAGCTTTGGCTTTGCGGTCTTTACCGAGGATTCGCTCGCGCATCTCGTGAAGCCCGAGCGCCCCATCCGCGTCGTCGACCAGTGGATGTACCACAGCCGCCTGTACGCCGTCGCCCGTTTTGTGACGATGCGCAACGATCTGGACCTGATCCAGCTCAACTCCTTCGGCTGCGGCCTGGATGCCCTGACCACCGATCAGGTACAGGAAATCCTAGAGGCCAGCGGCAAGATCTACACCGTGCTCAAGATCGACGAGGTGTCCAACCTGGGTGCCGCGCGCATTCGCATCCGCTCGCTCATGGCCGCGCTTAAGGACCAGGAGGCCGAGCGCCTGGCCGAGGCCACGGCCGCGGGCGAGGCCTACGAGCAGGGCGATGCCGCGCCGGTGGCGCCCTCCACGGATGCCCCCGCATTCGCGAGCCGCAAGTACACGTTCGAGGCGCAGCGCGAGAGTGCTTCGACCGCGTGGCCCAAGGTCCCCTTTACCGAGCAGATGCGCGAGGAGGGCTACACCATCCTGTGCCCGCAGATGGCGCCGATCCACTTTGACCTGGTCAAAGAGGTATTCCGTGGTGCCGGCTACAACTTGGAGCTGCTGCCCTCGACCGACCACGACGCCGTCGAGGCCGGCCTGCGCTATGTGAACAATGACATTTGCTATCCGTCGATCCTGGTAACGGGCCAGATCATGGAGGCCATCGAGAGCGGTCGGTACGACCTGTCCAAGACGGCCGTGGTTATCAGCCAGACCGGCGGCGGCTGCCGTGCCACCAACTACATCGCACTTATCCGCAAGGCCCTGCGCGAGAGTGGCCACCCCGAGATCCCGGTGATCTCGCTTTCTGCTGTGGCGCTCGGCGAGGACAACCCCGGCTTTAAGATTACGCCGGCGCTGCTCAAGCAGGCGGTCTACGCGGTGCTCTTTGGCGACGTGATGATGCAGATGCTCTATCGTTGCCGTCCGTACGAGGCCACTCCCGGCGCTGCCAACGCACTCTACGAGGAGTACATGGCGCGCGCTCGCAAGCTGGCGCCCAAGTTCAACAGGCATAACTACACCAAGCTGTGCCGCGAAGCCATCCGCGCGTTCGACACCATGCCGCTTGTGGGCGAGGGCGCCAAGCCGCGCGTGGGCGTGGTCGGCGAGATCTTGGTCAAGTTCCACCCCACAGCCAACAACCACGTGGTCGATGTCATCGAGCGCGAGGGCTGCGAGGCTGTGGTGCCGGGCCTGCTCGATTTCTTCCTGTACTCCATGAGCAATGCCGAGCTGCAAAAAGACGAGCTGGGAAGCTCTGCCACGGCGCGCGCTAGCATGCAGGCACTCATTAAGCTGGTGGACTGGATGCGTACGCCGGTGGAGGAGATGCTCGAAAAGTCCCGCCGCTTTGAGGCGCCCGAGCGCATCGGCACCATGGCCGACAAGGCCCGCACGGTGCTTTCGGTGTGCAACAACATGGGCGAGGGCTGGCTGCTCACGGCCGAGATGCTCGACCTGATCGACCATGGTGCGCCCAACATCATCTGCACGCAGCCCTTCGCGTGCCTGCCTAACCACGTGGTGGGCAAGGCCGTGATCAAGGAGCTGCGCCGCCAGCATCCCGAGAGCAACATTGTCGCGGTGGACTACGACCCTGGCGCGTCCGAGGTCAACCAGCTCAACCGGATTAAGCTTATGATTAGCGTGGCGAAGGAGAACATGCGCGCCGGCAAGGGCTTTAAGCTCGAGAAGGTGGCGCCGCTCGCAATGGACGAGGTCACCGGCCAGATGCGTGCCCATGATGGCTGCGTGAGCTGCGGGCCGGCCAGCGAGGAGGCCGTTGCATCGGTCGCCAAGCGTCTGGGACGCGGCATTAAGAAGTAGCTTGCCTGCTATGGGCTAGATATGAGACAAACGGGTGGTGGCCGTACCGGCTACCACCCGTTTTTGCTGGACATATGTTGCGCAAATGACCTTGCTACAGCCTTCCGTGGGCTCGCCCGATTTCTGGGCCGGTTTGGGCTTTGAGGACAAGTTACTGCAGGCCCAAGGCGATTTTTCGCTCAACGCAGGCCAGCACGGTGTGACCTATCTGCCAAACGACGAGACGATCGCTATGGACTGCCCATCGCCACCTACGAGATGGAAGCCGAGAAGTACATCTACCGCGTGTACAAGTACGAGCTGTAGCGCTGCGCTTAGGTTTGACCAATGGAGTATGAAAACACGCCGTTCGCCGATGCCCCCTCCGCGAGTGGCAGCCATATGGTTTGATGTCAGAAACATATAGTTGTCGCCAGCCTGCTGGCGACGTTCCCCCTGATATCGGAGGTTCCAGGTATGTTTCACGCTCCGTTAAACAACTATCGGTTGGGCTAACATGGGTCGCCGTGCTATTTCGATAACCCTTGCAGTGGTCTGCCTGGCTGTGCTCCTGGGCGCTACAGGGCTGTTTGCTATAAGTCGAGAAACGTCCTATATGCAGGAATGCGCTTCCGAAGGGTTTGCCATTGACGGTTACTATCGGGACGACAAGACGAGTCTGGAAACCCTGGCCTTTCTTGAAGAGGATAACCATCGGTGGCAACTGGTCGACAAAGACGGCAGCTGCGTAGACGGGCAGTTTAAGCGTACGGATGACCCCAACATCCTGATATTAAAGAAGGAAAACGGCGAAGAATTCGGTACGGTCCACGTGGCGTATGTGTCACGCCGACGCGAGCAGGGCCAGCTCTATCTATTTAGAAATAGCAAAGTGACCCGATTTTATCTGGTGAGCACCAAACCTGCGTTTACGGTGGAGTCGGGCGATGTCGATCTGGACAGTTGATTCACGGCAATAAAACAGCGAGCGGGGCGCGGGTGTGAACTGCACCCCGCTATTTGCTCGTGTCCGTATCGCGTCTGCGCCTCGTCGTAGCTTGCATCCGTGCGAGCGTTCATCCCGCGCCGGCATCACTTCACGTCAAACTCCACGCGATCGAGTTCGGGCACATTGAGGTCGATGAGCTTGCGGGCGACGTGACGGTCGTGCGCCCCAAGCGCCTCGCTTGTCGTCACATGGGCGACAATCTCGCGCTCGACGATACCCTCCTCGTCGCCTTCGGTGGCCGAGGTCTCGACGGCGACGGTGTAATCCTTAAAGCCTGGCAGCACCGCCGCAAGCTCGCGCGTGGTTTCGGTGACGCCGTAGCCGTCCTGCACGCCGGCCTGCTCCGAGCCAATAGACCCCGCCGTCATAACGATGCAGGGGATAGCAAAGACTACCGTGCCCACGATGATGCGGCGGCGCACCTTGCGCGATAGCTCGTCGACCTCGGCGTTTTCTTCTGCAGTCACAATACCGTCGCCGTTGAGGTCGCGCTTGAGCGGTACGCGCAAAAGAAGCAGCACAGCTTCGGCAGCCAGCGCGATAAAGACGACGTTGATGCCAAACTCGTAGAGCGCCGAGAGAAACAGTGGCCCGCTTGCGATGGCGATGCCATAGCCCGCCGCGCACAGGGGCGGCATGAGCGCGGTCGCAACGGCCACGCCGGCGATAAGCGTGGCGGGTTCCTGGTCGCGCGAGTTGCCCAGGCCACCCGCAAAGCCGCCCGCGAGCGCGACGGCAAGGTCCCACACGGTCGGTGTCGAATTGTCGATGATGGCGGCCGTGGTGGTGCCAAGGGGTGAGAGCTTAAAGTACAACGTGGACGTGACCAGGCAAAAGGCCATCTGTAGAGCCAAGCTCGCGATGGCCTCGACGGTAATCTCGCGGTCGAGCGTGGCGATGCCGTATGCCATGGCAAGGACCGAGCCCATGAGCGGGCAGATGAGCATGGCGCCTACAATGGCGATATCCGAGTCGATATCGAGGCCGATGCTCGCGATGAGCATGGCGATGATGAGGATGCATAGGTGGGAGCCAGTCAGACGCGCCCCGTTTACAAAACGCTTGCGGATCACGTGGTAGGGCGCGCGACCCTCGCGAATGTTGAACGCCCTCTTTAGAAAGCGACCTGCCTGCTCAGCTGCCTCGCTATGGGCAGGGCGGATGCCGTGGCGCCGGTGATGGCGTTCGCGTAGTCGCTTGATCTGTTGTTTGTCGAGTTCCATGTCCACCTCGTTCCAGGGCGGTCCGCGCAACGCACCCGTTGTTCTAACTCTACACCGTGGCGGGCGGGGTGCCTGTTGGACGCGGGATCCGATAGGACGGATGACGCGGGAGCAAATGCAAATCACAGGCTCAATTCCATCCCGCGAAAATATGATGCACCAGCTCCTACATATGTGACGAAATTGTGAAGCACGAGAGCGTGAATTTCAAAAAATCCGCCGGTGACCAATGTTGCGCAACAGAATTCAAAAATCAGCTCTTACATTTTGAAGCGTATGGATACATCCGTGTCAAAGGGAGAAAGCCATGGCAAACTACAGTCCACAACACTTTGAGCCTAGGGCCAAGGCCGTCAACGTCAAGGGCGTTGCCAACCGCGCCGTCGCAACCGTTTTGACGGCGGGCCTCATCGCTCAGCCGCTCATGTCGCCGCTGGCGGCAATCGCCGCACCGTCAACCGATAACGGCGATTCTGTTCAGGGGGGGGGTGTTCCTATAGTTTTGTCAACTGGGAAATGCTCTTCGTGCGACCGAATC
>CATYIV010000020.1 GCA_958407465.1 uncultured Collinsella sp. | reverse complement strand
GCCCTTGCGGCCTAGTCGCTATTTAGGGCGTCCAAGATTTGGGGCGCAGTTCAGAAGTCGTTCTGGCGGGCTTTCTGCGTTGAGGACGTGATTGGCGGCTTAATTATGGCTATTCATCTTTAAGTCCAAAAAGGCTATCGGCTTCATCGTCGGATATATATTCCAGTACATCGCCAGGTTGGCAGTCGAGTGCTCGGCATATCGCGTCAAGAGTTGAAAAACGTATGGCAGAAACCTTGCCCGTCTTAATGCGTGACATATTGACCTGGGAGATGCCCACACGTCCCGCAAGCTCTTTGGATGAGATCTTGCGTTCGGCGAGCATGCGGTCAAGCCGCAGAATAATCATGGATTCCCCCTAGAGCAACTCGTCATCTTGTTTTTGCAGGATATACCCGTAGCGGAAGACGCTGGCAATCAGGCAAATAATCAGGCCCGCAAAGAGCATGGAGGGTTCGAATAGCTGGCCGACGAACGCATCCGTAAAGCTGCCGCCAAATCCTGCGAGTATCATTCCCGTGATTACGGCACCAAGAAGCCTCACGGCAACGCCGCCGATAAGGAATAAATGTCCTACTCGACGAAGTGTGTGGTTACATTCAAGGTCAAAGGGCCTGCCTTCCTTTTCAATGTTGAAGAAAAGCCTGCGCACGCTTATCGCGATGGTAAGCGCGAGGCATGTCATCAAGAGGCTCCCTATGGCAGTGTGACCATCGTGTGCGACGAGCATAAGTGGGGCCTGCACATCGGTACCGACGATAGCAAGGCACGGCCCTTCGCCGGCTTGAAGTTCTACGGATTGGAGACACGGGCCTTGGGAGAGGCCAGGCAGTATGAGTAGAAGGTCAATCGCAATGACTGCGAGGAGTCCCAGAGCGAGCGCGGTGGTAATGCAGATCGTGGCCCATTTGCAGATGCGAGCGAGCTTCCTCAGTTTGGCTATCGTCTGTTCGCGGCTGATGGTTTCATTCGATATAGATGCGTTTCGATGGGCCATAATCCCTCCAATCGGCGTTTTGGATGATACTTGTATCATATCAGAATTAACGATAAACGATAAATAATTACGGATACTGAGTAAGTAATGATTGAAAACGATTAGCGTGAGCTATTAGCTCATTTTGGATGCTGGAGTTTGGCGCGCGGGGGATGAGGACAAATGTCAAAACTTCCCGTGATCGCACAAGCGCTTCATCGGGTCCCCTCCAATCCATATGGGAAAACAGCTGCAAACGATTGCAATTCTCCGGTGAACGGTCGAAAACTACCGTTCACCGATAATCTCAAAACTGGTTCTAACTGGTATTAAGTCAAAAAGACCAATTCACATATCTTCACAATGACCTGCAATTTTTCTTTACGCTATTTTTAGCCGCCCTGCGTTGTATTGACACGAAAAGAGTTCCGATCTTTTACCAAAGCATTTTGAAACGGTTCAAAACCGCAGGTAGAAGTGTTAACGAGCGGTAAACGGTCGATTTTTCACCGTGAGCGGTGCAAAAACGTTTTACCGTATGAATTAACGAAAGCGGCCTCTTCTGGGGTGATATAGTGACAACAACACGTCACGTGGTTACTACCAGTTGAGAAACCACTGGTCTTCAAAGAACGCTTTCCAAGAAGCTTTAAGGGCGAGCGCCCGCTGGCTTCCGAAAATCATCGGACTCAGATCGTACATACCTTCGGAAGGGAAATTTGAATGGTTGGCTTTATTCTTACCGGTCATGGACAGTTCGCACCCGGCCTCGCAAGCGCTATCGCTATGGTTGCCGGCGACCAGCCCGCTTTTACCGTCGTTCCTTTCGAGGGCGACCAGGCTGCTTCCTACGGTGAGGATCTCCGCGCCGCTATTACCGCCATGCGCGAGGAGTGCGATGGCGTGCTCGTCTTTACCGATCTGCTTGGCGGCACCCCGTTCAACCAGTCGATGATGATTGCCCAGGATGTCGACAACGTCGAAGTTCTGACCGGCACTAACCTCCCCATGGTTATTGAGCTTCTGTTCCTCCGCGGCAATGCCACGCTCGCTGAGCTTGGCGAGCAGGCCGTGACCGTTGGCCAGACGGGCATCACCGCCCAGACGGTCGCATCCGTTGCCGGCTCCGACGAAGAGGATATCTTCGGCGACGAGGACGGCATCTAATGGCCGATTTCGGAGCCAACGTCCTGAGCTCCTCGGTCGCCCTTTTAGGTTTGCTTGTCATCATGGGCTTGATTTACACCATCTGGTCGCAAATCAACATGAAGAAGAAGCAGAAGTACTTCAAGGAGCTCCACACCGAGCTCAAGCCGGGTCAGGAGGTTCTTTTCGCCGGCGGTATCTACGGAACCGTCAAAGGCATCGAAGGCGAGAAGGTCCAGATCAAAGTCCGATCCGGAGCCGTCGTAGATGTTTCGCGTTACGCGATTCAGGAGATCAAGTAACTGTCGTCAGCAAATAACGAAAGGAAGCTGATCAACATGGCAGAACCCAACATTCTTCTTACCCGCATCGATAACCGACTGGTTCATGGTCAGGTTGCCACCCAGTGGAACTCCACTCTGGGTTCCAACCTCATCCTCGTCGCCAACGACGACGTGGCGTCCAACACCATGCGCCAGAACCTCATGAAGATGGCCGCTCCCGCCGGCGTCGCTACGCGTTTCTTCTCCCTGCAGAAGACCATCGACGTCATTGGCAAGGCGAGCCCGCGCCAGAAGATCTTCATCGTGGCCGAAACACCGGAAGACGTGCTTACGCTCGTCAAGGGCGGTGTGCCTATAAAGAAGGTAAACATCGGCAACATGCACATGTCGGAAGGAAAGCGCCAAGTCGCCACCTCCGTCGCAGTTAACGACGAGGATGTCGCTGCGTTTAAAGAGCTGCAGGAATTGGGGGTGGAGTTGGAGATCAGGCGCGTTCCGAGCACGCCTGTTGAGGACACGAGCAAGCTCTTCTCGTAATCCTCGTGATCCACGTTGTCAGGAGTGAAACCCTGACGTTCTGTACGTGATATCCAAAGTGCGTACATACATTTTGAAAGGAGGAGCAAGATGGAATACTCGATCATCCAGATCGCTCTGGTCTTCGTTGTTACGTTCATCGCGGCAATCGACCAGTTTGACTTCCTCGAGTCTCTCTATCAGCCCATCGTCACCGGCGCCGTCATCGGTCTTATCCTTGGCGACCTCAACACCGGTCTTCTCGTGGGTGGTACCTATCAGCTCATGACGATCGGCAACATGCCGATCGGAGGCGCTCAGCCGCCTAACGCCGTCATTGGCGGCATCATGGCAGCCATTCTCGCTATCGCTACGGGTCTCGAGCCCAACGCGGCAGTCGGCCTTGCCATTCCGTTCGCTCTGCTTGGTCAGCTCGGCGTTACCCTGGTCTTCACGCTTATGTCCCCGCTTATGTCCACGGCCGATAACATGGCTCATAACGCGGACACCAAGGGCATCGAGCGCCTGAACTACTTCGCCATGGCTCTGCTCGGCCTGATCTTCGCTGTCGTCGTCACCCTGTTCTTCATCGCTGGCGCTACCATTGGTCAGACCATCGCTTCCGCCATCCCGACTTGGCTGCAGACCGGTCTGTCCGCTGCAGGCGGCATGATGCGCTTCGTCGGCTTCGCCGTCCTGCTCAAGGTTATGATGAACCGCGATATGTGGGGCTTCTTCCTCATGGGCTTTGGCCTCGCGCTCATCACCGTTGCCAACGATTCTCTGGCAACCCCTGCTCTGCTCATCCTCGCTCTCATCGGCTTCGGCATCGCTTTCTGGGACTTCCAGCAGCAGACCGAGCTGAAGGGTGCAGCTGTTTCTGACGGAGGTGACTTCGAAGATGGCATCTAATGAGTATGTAATCCCGGAGCACTACGAGGATCTCACTCCTGCTCCGCAGCTCGACCAGAAGACCCTCAACAAGATGGCTTGGCGCTCCTGCTTCCTGCAGGCCTCGTTCAACTACGAGCGTATGCAGGCCGCTGGCTGGCTCTACTCCATCATCCCCGGTCTGGAGAAGATCCACACCAACAAGAACGACCTCGCGGCTTCCATGAGCCACAACCTGGAGTTCTTCAACACCCACCCGTTCCTTGTCACCTTTGTTATGGGCATCGTGCTTTCGCTCGAGCAGAACAAGGTTGACATCCCCACGATCCGCGCCGTCCGCGTCGCCGCAATGGGCCCGCTCGGTGGTATCGGTGACGCTCTGTTCTGGCTGACGCTCGTGCCTATCACGGCCGGCATCACCTCCAACATGGCCATCAACGGCAACGCCGCTGCACCGATCATCTTCCTGGTGATCTTCAACGTCGTCCAGTTCGCTCTGCGTTTCTGGCTCATGAACTGGTCCTACAAGCTTGGCACCAGCGCTATTGACGCTCTGACCGCCAACATGCAGGCCTTCACGCGTGCCGCTTCCATCATGGGCGTCTTCGTCGTCGGTTGCCTGGTCGTCACCATGGGTGGCACCCAGATCAACCTCCAGATCCCCAACGGCACCACCCGTGGCCTCTCCGCTACTACCGTGATCGTCTCCGAGAAGGAGGCCGAGAACTTCACCGGTATGGAGGGCATCGATACCGAGACCGCTGAGGCCGGTACCATCGCCATGACCGATGAGGACGGCAACGCCCTCACCGCTTCCGATGCCGACGGCAACGCTGTCGAGTGCGGCGTCACCGATCTGGGCAACGGCATGGAGTCTGTTACCTACGGCACCGTTACCGAGGATCCGGTCAACTTCTCTGTTGCCGACACCCTCAACACCATCGTCCCGAAGCTCGTCCCGCTTATGCTTACGCTGCTGCTTTACTACATGTTCGCTAAGCACAGCTGGACCCCGACCAAGGGCATTCTCCTGCTCTTCGTCCTTGGCATCCTGGGCGCTGGCCCGCTTGGTCTCTGGCCGAGCATCTGGTAAGGCTCTAGCTTGAGGGGTGTGTCCCTACGCGGCTCACACCCCGACCCCTTAAGCCATGTGTATGTTAAAAGCCGCGTGCTCGAAAGAGCGCGCGGCTTTTGTTTTCTTAATGATTCGGGTGTGGCAGACAGATAATGCATAACACCCTAGGTAGTTAGCCGAATTCGAGCAAAAGGGAGGATAGGATGGCGATCGGAGCGCGTAAGCAACCGCTGTACGATCAGCTGGTCGATATTCTGACCGAAAAGATTGACCATGAATATCGCGCCGGTGACATGATTCCTTCCGAGCGCGAACTTTCGGAGCGCTATGGTCTCTCGCGCACTACGGTACGCCTGGCTCTGCAGGAACTGGAGCGTTTAGGACTGGTGGTTCGGCAGCACGGTCGCGGTACCTTTGTGACCGACCGTTCGGCAAAGGCAACCAATCTTATGCAGTCCTACAGCTTTACCGAGCAGATGCGCGCGATGGGTCGCGACCCCGAGACCACGATTCTCGATTTTTGCGAGATGGAGGCCGATAAGAATCTGGCTGAGCATATGGGATTGCGTATCGGTGATCGCATTTTTAAGCTCAAGCGTCTTCGTTCTGCCGACAACATGCCCATGATGGTCGAACGCAGCTATCTACCGGTTCGTCAATTTCTGTCCCTAAAGCGACCGCTGCTGGAGCGTAAGCCGCTTTACGATGTGATTGAGCAGGACTTTCAGCAAAAGATTCGCGTGGCCGAAGAGGAGTTCTATGCGAGCATAGCCCGTCCCACCGATGCCCACCTTTTGGGAATTGTCGAGGGCTCGCCTGTGCTCGATTTGGTCAGGACTACGTATAACGAGTCAAACGAGGTAGTGGAGTACACACTCTCGGTTGCTCGTGCCGATCAGTTTAAATACAAGGTTTACCACCAGCGCAGTAACTAGTGCTCGCATCGTTTCCATATGGTGATTCTTTGCATTTAACTGGTTACTACCAGATAACCAACCGAAGTGTATAATTGCACGTCAGAGGATTACTTCTAGAGAGAGGTATTAGAAATGTTCGAGAAGAGTGTCGAGGAGCTCACCGAGCTCGGCGCCCAGATCACCACGGCCGAGATTGCTCAGCAGCCCGAGCTTTGGCGTGATACGCTCAACATCTATCGCGAGAACAAGGAGGCCATCGAGGCCTTCCTGGCCGAGGCTCGCGCTATGGGCGAGGGTCGTCTGTCCGTTGTCTTCACCGGTGCCGGTACGTCCGACTACGTTGGCGATACCTGCGCCCCGTACCTGCGTCACGCTGGCAACACTGATCTCTACGACTTTAAGCCCATCGCCACGACCGACATCGTGAGCGCCCCGCGCGACTTCCTGCGCGCCGAGGATCCCACGCTCGTGGTTTCCTTTGCCCGCTCTGGCAACAGCCCCGAGAGCCTTGCCGCCGTTGCCGTTGCCAAGGAGCTCGTCCACAACGTCAAGTTCCTCAACATCACCTGCGCTCCCGAGGGCAAGCTCGCCGTCGAGTCTGCCGATGATCCCAACGCGCTGACGCTGCTCATTCCGCGCGCCAACGACAAGGGCTTCGCCATGACCGGTTCTTATTCCTGCATGACCCTGCTCTCCACCCTTATTTTCGACACTGCCTCTGACGAGCAGAAGGCCGAGTGGGTCGAGACGATTGCCAAGATGGGCGAGGAGGTCATCTCCCGTGAGCCCGAGATCGCCGATTACCTCGCTGGCGATTTCAACCGCGTGACCTACTTGGGTTCTGGCTCCTTCGGTGGCCTTGCCCAGGAGAGCCAGCTCAAGATCCTCGAGCTCGCTCACGGTCTGGTCGCTACTTCCTACGACACCTCCATGGGCTATCGTCACGGACCTAAGTCCTTCGTCGACGATAAGACGCTCGTCTTCGTGTTCGTCAACAACGACGCCTACACCCGTCAGTACGACATCGACATCCTCAACGAGATCGGTGGCGACAAGATCGCTCAGCACACCGTTGCCGTTCAGCAGGATGGCGCTACCGTCTACGAGGGCGAGTCCTTCACCTTTAAGGGCTACGAGGCGCTTCCCGAGGGCTACCTTGCCCTGCCGTTCGTGATGTTTGCCCAGGCTATCAGCCTGCTCAACTCCGTGCGCGTGGGCAACACGCCCGATACGCCGAGCCCCACCGGCACGGTCAACCGCGTGGTTAAGGGCGTGACGATTCACCCCTTCACCGCTTAATCGCGTCCCCCTGTAAGGGCGCCCGTCCGCTCATAACGGCGGGCGGGCGCTTTTTGTTTTACGTGAGCTGGGTATAAGCATCACTACAGTCAACTGCTTTAGAAGCAAGGAGTGCATATGAGCACGTACGCAATTAAGGCTGACAAGTTCTTCTTGCCGGCAGGCCCGCAACTGGGCGGCTATCTTATGGTCGAGGATGGCGTCTTTGGCGCCTGGCAGGCCGACGAGCCCTCCTGCGAGATCAAGGACTACACGGGATCGTGGATCGCACCGGGTATGGTCGATACTCACATCCATGGCTTCTATAACCACTCGACTACCGATAACGATCCCGAGGGCATTGATATCAGCTCGACCGAGCTCGCCCGTCGCGGTACCACCAGCTGGCTGCCCACGACGTTCACCGATGGCGTCGAGCAGATCAAGGATGCCTGCGCCGCCATCGCCCAGGCGGACGAGGGTCGCGGCCCTGACTTCTGCGGTGCTCGCATTCAGGGCATCTATCTGGAGGGCCCCTTCTTTACCATGAAGCACGTGGGCGCGCAGAACCCCGCTTATCTTATCGATCCCTCCGAGGAGGTCTTCGATCAGTGGCAGGAGGCTGCGGGCGGTCGCATCGTTAAGAGCGCCATGGCGGCCGAGCGCGACGGTGCCGCTGCTTATGCGGCTGCTCTGAACGCCAAGGGTGTGGTGACCAGCATCGGTCACTCCGACGCCACCTACGATGAGTGCATCGCCGCCATCAACGCCGGTGCCAGCTGCTTTACGCATACCTATAACGGCCAGCGCGGGCTGCATCACCGTGAGCCCGGTGTCGTGGGCGCTGCCATGTCCACGCCCGAGACCTACGCCGAGATCATCTGTGACGGCAAGCACGTAAACCCTGCCGCCATCAAGGCACTGCTGCAGGCAAAGGGCTGGCAGCACACGGTGCTCATCACCGACTGCCTGGGCTGCGGCGGCATGCCCGAGGGCAGCTACACCAGTGGTGGCATGGACGTCATCATGAAGGACAACCTGTGCTGGCTCGCCGACGGCAAGAGCATTGCCGGCTCGGTGCTCACGCTTGCCCAGGGCGTCAAGAACATCGTCGACTGGGGCATCGCCAGCGCCGATATCGCCATTCGCATGGCAACTGAGGTGCCGGCACGCTCCGCGCACATCGAGGATAAGTGCGGCAGCATCATGCCGGGTCGCGACGCTGACTTTGTCGTGTTCGACCATGAGCTCACCCTCGTCGAGACGTATGTTGGCGGCCAGAGCGTCGGCAACGCCTTTACCGAGTAGCGATAGAAAAAGACGGCGGGCCCGAATCTGCTCGGACCCGCCGTATGGGTTAAACGCTCAAAAGCACCTTTACAGTTACAGCTTGTTAGCGATCTTCTTTGCCGTGCGCTTGACGCCGGCCACCAGGCCTCCTGCAGGATGCTCCTTCTCGTAGGCTAGACGCTTCTCGCGCTTGGCATACTCTTCGACGATGATGTCGCCGTACTCGTCTTCGATCTTGTCGAAGAAGTCGACAGCGCCCTTAATTTCCTCAGCGGTCGGGTGTCCCTTTTGGACGCCGCCGGTGAGTTTGAACGGCCCCCACGTATCAAAGCCGGGGCAGCCGTAGACACCCATAAAGATGGCCTGCCTCATGCGGCAGATGCCATCGATATCCTTGCCGTACCACTTGTTTTTGCCGCCGTAGGTCATAAGGCCAAACACCTTGTCCTGCGGCTGCAGCACGTTCGTGAGCACGCGTGCCATGTCCTTGTCGATCTCGGAGTAATAGATGCCCGTGGCGACACCGATCAGATGGTATTCGTGCAGGTCGGGGTACTCGTTTTTACCGAGTGACTTCACGTCGAGGGTATCGATCTCGGGGTGCGCCTCGACGATGGCGTCCACGAGCTTTTTCGTATTGCCGTGGTGGTGTGAGGCATAAAGGATGATGGTTCGCATAAGAAGGCCTTTCAGCTGTAATTGCATCAATGTCTGTATGGTACCCCGTTGCATGGCTGGGAAACCGGACGCATCGATGAACGTGCGGGTTTGTCCTTTGGTCAGGGCCGAGACGGGTTCTTGCGAGCAAAAAGCAGTTGTTCGAAAGGATGGACAATGGAATACGCTCTCTCCAACGATTCGATTTCTATTAAGGTCTCCACGGCCGGTGGTTCGTTTACCTCGATTGAGGCTGGAGGTCGCGAGTACTTGTGGCAGGGCGATCCCGCCGTGTGGTCCGGCCAGGCACCGATTTGCTTCCCGATTTGCGGAGGTTTGCGCGATAACAGCGCCATGACGTTTGCCGGACATCATGTGAAGCTCGCCCGCCACGGCTTTGCGCGCAAGCAGGAGTGGAAGCTGTTGAGCCAAAGCGCAACCGAGCTGGCTATGTGCCTGGCATCCGAGGATAACGCCGCGCTGCTGAGCGATTATCCGTATCCGTTTAAACTTGTCGCCCGCTATACGCTCGAGGACGCCGCCGTGCGCGTCTCCTATGAGGTTACCAACGAGGGCACCGAGGACATGCCGTTCTTTATCGGCGGCCATCCCGGCTTTAGGTGCCCGCTCGATGAGGGCGAGGCCTATACGGACTACGAGCTGCGCTTTGAGAAGGACGAAGCTGCTGAGCTTTGCACTGCCGTCCCCTCGACTGGATTGATCGATGTGGACAGGCGCTCCAAGAACCCCATGGTGGGAAAGACGCTGCCTCTGTCGCATGAGCTCTTCGATTTTGCGGAGACCATCTTTGACGTGCTCGAGAGCCGTCAGGTCACGCTTTCCAAAAAGGGCGAGGACAAGGGCATTCGCCTGAGCTTCGAGGGCTTCCCGTACCTTATTGTGTGGAGCAAGCCCGAGGGTGATTTTGTGGCAGTTGAGCCCTGGGGCGGCCTCTCGACCTGTTCCGATGAGGATGACGTGCTTGAGCACAAGCGCGGCTGCCTTATCGCCAAGCCCAAAGAAACCATCGTGCGCTCGTTCACAATCGAGATTCTGTAGTCGCATGTAGCCAATTCGTTTTGCAAGGCATAAGGAGCCTGCGAGATAAGGAGCTAGAAATGATCCTCACCGTTACGATGAACCCGTCCGTCGATACGCGCTATCAGCTCGATGAGCTCATTATCGACGACGTCAACCGCGTGACGCCCGAAAAGACCGCCGGCGGTAAGGGCCTCAACGTGGCCCGCGTCCTGGGCCAGCTGGGCGACCATGTCGTGGCAACCGGCTTGCTTGGTGGTCATATGGGCGCCTATATGGCCGAGCTCATGGATGCCAACGGCATTAAGAATGATTTTGTGCCCATCAAGGGCGAGACCCGCATTTGCCTCAATATCCTTCATGCTGGCAACCAGACCGAGCTGCTCGAGAGCGGCCCGACGATTGCCCCCGAGGAGCTCGATGCCTTTACCGCCAAGTTCGCCGAGCTTGCGAGCAAGGCCGATGTCGTTACCATCTCGGGTTCGCTGCCCCGCGGCGTCGAGGCGGACTACTACGCCAAGATCACGGGCATTGCAGAGAACGCCGGCGCCAAGGTGCTGCTCGATACCTCGGGCGCCTCGCTCGAGGCTGCGCTCAAGTCCGAGGTCAAGCCCGAGCTGGTTAAGCCTAACCTGACCGAAATTAACGGCCTTCTGGGCACGAGCTTTACCACCGACGATGTGGACGAGCTCCGTTCCGCGCTCGCCTCTGATGCCCGCTTCTCCGATATCCCCTGGGTCGTCGTGTCCATGGGTGCTGCCGGCTCCATTGGCTTCCACAACGGCCGTGCGTTCCGCGCCAAGACGCCCGATATCCCTGCCGTTAACGCCACGGGCTCTGGTGACTCCACTATCGCAGGCTTCGCGCATGCCATTGCTGCTGGCGCAGACGACGAGACGGTGCTGCGTACCGCCAACACCTGCGGCAAGCTCAACGCCATGGATCCCATGACTGGCCACTTGGTTATGGATCGTTGGGACGAGGTCTACAACGGCGTTGTCGTGACCGAGCTGTAAGGGCTTGGGCGTCGGCCCCGGCATCGATTGCTAGCTCATGTCGACGACAAGTGCGATAGCATTATGTCGGGGCGCGACGCCGACGTTGTCGTGTTCAATCCCGACCTTACCCTGGTCGAGACGTATGTGGGCGGCAACAGCGGCGGTAACGCTTTTATCGCGTAGCCGCCAAAGAAACGATCCGAGAGGGGATTTAGATGATTTACGGTGCATTGGGCGATATCGAGGAGTACCGCGGAATGCTCAAGGGCCTCGACGTGCTGATCGACTGGCTCGAGGAGAACGATCCGGCGCAGCTCGAGGTCGGCAGCCATCCGATTCTGGGCGACAAGGTCTATGCGAACGTCATGGCTCCCACGACGCGTCCCGAGGCCGAGGCTCACTATGAGACGCATCAGCGCTATCACGACCTGCAGATCGATGTCGAGGGTCGCGAGGCCTTTAAGGTCGCTACGGGCAGCTTGACGCTGGTCCAGGAGTTTGACGAGAAGGACGACTACGATCTGGTCGATTCCGACGCCTCGATCGCCGGCGATCTTGCTGACGATAAGTTTGCGCTGTTCGTTGCCGGCGAGCCTCATATGCCCACGCTCGAGTTCCCGGGCGATGGCGCGCAGCCGGTCAAGAAGATCTGCTTTAAGCTACTTGCAGATGCTTACTGGGAGGAGTAACGCGCTGCTCGGTTGAGCTGCTCGTTTTGCGAGCGTTATCCCTTGGAGGAACGCGCTTGGGCCCCGCTGATCGCGGTTCCTTTGAGGATTGCGGTTGGCGGGGCTTTCTGTTTTTGAGTAGGGGAGTTGAGGCCGTTACGATACGTGGATTGGCACGCACGCACTCAAAATCGGCAACAAAAAAGCCGCCCGAAGGCGGCTATCTTGTGCAATGGAGCCAGCGACCGGGCTCGAACCGGTGACCCCCGCTTTACGAGAGCGGTGCTCTACCAACTGAGCTACGCTGGCGGCCATGTGTTGACGCAACTGAGGCGTCAACGGCTGTCTATGATACGGGACATCGCACATCCGCGCAAGTGTTCTGAGGGCTTTTCTCACTTTAAATGCACTAATATTAGAGGCGTGATGTCTGCGGTACCCATTTGGTGCTTGACCTGCTGTTGAGTTGGTGGCCGACGTCCCGCTCGTATGGGTCTCAAACAGAATGGGGCAGCCATGGCTCAACCCAAGATCCTTCTCACGCGTATCGATGACCGTTTCATTTACGGGCAAGACGTTGCGCTGTGGAACGAGGCCGTGGGTTCCAACCTTGTCCTAATCGTCAACGATGAGATCGCGGCGGATTCGCGCCAATGGGCACCCATGAGGGTGGCGGCACCCGAGGGTGTCTGGACGCGGTTTTTCTCGGTGCAAAGGACTGTCGACATCATTCATACCGCAACGCCGCGCCAATGGATTCTCATCATGGTGGCGTCGCCCACGGATGCACTCGCGCTGGTTAAGGGCGGTGTGCCGATAACCAAGATCAGCATTGGCCATATGCAGGCAGGGGAGGGCAAGCGCTCTGTAACGCCTGCCGTTGCCGTAGACGATACGGACATTGCCGCCTTCAAAGAGCTGCAAGAACTCGGCATAGAACTAGAAATCCGCTATCTCCCCAGTTCCGCCCCCGACCCCATCGGCAATCTGTTCAACTGATCCCTTGGGGACGGAGGAAAACGGATCATTTTGCCTTCGTAGGGGATCTGTGTGGCGCTGTCCGCCAAAACTATGCCGGTTTACTACGATGAATTGCTTATCGCCGAGCATGCCAAATTTGCAGAGAATAAAACCGCAGGTAGACGAGTTGCTAATTTTTTATAAACCAGCGCGTGGTCGGACATAGTGGGTTCATCGTAGTAATTCGGCATAGTTTTGTTATGTCACCAATTCGGTGGCATCGAAAAGAAGGATTTAGGCATGAAGCAGCGCCCGTCGGCGGTGGTGCCGGCGGGCGTTGCTGTGCAATATGTTGCATTGTGGGCTTAGTGCCTCATAAAGTGGTACTCGATCACATTGCTGTAGGGGTGACCCGGGCCCACAATGCCCTGCGGGAACAACGGCTGGTGCGGCGTGTCGGGGTACATCTCGGCCTCGAGAGCAAAGCCTGCGCCCCAGCCATAGTTAGCATCGTCCTTGGCGTGCTCGTCGCCCAGCCAGTTGCCGGTGTAGAGCTGCACGCCCGGGGCAGTGGTGTAGTAGTCCAGCTCGCGGCCGGTCCACATCTCCTCGACGTGCATCGCGCGGCGCAGATTGCGGCCGTACTGATAGCCATCGATGCACAGACAGTGATCGTAGCCACGGGCCTGCTTAATCTGCGGGTCGTCGGCCTCCATGCCGGGAGCGACGGGGCGCAGCTCGCGAAAGTCAAACGGTGTTCCCTCGACCGGAGCGATCTCGCCGGTGGGGATATTCTGCTCGTTGATGGGCAGGTAGTGGGCAGCGTTGGCAACAAAGAAGTGCTCGCAGTCCATGCCGGCGTTATGGCCGGTAAGGTTAAAGTATGTGTGGTTGGTCATGGACACGTAGGTGGCGCGGTCGCTCTCGCAGCCATACTCGATGCGAAAGACGCCGGTGCGTGTAACGGTAAACACGGCCGTAAAGGTGCGGTTGCCGGGAAGGCCCAGTTCGCCATCCTCAAGCGAGGTGGTCATGCGCACGGCGTTGTGAGTCTCGTCGAGCTCAACGTCCCACACGCGTTTATGCAGACCGTGCTCAAGATCGCTGTGCAGGTTGTTGGCGCCCTCGTTGGCGGGCATATGCCAGTCCGTACCGTCGATGGTGATCGTGGCGCCCGCGGTGCGGTTTGCCACGGGGCCGATGGTCGCGCCAAAGCAGGCAGGGTTGTCAAAGTAATCCTCGAGCTTATCGAAGCCAAGCACCACATCGCGCACGTTGCCGGGAATGTCGGGCACGTCGATACCAAGCACGGTGGCGCCATAGTCCATAATGCGAACGCAGATCTCGGGCCCGTTGAGGGTGTAACGATGAACGGGGGTACCGCACGGCGCGGTGCCGAAAAGCTCGGAAGTGATCATTTGGTTCCTAACATCGAGATATTTCGGACAAACTGTAGCGCGAACAGGCGAGATTATCACTACACACCACTAAAGCAGGGGGTATTTTTCTCAAAAAAGTGATGATTGGAGCTGTGCGGGCATTCATTTTTGACGCGCACGAGTCTGATACAATTTGTTCGTTACTGTTTGAATGATATGCGCGCAAAGAACGGCGAGGATTCATCGTGATTAAGGCAGAGCGACAGGATAAGGTTCGGCAGCTGCTCGAGGAACAGGGAACGGTCTCGGTCAAGGAGATTTCGGATGCGTTAGGTGTCTCGGATATGACGATCCGTCGTGACCTTGAGGAGCTTGCGAGCCTGGGCGAGATCGAACGCGTGCACGGCGGCGCCCGTAGTGCGCAGGGCCGTCCACATGCTATGTTGCGCCATGAGTATTCGCACAGCGAAAAGCGCACCAAGCATGCCGAGGAAAAGCTGCAGATCGCGCGCCGTTCTGTGGAGCTTATCGAGGAAGGCTCGACCATCTTTTTGGGCACGGGTACTACGGTGGAGCAGATGGCCTCGATGCTGCCGGCGTTTCGCCTGCGCATCGTGACTAACTCGCTTTCGGTCTTTAACCTGCTCGAGCCGCGCGAGGACTGTGACCTGTGCCTGGTAGGCGGCATGTACCGTCGCCGCACCGCCGCTTTTGTGGGACCAACGGCCGAGGATACCCTGCGTGCGCTGGGCATCGACGCGGCGTTTATCGGCGCCAACGGCATTCTGGATGGCGATGTGTCTACGTCCAATATGGACGAGGGCCGTATCCAGCAGCTCGCCTTTAGCAAGGCAGACTCGCGCTACTTGATCGCCGATTCAAGCAAGATCGGCAAGCGCGACTTCTACACCTTCTGCCGCCTGGACAGCTTGGACGCCGTGGTGTGCGAGCCGGGCATCGCCGCCGAGAATCGCGCCGCCATCGAGGAACACACGCAGGTCATCTGCTAGCTAACGCTATGGGATTGCCAACAGGCGATGCGGGAGGACTTTTACCTCCTGTCATTGTGGGGAATCAACGCGTGAGCGCTACGCGATATGACGCGTAAATGAGGACTCCACTATCAAATTGTCTCAACCTGTGACAGGTAGGGGTGAAATCACCAACCAGATGTTACAGATTGGGGGGATTGTCCTGTGCATTTGTCTCAATCTGTAACAGCTAGGACCCAAAAACTCGACTAGATGTTACAGATCGAGATTTTGTCTACCCAGCCATCATCTTTGTCTCGATCTGTAACAGTTAGACGGCCAAAAGCGAATCAGATGTTACAGATCTAGACATTTCGAACCGGGTGCCCCCGTTCATCTCAATTTGTAACAATTGGGGCCGAAAATCCCTGCTAGATGTTACAGATCGAGACAAATGGCCTGATCGGGCCGAGCCAAAACAAAAAGGCCGCATGCGAACCCGTGGAGGATTTCACATGCGGCCGACAGGGGGTATGCGGCTTGAATTAGGCCATGAGCAGGCCGGTCTCCGCGACGTTCTTGTACCAGTACGCGCTCGCCTTGGGATAGCGCTTCTGGGTCTCAAAGTCGATGTAGAACAGGCCGTAACGTTTGTTATAGCCGTTGGTCCAGGAGAACTGGTCCTGCAGCGACCACACAAAGTAACCGTCGACGTTCACGCCGCCGTCGATCGCCTTGAGGATCCACGCGAGATGCTGACGCATATAGTCGATGCGAGGGGCGTCGTCGATAAAGCCGTCCTCGAAGTCGTCCTTATAGCCCATGCCGTTCTCGGTGATGTAGATCTTTTTGTAGTTGGGGTAATCGTTCTTAATGCGGAGCAACAGGTCGTACAGGCCCTCGGGATAGATGATCCAGTCCCAATCGGTCGTGGGAACGCCTTCGCGCACGCATGCCTCGCCCACGCCCTTGAGGAACCAGCGCGAGGAGCCCTTGTCGCCGGTGCCATTGTGGTTGATGTCGTTTTCGCCCTCGGCGGCACGCAGAAACTGGCACTTGTAGGTGTTGACGCCCAAGCAATCGTTGTAGGGGAGCGCGGCGGTCAACGCGGCGATGTCCTCGTCGCGGACGTCGAGCTCGCCGCCGGCGATATGGGCCAGCTTGGTCGCGGCCTCCATGGTGTCGGCTGCATAGTGGCCGCGGAAGGTGGCGTCGAGTACCCAGCGATTGTTGATGACGTCGGCCATACGAGCCGCCTCGCAGTCGGCGGCGTTGTTGGGGTCGAGGGGATACTTGGGCTCCAGGTTCTGGACAATGCCGATCTCGCCCTCAAAGCCGCCCTCATGGAAGGCGACGACAGCCTTGGCGTGGGCCACCATCATGTTGTGCATGAGCTGGAAGGCCTTGTCCAGGCGGTACTTCTCGCCGTGCGGCCAGTTGCCGACGATAAAGCTGCCCTCGGCGGTTGCGGGAATCTCGTTAAAGGTAAACCAGTGCTTGACCTCGGTGAACTCGGCAAAGCAGAACTTGGCGTACTCGACAAAGGCGTCGATCGTCGTGCGCGTCAGGAAACCCTCGCCGCCGTTCTGGTAAAAGGCCTCGGGCGTATCAAAGTGATCGAGCGTGACATAGGGGATAACGCCAGCTTTGTTGCAGGCGGCGAAAAGCTCGTGATAGAAAGCGACACCCTCGGGGTTAATCTCGCCGGTGCCACTGGGGAAGATGCGGCTCCAAGCGATGGAGACGCGAATGCCGTTAATGCCGAAGCGCTGGCACAAGTCGATATCGACCGGGTACTTGTTGTAGAAGTCGCTTGCGGGATCGGGGGAGAAGCGACCCTGGGCTGCCAGGAAATCGTCCCAGGGCACTTTGCCCTTGCCGTGCGTGCGGGTCTCGCCCTCAACCTGGTAAGCAGCGGTGGCGCCGCCAAACACAAAGCCGTCGGGGAACTGCATGGGGTTGGTCATGAGTCATCCTTTCTGTGGGATACGAATAGGGAGAGGTGCCCGAACCGGGAATCCGGGCACCAACAGAGGGAGGAAACTAGTCGAGGTTCTCGCGGAGCCACTTGATGGCGCCAGCGGGGTCGCGGGTAAGGTCGATATATTCCTTACCGCGCGGAGCGAGCAGCTTAATGCCCAGGCGATCGGTGTCGGCCTTCATGTCGTTGTAGTAGCTACGGACCTGCGGGGCAAGCACGATAACGTCGTACTGATCCATGATGGCAGTGTGCTGGCCATAGGCGCCTGCGGAGGAAGCGATGTTCTCTCCGGTCTGTGCGGCACCTTCCTTGATGGCGTTGGCAAGCATGGCAGAGGTGCCGGCGCCGGCGCACAGGACGAGGACCTTCAGGCCATCGACATCCTTCTTAGCGGATGCGTCGGAGGCGGGCTCGGGCTGATCGGCGACAGGCTTGCTGTCGGCGGCAGCGGCGGTCTGCTCGACAGCGGGCGCAGAGGTGCTGGCGGCGATGGTGGCAGCACCATCGGACTCAAGGCCCAGCTCGGCGGCGCGCTCGGCCTCCTGGTCGCAGAGCAGCTTATCGTATGCCTTCAAGAACGGCAGGTAGATGATGGCGTCCAGCAAGATGATGACTGCGACAAACACCAGGGCGATAAGCTGGAAGTTTGTGGTGATGAAAATGCCGATGGGGGCAGGGGTAGCCCAAGGCACCACGAAGGAGAAGCCGTTCATGCCCACGTTGTCGATAAAGAACTTGGCAACACTTACGTTGACGCAGCCGGCGGCAACAAAGGGGATGAGCATGTAGGGGTTGAGGATCATGGGCGCGCCAAAGAGCAGCGGTTCGTTGACGGCGAAGGCAACAGGAACGATCGAGGCCTTACCGACGGCTTTGAGCTGCTTGGACTTCATAAAGAGAATCAGCAGAAGCGGCACGATGAACGTGGCGCCGGTGCCGCCGAACTCACCCACGAGCGACATGTTGAAGGTGAGGGAGTGGGCGGGGTGACCACCGGCCAGCAGAACCTGCAGGTTCTCGGCCTGGTTGGCAAGACGGATGGGGTCGATGCCCGGCTGGACGATCGAGGGGCCGTGGACGCCGATGAACCAGAAGAACGCGGTGGCTGCCTGAATAAGGATGAGTCCGGGGTAGGTCTCTGCTGCAGTGAAGAGCGGGGAGAGCAGCTTGATGAGCAGCTCGGAGAACGGAACGCCCATGAGGTTGCGCACAACCACATCGATGATGCCGCAGATGATGACAGTGCCACCGAAGGGGATGATGTCACGGAAGTTCTGAGCGATGGCGCCCGGGACCTCCTTGGGCAGCTTAATGGTCAGATCGCGCGAGACGCAGAACTTATAGACCCACACGGTAATGAACGCGGCGATATAGGCCGAGAACAGACCGCGCGTACCCATGCTGGTGCAATCGAAGACAGAAAGCTCGGAGCCGTTGAACTTGGTGGTGAACTGCGTAACAGCGAGCAGCAGCATGCTGCACTGGGCGGCAACCATGGTGGAGCCGTCGTTGAGCACCTTGCCGGCGGGCATGCGACGGTTCATGGAAGCCGTGAAGTTCTTGGCGGTGGTGCCGGCAACCATGATGCCCATGACGCCCATGGTGAAGTTGTACAGCTTGTTGCACCAGTCGATGAGCGGCTGGGGCAGCGTGATGCCAACTACGCCGGGAAGGGTGGCGATCAGCAGAAAGATCGAAGAGGTAAGGACGATGGGCATGCACCCAAGGAATCCGTCTTTGATGGCCTGGAGGTAGATGTTCCTCGAGATCTTCTCGAAGAACGGTTGATGCTTCTCGAGCATCTTTACGATGGCGTCCATAGAGCTCCTTTGCTACTTGATGCGCGATGCATGTGGATGGAACTGGTCGTCGATGGATGGTCAGGACTGCCCGGAAACCTTCCTGCTCAAGGAAGGCATTACGAAATGACAACGTTGTCATTTCGTTAATGACAACGTAAGACATTTTTCGAAGAGCAACAAGGATTTACAGGTGAACGGTCGATATCGTCCGATAAACGGCTGATTTATCAGTCAGGCAGGTAGTGTATGCTAGAACACAAAAAAACAAGCGATGCAAAACCGACTGGAGAAGTAGTGGCAACGATGGACAAGAAAAATGTCTCAATGAACGATGTGGCGATTGCTGCGGGTGTTTCTCTCAAGACGGTTTCGCGTGTGATCAACGAGCCCGATAGCGTGCGAGAGTCGACACGCGATAGGGTCCATGCGGCCATGGAGGCGCTTGGGTTCCGGGCGAACTTTGCCGCGCGTTCACTCAAGTTGGGTCGTTACGGGTGCATCGGCGTGGTGCTGTTCCACTTGTCGGGCGGTGCCGTGGACATGATTGACGGTATTGCCGATGCCGCCGAAGAGCGAGGCTTTGCGCTCACGATGATTAAGAAGTGCGGAGGTGAGAAGATGACTCTTGCCGATGCGGCGCGTAGGATGTCGCAGCTGCCTGTTGATGGCATGATCTTCAACCTGCGTCAGATGGTCGATGACTTTGATAGCTTTGAGGCGCCGAAAGACCTCAAGACGGTGATTATTACGCCGATGGAGCATCCTACCTGCTCCACCGTCAGTGACGATCAAGAGGGCGGCGCTCGTATGGCGTGCGAGTACTTCTTGAATCGCGGGCACAAGAACGTGTACTTCGTCTCTGGTAAGGAAGAGTCGCTGTCGAGCCAGTGCCGTATGAAAGGTTGGCGTGCGGCGCTCGAGGCGCGTGGCATTGAGCCGCCCGAGCCTCTGCAAGGCGATTGGAATGCGGATAGTGGCTATGCCGCGGGCCTTGTGCTTGCCGATAAACCCGATTGCACGGCGGTCCTCGCTGCTAACGACTGCATGGCAAACGGCGTGATGATGGCTCTACGTAACAAAGGGCTCAGTGTGCCCGACGACGTGTCCGTGATCGGCTTCGACGATGAGCTCTACAAGACGATTCCCAACTCGATTCTGACGTCGGTGAAGTTTCGCCACCGCGAGCTGGGCATCCGTGCGCTCAACGAGGTCGTTGCGGGCCTAGAAGCTCCGAGCTCCAGAAGCCGTACGCTTGTCTCGGGTGTGCTGGTCGAGCGTTCCAGCGTAAAGGACCTGCGGGCGTAGACGTGCTCGGCCTGTTCGTCTAAATCTGTAACAGCTAGGACCCAAAAACTCAACTAGGTGTTACAGATCGAGATTTTGTCTACCCAGCCATCATCTTTGTCTTGATCTGTAACAGTTAGACGGCCAAAAGCGAGTCAGATGTTACAGATCGAGACAAACGAACGCGGTCCAGCCCGCCCAAAAACAAAAACGGCGGATACGACCAAGGATGCTGAGGCATCCACCGGGAAGGTCGTATCCGCCACACGGAAAGAGGTGCATGGACGCAGCGCCCATGCGATCGGGAATGGTAAGGTGCACGGCAGCGTGATGGTCACGGCGGCCGATGGCGTTAGCTAGTCCAGACGACGGGTCTGCGCCACGTGCTTATACCAGTATGCGCTTGCCTTGGGCGTTCGCTTCTGGGTTTCAAAGTCAACGTAGAAGAAGCCGTAACGCTTGTTGTAGCCATTGGTCCAGGAGAACTGATCCTGCAGGCTCCACAGGAAGTAGCCGCCCACGTTGACGCCCACCTCCATGGCCTTGAGCAACCAGCGCAGGTGCTGCTCGATGTAGTCGATGCGCGGCTGGTCGTCCACAAAACCGTCCTTGTAGGGGTCTTTGTAGCCCATGCCGTTCTCGGTGATGAAGATCTGCTTGTAGTTGGGGTAGTGCTGCTTAATGTAGACGAGCAGATCGAACAGACCCTCGGGATAGATGATCCAGTCCCAGTCGGTGGTGGGGATGCCGGGCTTGTTCACGTGCTCGCCAATGCCCTTGACGCGCCAGCGGCCGGTGCCCTTCTCGCCCGTACCGTTGTGGTGCAGGTCGTTCTCGCCATCGTAAGCCTTCAAAAAACGGCACTGGTAGTTGTTAACGCCCAGGTAGTCGTTGTAGAGCGCGGCCTCGCGCATGATTTCCAGATCCTCGTCTAGGATCTCGATGGTGCCGCCCGAGACGGCGGCCAGACGGTTGGCGCACTCGAGGGTGTCGGGCGCGTAGTCGCCGCGGAAGGTGGCGTCGAGCAAAAACTGGTTTTGCAGCACGTGCTCGTTGTTGGCGGCCTTGATATCGGCGGGGTCGTTCTCGTTGAGCGGGTACTTAAACTCCAGCGACTGGATGACGCCGATCTTGCCCTTAAAACCGCCGTTGTAGAAGGCCAGTACTGCCTTGGCGTGGGCGAGCATCATGTTGTGCTCGCACTGGAAGGCCTCGGCCAGATGCGCCTTGACGCCACCGGGGAAGGTGCCCTCAATGTAGGTGTTGGAGGCATCGGCCCAAATCTCGTTAAAGGTGAACCAGTAGGTCACCTGGTCGGCGTACTCCTTAAAGCAGAAGGTGGCAAAGTCCACAAAGGCATCGATGGTCTCGCGGTTGAGGAAGTCGCCCTTCTCAAAGAGGGCAAGCGGCGTGTCGAAGTGATGCAGCGTGACAAACGGCTCAACGTGGTGCTTGTGGCACTCGGCGAAGAGATCGTGGTAGAACTGCACGCCCTCGGGGTTGATCTCGCCGGTGCCGTTGGGGAAGATGCGGCTCCAGGCAATGGAGAGGCGAATGCCGTTGATGCCAAACTCCTCGCACAGTTCCAGATCGACGGGGTACTGGTTGTAGAAGTCGGAAGCGGGATCGGGGGAGAAGCGCCCTTGGGCCTCCAAGAAGTCGTCCCAGGCGACTTTGCCCTTACCGTGGGTGCGGGTCTCGCCCTCTACCTGGTAAGCAGCAGTGGCGCCGCCAAAGACAAAGCCCTCGGGAAACTGCGCAGGCGGGTTGGTGACGCTAGCGGGGTTAACGGACATGATAATCCAATCGTCTAAATCGAAGGGCCAGCCGGTCTTGGATGGTCGGCTGGCCCTGAGCGTTACTTACTTCGAAAGTTGCTCGCTTACGAAGGCGAGAGACTTGTCGCCGTTCTGGGAGAGCTCGATGTACTGCTTACCGCGGCAGGCGACGCATTTGTTGCCCACGCGCTCGCAGTCCTTCTGCAGGTCGGCCAGGTAGCTTGCGGCCTGCGGGGCCAGGACGACCAGGTCAAAGTCGGGGAGCATGTCAACGTGGTTGCCATAGGCCTCGGCAGCGGTCTCAAGATTGATGCCGCGCTCCTTGGCGGCCTTGGCCAGCGCGTTGGCGAGCAGGCCTGAGGTTCCGCCACCCTGGCAGAGCACGAGCACGCGCTTGCCGTTGAGGTCGCTGGCGGTTGTTGCCTCGGTAGCGGGTGCTGCGGAAGCGGCGGGGGCATCGGCCTTCACGGCCTCGGCAGCAGCGCCGGCGGCAACGCTCTTGGCGTCAGCCTTGCCCTGGAAGGCATCGTTGAGCTTGGCAGCCTTCTCGGCGTTCTTGGCGGCGAGCTCCTCCTCGGAAATCTCGGCCTCCTCGGCGCACTTCTGGGCGTCATAGGCACGGAAGAACGGATAGTACAGAACGAAGTCGACGACCAGGATAAGGGCGAGCATCACAAAGGCGAGCGGCTGGAAGCCCAGGCCCATGATGGTGCCGATGGGGCCGGGGACGGTCCAGGGCAGGGTGTACATAAAGCCGTTCATGCCCAAGAAGTCGATAAAGATCTTGAGGATCCAGATATTGGCGATCGGGGCAAAGACAAACGGGACAAAGAAGACGGGGTTGAGCACGATGGGTGCGGCGAACAACAGCGGTTCGTTGACAGCGAAGCAGACCGGGACGATTGCGGCCTTACCGACAGCGCGCATCTCCTGAGACTTGGCCAGGAAGCAGAACATAAAGACCAGGACGAGCGTGGCGCCGGTGCCGCCCATGCAGACGACGAAGTACTGGGCACCCTGGGTCAGAACAGCGGAAGCGTGCTGACCGGCCTGGAACGCAGCCAGGTTGTCGGTCATGTTGGCAACGAGTGCGGCGGCGATGGCAGGCTCGACGATCGAGGGGCCGTGGACGCCCACGAACCAGAACAGGCTCATGGCGCCGTAGATCACAGCGAGGCCGATGTAGCCGTCGGCAGCGGTGAACAGGGGCTGGAACACCTGGATGACGCCCTGGGCAAAGCAGAAGCCAAAAGCAGCGCGGAAGACGATGTCAAACACCCAAAAGACGGTGATGCAAACGGAGAAGGGGATGATGTCCTTAAAGGTCTGCGAAATGTTGGGCGGAACCTGCTCGGGCATCTTGACGGTGATGTTGCGCTTGATAAAGAACTTGTAGATGATGCCGGTCACAAACGCAGCGATGAAGGCAGTCAGCAGGCCCTTGGAACCAAGGTAGGTGGTGTTGAAGCCGCTGGCGGCGTCCGTGGCGATGGTGTCGCTCGAAAGGAGCAAGAAGCCGATGATGGCCGCGCACATGCACGAGATAAAGTTGATCTGGTTGTTCTTGGGCAGGTCGCGGTTCTGAGCGTCGGCGAAGTGCTTGGCGGTGGTGGCGGCGCAGGCGATGGCCAGGATGCCCATGGAGTAGTTGTAGCACTTCCACAGGGCGTTGTTGATGTCATCGGGCCAGTAGAAACCCCAGATGTTGGGGACCGAGGCTACCAGGCAGAAGATGGACGAGAAGATGATGATGGGGATGACGGAGATAAAGCCGTCGCGAATCGCCTTGAGATACTTGTTGCGGGCGATCGCGTTGAAAAAGGGCTGGCCCTTTTCGATGATGGCGATGAGTTGCTCCATGCAATGCTCCTAAGAGTCGGTGGGTTAGCAACGATGGTAGCTTTTGGCGTTCAGTTGCCAAAATGTTGACGTTGCCATTTTGCGACACAAAAAAGACACGAACCGGTGGTTCCTGTGCCTGCGAACCGTCGATTCCTTATGCGTAAACGTTTGAGCCGCCCGGTGGCTCTGTGTTTGCACAATGGCAACGTTAACATTTGGGCGCCAAAAGCCGTTTGGGGAAGCAAAAATGTCGGTGAACGGTAGGTTTTGGGTGGTGAGCGTATGGTGGGGGAGGCGTTGGATATACTTGAAGGCGTTAAAAATGACTGCGTAGGGTGCCACCAATGGCATCGTCGACATAGAAAGATCGACCTATGGCCGCTGTTAAAAAATCGGTTTCCGTTAAGGATGTGGCGCGTCTCGCGGGCGTCTCGGAGCAGACAGTCTCGCGTACGGTGCACGATTCGCCCAGCGTGCGCCCCGAGACCAAGGAGCGCGTGCGTGCCGCCATGCGCGAGCTGGGGTATCGCCCCAATTTTGCCGGTCGATCGCTGCGCCGCGGTAAGTTTAAGACCGTCGGCGTCGCCATGTTCAACATTACCGGTACCGGCAACCTCGACCGTATGGAGGGCTTTGCCGCCGCGGCCGACAAACATGGCTATGCCATCACCCTCACTAAAGTAGACGGACACCCCTATACCCTTGAGAGCGCATCGTCGCGTATGAGTGCACTGCCAGTGGACGGTATGGTTGTAATCATGAACCGCATGCCGGCGGACTTTGGAACCTTTGAACCGCTGCCCGGTATGCAGACAGTGCTCGTTACCATGCTGGAGCATCCGCTGTGCTCGACGGTCGATAACGATCAGTTCGATTGTTCACGCCAAGTGGTCGAGTACTTGCTGGGGCAGGGACACAAGACCGTGCACTTTATCTCGTGTCCCGAGCGCTCGCTTTCGGGCATGCGGCGCGAGGAAGGCTGGCGTGAGACATTGCGTGTGCATGGCATTGAGCCCCCGCAGCTCGTGCGCGGCGACTGGACGGCGCAGAGTGGATATGCTGCCGGCCAGGTGCTTGCGGATGATCCGACCTGCACGGCCATTTATGCCTCCAACGACGCCATGGCCTACGGCTGCATCCGTGGGCTCGAGTCGCGCGGGAAGTGCGTGCCCCAGGACGTGAGCGTGGTGGGTGTTGACGATAGCCTGGGCGATATCGTGCCCGACCGTCGCCTGACCACGGTGCGCTTTGACAACAAGCGCGTCGGCATGTGGGCGGTCGACAAGATTGCCGGCGCCGATGGGGGTGCGTCTGGCGTGGAGCACATGCTGATCCCCGGTGTGCTCGTAGAGGGCGATACGGTGCGCGATTTGCGTTAGGGTGCGGTCCTGTTTGGGTTGTCACTAACTGTGTTCGATATTGTTCAGATTGGTTTAAAAACCGTTCACGGGCGAAAAGTGACCGTTCATAGCTTGAAATTACGTTTTGCGCTGTTCTTTTTTGTTTGAATGTTAATGTTTCTGTCATACAGAACGCAACGCGTATGCCCGGACGCGATGCTCTCCATTGGTTCATATGTGAAAGGAACGCAACATGGCAACCAAAGAAGAAATCTCGATGGTTGGATTCGAGATTGTCGCATACGCAGGTGACGCCCAGACCGATCTGCTTGCAGCGCTCGATGCTGCTCGCGAGGGCGATTTTGAGAAGGCCGAACAGCTGCACAAGGATGCCAGCGATGCACTTATCGGCGCCCACGACACGCAGACCAAGCTGCTTTCGCAGGAGGCCGGCGGTGGCGAGATGGAGATGACCTTCATCATGGCTCACGCTCAGGACACTCTCATGACCACTATGATCCTGGAGAAGCAGGCCCGCTTTACCATCGATGCCTACAAGCGCATTGCCGAGCTCGAGGCCAAGCTCGCCTAACGAGTCCTCACAACCAAGTCCCCTTCCAAAAGCTCTGCCGCTACCCGCGGTAGGGCTTTTTCTGTCCTCCTCCAAGTTGCGGTGAAATAGGGACTGAATAGGAGCCGGCGGGCGCAAAACAATCCCTATTCCACCGCAACTCATCCCGAGATAGTCATTGGGGACAGTCTTGTTGCGCTTCGTTCGTCCTCCCGTTCGATTTTTGCTCGGTGGGTATACTTCCATCCGCAATACAGGCCGGAATGAGGAGGTATCCAAATGCCGGACAACGGATTGATTCAAAAGAAAGATGCGCACGAGATGGCTCATGGGCGTCCTGTCCAGATAACCGAGCACACGACGGTAACCGAGCTGCAGCCCAGCCTGTCCGATGTCGTGTGCGCAAACAAAAAGCTGCAGATTGGCTTTATCGTTGCGCTCGTGGTCCTGGCGCTGCTGTCGGGCTTTGTAGCTCGTCCGCATTTCGCCGATACCAAAACTTGGGACTCCACCATCGAGGTCATCGATCAAAAGAAGGGTAACGTACTGGCGCTTACGACCTCGTGCGTGGCGCTGTCTGCGGGCATTACCGCGCTGCCGGGCGATACGGGAACGCCAGTCGCCGAGCAGCTCGCGCAGCTTTCAGGCAACCTTGGTATCGTGCTAGCCGTGCTCTACCTAGAGAAATATTTGCTCACGATTTTGTGGTCGGTTGGCCTGGGCATCTTAATCCCGTTTGCGTTGGTGCTCTTTGCGGTGTCGCTCGGCATTCACGGGCGCTGGAACACGAGCGCTGTCCTGCGCCGTGTGGCGACACGCGTGCTGGTGGTTGCCGTGATCGGCATGGCGCTCGTGCCTGCAAGCGTATGGGTGTCGCAAAAGGTCGATGAAACGTATCGCGTAAGTATTGAGCAAGCTGAGCAAAAGGCTGCGGACGCGGCCGACACCACGGACAAGTCAGCTGAGACCAGCTCAAAATCGAACAAGAAAAAATCCGAGGCCACGGAGTCCAAAAACGTGCTCGAGCAGTTGACTGATGGGGCCTCGAGCCTTGTTACGTCGGTGACCAGCGGCGCCAAGCAGATGACCGATGAGATTGTGCGGCAGGTGACCGATCTGATTGAAGGCGTCATCGTGATGATCGTGACTTCGTGCGTTATCCCGCTGCTGGTGCTCGTGGCGTTCCTATGGCTGGGACACGTGCTGCTGGGGATTGATATTTCGGGCCCGGCGAACTATTTGACGGGTCGTTTCTTGAGTGCTCCTTCCAAGCGCGCCAAAAAGGGTGGGCAGTCTGAGTAGGCGGCAAAGCGATCTTTGGAAAACCAACCGTAAGAAGGGCGGCCGAGATACGTTCTCGGCCGCCCTTTTTGTTTGTTGAATACGTGACAAGCCGGGCATTCCCTGAATCCAAACGGTCAGCAATCATCCGTAAACGGTATTTGTTCAAAAAAGAACAAAGATAAACAAATAGTTGTTGCAGTTACTGTTCGAATGTGTTCAAATAAACATGAACAGTGAAGAACCGCACATTCAGATGCCCGGACCTGAACGCGATTCAACACTTCCAAACAGAAACTACGCACCTGCGTATCTCTCAAGGAGGATGTCATGAGGGTTGTAATCGCTTCCGATGCCGACGGTATGTCGATGAAGGAGTCCATCAAGGAGATGCTCATCGCCGACGGTCACGAGGTCGTTGACTATTCCGAGACCCCTGCCGCGGACTTTGTCGATTCCGCGACCGCCGTTGCCAAGGACCTGCTGGAGCACAAGGATTCCCAGGGCTTCGCATTCGATAAGTACGGCGTCGGCTCCTATATGGCCGCCGTCAAGATTAAGGGCATGGTCGTCGCCAACATTTCCGACGAGCGTTCCGCCTACATGACCCGCGAGCACAACGGCTCGCGCATGGTCACCATGGGCCCGGGCGTTGTGGGCACCGAGGTCGCCAAGAAGATCGCCCGCGAGTTCCTGCGCGCCCAGTACGCCGGCGGCCGTCACCAGATCCGTGTCGACATGCTCAACAAGATGGCCTAACGAGAGCCACCGAGAACTCGAACTTCTACCTCAACTTGTGAATTCAGACGAAAGGACGTTCTGATGAAGAAGACCATCGCAATCGGTTGCGACCATATCGTTACGGACGAGAAGATCTATCTGGCCGACCGCCTGGAGCAGGCTGGCTACAAGGTGCTCGACTGCGGCACCTACAGCCACACCCGTACGCACTATCCCATCTACGGTAAGGCCGTGGGCGAGGCTGTTGCCAGCGGCAAGGCCGACTTTGGCGTGGCCCTGTGCGGCACCGGCATCGGCATCACCAACGCCGTCAACAAGGTTCCCGGCGCCCGCTGCGCCCTGGTTCGCGACATGACCTCTGCCCTGTATGCCCGTCGCGAGCTCAACGCCAACATCGTGGGTTTTGGCGGCAAGATTACCGGCGAGTTCCTGATGGCTGACATCATGCTTGCCTTCCTGGAGGAGCCCTACGAGAAGACCCCCGAGCACGATGCCCTGATCGCCAAGATCGACGCCTGCAATAAGGCCGACGCCGAGGCTCAGGCTGACCCGCACTTCTTTGACGAGTTCCTCGAGAAGTGGGACCGCGGCGAATACCACGATTAGCGGGGTTACGCGTTTTTACCAAACCGCGTAACGGGTCGACGCTGCGAAGCCATCTGGCGGGCTAGCTGCTCCGATAACACGTTTGCTTGCTTGGCTTGAGTGCTTCGCTCTTGGCGGTACCAGGCATTCTGCAGCTTTTCAATTGACGGCTCGCGTTTCTGTGAGGGGGCGCGGGCCGGTTTTCTATCAGCCCTATTGACTTGGCGGGCTGTTGTAAGAAAGGGAAGGCTCCTATGGAGTTTGTTCTTGATAACGGCTCTGTCCGCATTGCGTTGAGCACGGCTGGCGGATCGTTCACTTCTATTACGGCCAACGGCCGCGAGTATCTGTGGCAGGGTGACCCGGCGGTCTGGTCGGGCCAGGCACCCATTTGTTTCCCGATCTGCGGCGGCCTTCGTGACGGTCGCGCAATGACCATGGGCGGCCGCGAGGTTAAGCTCGCCCGTCACGGCTTTGCTCGCAAACAGGAGTGGAAGCTCGAGGAGCAGGGCGACAACATGGTCGCGCTGAGCCTAAGCTCTGCCGACCATGCCGAGTTGCTCGAGCAGTACCCGTATCCGTTTAAGATCGTTGCTCGTTACACGATCGATGCGGCTAAGGTGGCCGTGTCGTACGAGGTGACCAATGAGGGCACCGAGGACATGCCGTTCTTTGTGGGTGGCCACCCTGGCTTTAAGTGCCCGCTTGACGAGGGCGAGTCCTATGACGACTACGAGCTCCATTTTGATCAGCGCGAGGCCGCCGAGCTCTGTACTGCCGTTCCTTCGACGGGTCTGATTGATGTTGAGCATCGCAGCAAGAACCCCATGATCGACCAGAACCTGCCGCTGACCCACGAGCTCTTCGACTTCGCGGAGACCATCTTTGACGTGCTCGAGAGCCGCGTGGTTACGCTGACCAAGAAGACCGAGGACAAGGGCGTGCGCCTGACGTTTCCCGATATGCCGTACCTGATTGTGTGGAGCAAGCCCGAGGGTGACTTTGTGGCCGTGGAACCGTGGGGCGGCCTGTCCACCTGCTCCGACGAGGACGATATCCTGGAGCACAAGCGTGGCTGCCTGGTGGCCAAGCCGGGGGAGACTGTTACCCGCGGCTTTGAGATCGAGATCCTTTAACGAGTTATCGTATGTTTGGGGCGGGTCATGCCGCCCCGGAACAGGAGTTCAACATGATTCTGACCGTTACCATGAACCCGTCGATTGATACGCGCTATCAGCTCGACAAGTTGATTATCGACGATGTTAACCGTGTGACGCCCGAAAAGACCGCTGGCGGCAAGGGCCTCAACGTGAGCCGTGTGCTGCTGCAGTTGGGCGACGATGTGCTCGCGACCGGTCTGCTCGGCGGACACATGGGTGCCTATATGGCCGAGCTTATGGATGCCGATGGCGTCAAGAACGACTTTGTGCCCATTGCCGGCGAGACGCGCATCTGCCTGAATATCCTGCACGAGGGTAATCAGACCGAGCTGCTGGAGAGCGGCCCGCAGATCACCCCGGCCGAGCTCGAGGCCTTTACGGCCAAGTTCGCCGAGCTTGCAGCGAAGGCGGACGTTGTGACGCTTTCGGGCTCGCTGCCGCGTGGTGTCGATGCCGGCTACTATGCCGAGCTCGTCAAGATCGCCGAGGAGGCGGGCGCCAAGGTGCTGCTCGACACCTCGGGTGCATCGCTGGAGGCCGCGCTGGAGTCTGACGCTAAGCCCGAGCTCGTAAAGCCCAACCTGACCGAGATTAACGGCCTGCTGGGTACGTCCTTTACGACCGATGATGTCGATGCCCTGCGCGAGGCGCTCGCCGCCGATGGCCGCTTTGCCGGTATTCCCTGGGTTGTCGTCTCGATGGGCGCTGCCGGTTCGGTGGGCTTCCATGAGGGTCGCGCGTTCCGCGCCAAGACGCCCGCGATTGCGGCTGTGAACGCGACGGGTTCCGGCGACTCGACCATCGCCGGCTTTGCGCATGCCATTGCTGCCGGCGCCGACGACGTCACGGTGCTCAAGACCGCCAATACCTGCGGCAAGCTCAACGCCATGGATCCCAAGACCGGGCATTTGGTTATGGACCGCTGGGACGAGGTCTACAACAGCGTTGAAGTAACTGAGCTTTAGAGTTACGGCGTTTTACCAAACGCCGTAACCTGCCGACGCTGCGCGGGCCGCATTTGGACAATTTGACGTTCAACTTCAAGGGCGCGACCAGAAGGTCAGCGCCCTTTCGTTTCACGTCACCTTGTCTCAAATGCGACCCGCTCGCTGCTGTTGCCAAAACATCGGCGTTGCCTTGCTTCGGGAATGCGGCAGATAGGGACGTTCCTTTTTGCCGGCAGTTTGGAACACTCCTTGTTTTGGTGCAAATTGGCTACCCTTGCATCAGAAAACGGCGCCCGTCGGCGATGTTGCCGGCGGGCGCCGTGGTCGTGTTGGCGCTATCTGTTGCGGGCGTGCGTTCGAGCCCGCGTGCTACAGCGAGTCGATGAAGCGCTGTTGGGCGGCGCGGCCGGCTTCGTCCCACTTAAAGACGCCGGCGTTGTCGAGCACGTGGCCAAACACCACGCCCACCTCCTCGTGCAGGATGTCGATGGCGTTGTCGGCCGTAAGCTCATCGGCACGACGAACAAAGACGTCCTCGGCCCATGCGGCGTGGCTGCGGCAAAGGTCGTCGCCCTCGAGCGCGCCGGCGAGATCGTAGCTGGCATCGGCCTTGGCCGCCAGCAGGTGCTCGCGGACAGCGCCGAGCTCGGGAACCAAGCGCGGCGGTAAAATGGCCAGGCCCATGACCTCGATCAGGCCGATGTTCTCCTTTTTAATATGGTGATACTCGGCATGCGGGTGGAACACGCCCAGCGGATGCTCGTCGGTCGTGATATTGCAGCGAAGCGCCAGGTAGGCCTCGTAGATCTCGCCGCCGGCATTGCCGCGGGAATCGACGCGGCGGATGACGGGCGTCACGGTGTTGTGCGCTACGCCGTCGACTGTGTGCGCGACGATGCCAACCGACTCATCGGTCCACTCGCGCCAAGCGAGGATAATCTTCTCGGCAGCGTCGAGCAGCTGAGCGCGGTCATGCGAGCGCAGGCGCAGCACCGAAAGCGGCCATTGCAGCACAGTGCCGCTGACCTGGTCAAATCCGGGTACGCTAAACTGCGAGACCTCGGCGGCATGCATCATGGGGAACTCGTGCGCACCGCCTTGGAAGTGGTCGTGCGAAAGAATCGAGCCGCCCACGATGGGCAGGTCGGCGTTGGAGCCAATAAAGTAGTGCGGGAACAGGTCCACAAAATCGAGCAGGCACGTCAGGCCCTTGCGGTCAACGTGCATAGGGCGATGCTCGGAGCTCATGGCAATGCAGTGCTCGTTAAAGTACGCGTACGGGCTGTATTGGAAACCCCAGCGCTCGCCGTCGAGCTTAATGGGGATAACGCGCAGATTCTGGCGGGCGGGATGGGCGCCGCCGTCGGCTGCAGCGGAGCGTCCGGGATAGCCTTCGTTTTCGATGCAGAGCTGGCAGGCGGGATACTTCTCGCCTGTGTTTTTGGCGGCGCCGGCCGCGGCAATATCGCGCGGGTCCTTTTCGGGCTTTGACAGGTTGATGGTAATCTCGAGGTCGCCCCAGTTGGTGGGGGTGCTCCATTTGATATTGCGCGCGATGGCGGCGCGGCGCACGTAGCCGGCGTCGCAGCACAGACCGTAGAACCAGTCGGTCGCGGCGCGGGGCTCGTTGACGCCCATGCGGCCGTTGAACTCCTCGTTTACAACCGAAGGCCTCGGCATGAGTGCGCCCATGATGCGCATGGCGATGCGGTCGCGGCCCGACGCCGTGTCCTCGGCAGCGCCGTTGGCAACGGCGGCCTCAGAAAGCACAGCAAGCGTGCCCTCTAGGTCGAAGTCGGGGAGTGTATCGGGGTGCAAGAGCGAAATCTTCTCGGTCTTGAGCGCCCAAGCCATGTCGAGTGCGGGGCCCGTGGCGCCGATGCACTCCAAAATGGTGTTGTATGCCCAGATGCGATCGTCCTGGCCGATCATCGATCGGTGGATAGCGTACTCGATCAGGTTCTGCGCGGCCTCGCGCACGTCAGTCATTACAGCCATGCCGCGTAAGCCCCCTTGTCAGAGATAGCGTAGTGGCGGGCAGAACCCTCGCCCAGCCAGCCGTTCATCTTGGCAATGAAGGTGTCGACCAGATCGAGCGGCACGAAGGCCTGGATGGTGCCACCAAAGCCGCCACCGTGGATACGCACGGCGCCGCGGCCGTCGAGCACATGCTCGGCCAGTGCCAGGGCATACATGGAAGGCTGCTCGGAGCCCAGCTTGGCAACAACATTCTGCAGGTACATGGCGGAGCTGGCGCCGGACTCGCGCGTCAGGACCAGGAACCGGTCGATGTCGCCGGCGTTCAGGGCAGCCCAGCGCTTGTCGACCAGGCCGTTTTCGTACCAGTAGTGAACGGCGCGCAGGCAGGCGCGGTCGCCCAGCTTGGCGCGCAGCTCGGGGAGCTTGGCGTCAAAGTCCGCCACGTTTACCTCGCACAGGCGTGCCTTGCCAAACTCGGCAGCGACGTCCTGCATCTCGCGCGGAACGGCGGCGTAGTCGTCGGTGGCGGCCACGTGGTCGGCACCGACCTTAACGAGCACGAGCGCATAACCGTGATCCTCAAAGTTGAGCTCGAGCTTCTGGGTTTTAGGCTGAGCCTGGTCCTCAAAGTCCATGTAGGCGAGGCCGCCCAGGCACACAGCGGCCTGGTCCATCAGACCGCAGGGCTTGCCGTAATAGTTGTTCTCGGTGCGCTGGCTCATCTGGGCGAGCACGACGGGCTCGATGGCGGGTGCTCCCCAGAGCGTCTCCATGGCGCGACCGTATGCCGCCTCGACAGCAGCGGAGCTGGAAAGGCCGCCGCCCGAGGGGACAGAGCAGGTGAAGGCGAAGTCGAAGCCCTGGGGCTCAACGCCCAGAGCAGCGATTTCGTGGGCCATGCCGCGGACGAG
Organism: uncultured Collinsella sp.; assembly: GCA_958407465.1. GTDB lineage: Bacteria > Actinomycetota > Coriobacteriia > Coriobacteriales > Coriobacteriaceae > Collinsella. The sequence continues at coordinate 5,095 of CATYIV010000020.1, read as the reverse complement.
GCTCGCGGACGTGCCCTTCTCGGACTCCTGAACGTCTAGCGTGTCGAGCGCGATTTCAAACGTGGGATAGCCCTCGTCGGCTACGCGAACCTTGTTGGAATCGGTTGCCACGGCGATGCCGTCGACGGCGACATCGAGCGAGCCGGCGATAACGTGGCCACCCTCGTGGTCAGTGTGGTTGCCGCTGATCTCGGAGCGGCCGGGCGCGTGCACGTAGAGCACCTGGCGGTCGCCGATGGGGCCAAACTCCTCCTCGAACAGCTTGGTGAGCGTGGCGAATGTCTTTTCGTCGGGGGTGGTCATGGGAGTCCTTTCCTTGGCGCGCACGGGTGGGTTTTGCGTCGTTATGAGTACGTTAACAACTTGAAGCGGCATGAACCAAGTGTTCACGATACCGCACGTTACGGGCTATGTTAACGTACTCATAACACATCGCTTGTCACTTTTTGAGAATCTGGTAATCGGTAGAAATACAGCCGTGAACGGTACTGCCGTATGGACTTATAAAGCAGAAGAGATGCAGATAGAAAAAGTAGAGTACGTTAACATGCGTCCGACGATAGCGGGCCTCGGCGCGGGATGTATTTCTGCCCAGGCCGGCATTCACGCTATTCAGATCTCGCAAGGGTGAAGGTGATCCTGTGGCAAGGCGCCCGTCCAACGATACAGGTACGCGTCCGGTTTCCATGGCCGACGTCGCCCGCGCTGCTGGCGTTTCGCAGCAGACGGTTTCGCGCGTCGCCAACGGCTTGCCCAACGTTAACGAACAGACGCGCCAGCGCGTGCAGGCCGCTATGCAAGAGCTCGGCTTTCGTCCGAGTTATGCCGGTCGCTCGCTGCGCGACGGCCGTTACCATTCGGTAGGCCTATGCATCAACGATGTCACCAAGTTTGGCAACCTCTCAATGATCGATGGCATCGCCAGCGCTGCTCGCGAGCATAATTGCGCCATCACGCTGGTCGAGATGTCCAAGACCGAGGAGTTTTCGCTTGCCGAGGCAACGCGTCGTATGGCCGCGCTGCCCGTGGACGGCATCATTATCGGCATGAGTCGTATGGCTCCCGATTTTGAAACGTTTGATCCACTGCCGGGCATTGGCACGGTCATCGTTACCATGTACGCGCACCCGCGGGTGACCACGGTCGACTCCGATCATTACGGCTGCTCGCTATTGCTTATGGATCACCTGTTTGAGCTGGGGCACGAGCAGATTCGCTATATTGGCGGCCCGTCGTTCTCGGTCGACGAACAATTTCGTCGCGCCGGTTGGCAAGATGCACTCGAGCGTAAACACATCGAGCCGGCAGAGCCGCTCGAGGGCGACTGGTCTGCCAACAGCGGCTACGAGGCCGGCAGGTACCTGGCCGAGCACGATCGCACCATGACGGCGATTTACGCGGCAAACGACCAGATGGCAAATGGCGCGATTGCAGCGCTGCGCGATAGCGGTCTGCGCGTGCCCGAGGACGTGAGCGTGGTGGGCGTCGACGATTCGCTCGATGATTTTGTGGCACACAACGAGCTCACGACCGTTCGATTCGATTTGCATCAGCGTGGACGCGAGGTGTTCGAGCACGCGGTTCCCAAGGCGGGGGCAACGGACAAAACCGTTGCCATTCGTATTCCCGGCCAGCTTATCGTTCGACATACCACGGCAGCTCCGCGCACATAGTTTTTGCAGGTCAATGGCGATATATTCCGCCTCAATAACAATCGATAAGGATGCTGGCAGATAGCCGTGGCTATGAAGACGAGTGCTATGATAGACGGGCTCTTTTGTCTATCTAGGAGGCTTTGCCTGATGGAGATCACCAAGGATATCCGCTACATTGGCGTTAACGATCACGACATTGACCTGTTCGAGGGCCAGTACGATGTGTCCGAGAACGGCATGGCATACAACAGCTACGTTATCTTGGGCGAAAAGATCGCTGTCGCCGATTCAGTCGACGGCGGTTTTGTTGACGAGTGGCTCGGCAACCTCGAGGCCGTGCTCGATGGCCGCACGCCCGACTACCTGATCGTCCATCACATGGAGCCCGATCACTCCGCCGGCATCGCCGCCTTTATGGAGCGCTATCCCCAGGCGCAGATTGTTGCCAGCATGGGCGCCTTCCGTATGATGGTCAACTACTTTGGCACCGACTTCCCCGAGCGCAAGATGGTCGTCAAAGATGGCGACGTGCTCGACCTGGGCGGCCACAGCCTAACCTTTGTCGGTGCCCCCAATGTTCACTGGCCCGAGGTGCTCTTCTCCTACGAGTCCACCGACAAGGTGCTCTTTAGTGCCGACGGTTTTGGCAAGTTTGGCGCCAACGACATCGAGGATCCCGAGGGCTGGGCTTGCGAAGCGCGCCGTTACTACTTTGGCATCGTCGGTAAGTTCGGCAAGTTCGTGCAGGCCGTCCTCAAGAAGGCCGCCGACCTGGACATCCAGATTATCTGCCCGCTCCACGGCCCCGTGCTGACTGAGAACCTGGGCTACTACCTCGACACCTATAACACCTGGTCGAGCTATCAGCCCGAGGACGAGGGTATCACGATTGCCTATGCGAGCGTGTACGGGCATCTGAAGGCTGCTGTCGAGGAGCTCGCATCTGCGCTTGAGGCTCGCGGCCAGAAGGTCTCCGTCTTTGACCTGGCTCGTGACGACATGGCCGAGGCCGTTGAGGATGCGTTCCGCTACGACCGTCTGGTGCTCGCCTCCATCACCTATCAGGGCGAGATCTTCCCGTGCATGAGCACCTTCATCCATACGCTCGCCGAGCACGCCTACCAGAACCGTACGGTGGCGCTCGTCGAGGCCGGCTCTTGGGCACCCGCGGCTGCCAAGGTTATGACCAAGGAGCTCGAGGGCATGAAGGACATCACCCTGACGCAGAACAAGGTGACTGTGCTGGGCTCGCTCAACGAAGCCTCGCGCGCCCAGATCGAGGCCCTCGCCGACGAGCTGTCCAAGTAGCGACACGCTCACTTTTGACGCTCAGCCATCACAACCACCACAAAGGGGACAGGCACCTTTGTGGTGGTTTTTGTTTAAGCGCCGGCGATGATGAGATTTGGGCGGGCGTCGTCGGTGGCCTCGGCGATTGAGGTGGCGACGGCAGTATCGGGGTCGCTATCCATCACGATGGTGTCGACGTCGGCAAGCTCGGCAAAACGGTACATGCCGCGTCCGTTGACCTTGCTGGCGTCCATGAGGGCGACGCTTTGACGAGCGGCACCGATCATAGCCGTTTTGGTCTCGGCCATCTGGGGAAAGTCGGTCGTAAAGCCGCAGCTGGAGAAAAAGGCGCCGGGGCACATGACGGCCAGATCGGCATGGACCATTTGGAGCGCCTGCATAGTGAGCGGTCCGTACAAATAGCGATGGCCTTTGCGCAGCGCCCCGCCCAGCATGACGACATCGACCGAGGGCATGCTCTCGTCGATATAATCGGCGATGGTAATGTCGGCCGTGATAACGGTGATGCCGTTGCGCTGATCGAGGAGCCGGACGAACTCGAGCGCCGTGGTGCCCGAGTCGACGAGCAGCGTGTCGCCGTCGTTGACGAGCTCGATGGCGCTTTGTGCGATGGCCTGCTTGGCGGCGACGTTGACGTTGATGCGGCGATCCTGCGTGGAGACGGTTAGGCGTTTGTGGAGCGATACGGCGCCGCCATGCGTGCGGCGCAGCTTGCCTGCTTCGGCGAGCGCGTCCAGGTCGGCGCGGGCGGTAACGGAGGACACGCCAAAGGTCTGGGCGATTTCTGCTACCTGCACCGAGGCATTATGATCGAGCATTTCCATAATGGCGGTACGGCGTTCGTCGGCAAAAGCGCGGTTGGTGGCTTGGGCCATGCTTGCTCCATTCTCGGCTAAATTTGCAGGAATTGTGTTGACTCTATTTTCGTTCATTTTCTTTTTGGGTAAGAAAACACCTTTCGATTACTTATCTTTTCTATAAAAGAAAGACGCTGAACGCCCAAAATTCAATATCGAACATGTTCACTCGGCTCAAATTTCTTCCGTTTGCTTTTCAAAAATGACTGTATTGACCTGCATGGGCTCAATATCTCGCACGTGCAAAGCTGCTGAATTTCATACAATGAGCGCAGCAAAACGCAAGGTAAAACGCCTTGTGAACAACTACGCCCGATGTCCAGATGCGGGCGAGGGAGAGGAGCAAACGCTCATGGCACTTGTTACCACCGAAAAGATGCTCAAGGACGCTCAGGCCGGCCACTACGCTGTTGGCGCTTTCAACGTCGAGAACCTCGAGTTTGTTATGGCCGTTCTGGCCGCTGCCGAGGAGACCAAGTCCCCCGTCATCATGCAGACCACCCCGGGCACCATCAAGACCGCTGGTCTGGACTACTTCTACGGCATGGTCAAGGCTGCCGCCGAGCGCGCTTCCGTGCCCGTCGCTCTGCACCTCGATCACGGCGATGGCTATGACCGCTGCATGCAGGCTTTCCGCACTGGCTACACCTCTGTCATGATCGACGGCTCGCACGAGTCCTTCGAGGACAACATTGCCCTGACCAAGTCCGTCGCCGATGCTGGCCGCGCCATGGGCGTGCCCGTCGAGGCCGAGCTCGGCAAGGTTGGCGGCAAGGAGGACGACGGTCCCGCGGTTGAGGGCGAGAGCCCCTACACCGATCCGGCCGAGGCCAAGGAGTTCGTCGAGCGCACCGGCTGCACTTCTCTCGCTATTGGCGTTGGCACCAGCCACGGTGTGTACACGAGCGATCCGCACATCGAGCAGTCCGTGGTCAAGGCCATTCGCGACGCCGTCGACGTGCCGCTGGTTCTGCACGGCACCTCCGGTGTGCCCGATGAGCAGGTCGCCGAGGCCGTGAAGAACGGCATCTGCAAGGTTAACTACGCCACCGAGCTGCGTCAGGCCTACACCAAGGGCTTCATGGCCTACATGGCCGAGAACCCCGCCTGCTTCGATCCTAAGAAGCCGGCCAAGGAGGGCATGCGTGAGATCACCGAGCTGGTTAAGATCCGCATGACCAACCTCAACTCTGTGGGCAAAGCAGAGTAACGGCAAGGGTACTCCGACTCGCTACATATCCCGGGGAGGGACGAGGGCTTAGTTCCCCAATC
>CATYIV010000019.1 GCA_958407465.1 uncultured Collinsella sp. | reverse complement strand
TCAGGGAATTGTAATTGATGGTGAAGGTTCAAAGGTTATTTGCAAAGACTAATTTTAAAATCCAGTTTGCTGCACTCGTTCCTAGCAGGGTTTGGGTCAGGAGGGGCGCAAGAGACGGGAGGACCGTGTACGCGTTCCTGCGCGAGGACCGCGGGGAGGGACTGCCTGGGTACGGCACCTGTCAACTCGGTCTACGTCTTTGATGACCGGGTCGTACTCAATATCAACTTCACGGATGATGCCAAAACGGTCACCCGTGAGGAAGTGTTGGATTCGAGTGCTGTGGACAATGTTCCAGCATGCTGGGATCGAACTCGCTAGCCGGAATCACACGGTACCCGTGGCGCAGGAGCAGGTCGACGAAAACGCCGTTACCCGGTGTGAGCGTACCGCTGAACGTTCCGTCGTAGATACGGCCTACACCACACGAGGGGCTACGGTCCTGCAAGACGCACGCAGCGATCTGGGACGGGCCGCCCGCCTGCTCGCACATGTCGAGCGCGCGCTCGGCACCCAGGCGAAACTCGCGATCGACTGAGGTACCCTCGCAGGTACGGACCTCGCCGTCCACGATCTCGGAAGGATCGCGCGGTGTGGGCAGGCCGCCAAAAACCTCAGGGCATACCAACAGGACCTCGGTCCCCGTGCGCTCGCAAGCCTCGACCAGCTCGCGATGATAGTTGTCGAGTCCGTTATACTTGCAGCTCTCGCCCATCAAACAGGCGCTCACCACGATCTTCATGCATATCCCTCCCAAGCAAAACGCCCCATTTGAGATAGAAGCTCAAATGGGGCGTTCGATGCTGTGTAACCAGCCTTACTGCTGCTTCGGCATCAGCGGATTCTCGCGCGTGAGGAGATTCATGAACTCCTCGCCCGTGATCGTCTCCTTCTTGTACAGATAACGAGCCAGCTCGTGGAGCTTAAACTTGTTCTCCTTCAGAATCTGCAGAGCGCGGTCGTGCGCATCCTCGATCAGCTTGGCGACAATCGCGTCCACGCGCTCGGCCGTACCGGGGGCGCAGGTGAGCGACGTGTCCTGGTTGAGGTACGCATTCTGAACGGTACCGAGCGCCATCATGCCAAACTCATCGGACATACCAAAACGCGTCACCATGTTACGGGCGAGCTTGGTGGCCTGCTCTATATCGTTAGCTGCGCCGGTCGTCATCTCGCCAAAGATGAGCTCCTCGGCTGCACGGCCACCGCAATAGACGGCGAGCTTGTCCAGGACCTCCTGGCGTGTGGTCAGGAAGCGCTCATCCTCCTCGACCTGCATGGTGTAGCCAAGAGCACCGCTCGTGCGCGGCACGATGGTAATCTTCGTGACCGGCGCAGAACCCTTTTGGCGGGCAGCAACGATGGCATGACCGATCTCGTGGTAAGAAACGACCTGTTTCTCGTGGTCGGACAGCACCGTGGACTTGCGCTGCTGACCGGCGATGACGACCTCCACCGACTCCTCAAAGTCGTCCTGCGTCGCGCGCTTGCGACCCTCGCGGACGGCACGCAGGGCGCCCTCGTTGATGATGTTGGCCAGGTCGGCGCCCGAGGCACCGGGCGTGGCGCGGGCAATCGCGGTCAGGTCGATCGGCGGCTGCGTCTTCACGCTCTTGGCATGCAACTCGAGGATGTTCTTACGGCCGGTCAGGTCGGGCAGCTCAACGGGGATGCGGCGGTCAAAACGACCGGGGCGAAGCAGAGCCGGATCAAGGCTGTCGGGGCGGTTGGTAGCAGCGAGAACGACAATACCCTTGTGGTTATCGAAGCCGTCCATCTCGGTCAGCAGCTGGTTGAGCGTCTGCTCGCGCTCGTCGTTGCCGCTAAAGCCGCCGCCATCGCGCTTCTTGCCGATGGTATCGATCTCATCGATAAAGACGATGCACGGGGCCTTTTCCTTGGCCTGCTTAAACAGATCGCGCACCTTGGCGGCGCCGCGGCCGACAAACATCTCAACAAACTCAGAACCCGAAATACTAAAGAACGGCACGCCCGCCTCGCCGGCAACGGCCTTGGCAAGCAGGGTCTTACCGGTACCCGGAGGGCCGACAAGAAGAGCACCGCGCGGCAGCTTGGCGCCGATTTCCTCGTAGCGCTGCGGCTTCTCCAGAAAGTCGACGACCTCCTTGAGAGACTCCTTGGCCTCTTCCTGGCCGGCGACGTCCTTAAAGGTCACGCCCACGTCCTTGGAGGCGATCACGCGCGCGCCGGACTTACCCAGTCCACCGCCGCCAAAGCCACCGCCGCCAAAGTTCATCGACGGACCGTCATCGCCCATAGCCTTCTTCATGCGGCGGTTGAGCCACCAACCGATGAGGAAGAAGATGGCTATGGGAAGAATGAGGGTGAGCAAGTAGTAGGTCATCAGGCCCGAGTTCTTATCGGGAACGACCGACTCAAGCGAGGCGCCAGATTCAAGCACGCGATCGGTAAAGCCCGCGTCATTCGGCACACCGGTCGTCTTGTAGGCGATGTTCTCGTCCTCGCCCTTCTTGGTGTAATAAATCGTGTAATCGTCCGTGTTGTACTCGACCTTGTCGACGCTCTTCTTATCGAGCGCTTTGACAAACGTCGAGTAATCGGTCTTCGTAATCTGCTGCGTGTGACCGATGTTGGGGAACAGAACGGTCGAGAGCACGAGGTAGACGACGAAGGCGATGAGCACGTAGAGGATCATATTCCGTCTACGTTTGTTGTCATCCATCTCCATCTGCTTGAACTCCATCTACTGGGGTTGATAATGTTTTCTAGAATACCCAACCCGGACGGCGATAAACCGACGCCGGGCACGAAAGGACAGAGATGGCATCACTGGAAGTCGGCAAGGTTCAAATCTATACGGGCGACGGCAAGGGCAAGACGACGGCTGCGCTGGGACTCGCGCTGCGCGCCACGGGCTATGGACTTAACGTGCTCATGCTTCAGTTTGCCAAGAAGCTACACTGCGCCGAACATGACGCAGCGCCTCGATTGGGGTTACGCATCGTACAAGCCGACCGCGACACGCCCGAAGCCTGTGCCGCACAGATCATGGAGCTCGCACGCGAACAGATTAGCCAGGTCGACTTGCTGATCTTGGATGAGCTGGGGGAAGCCATGCGACGGGGCTTTGTGACGCGCGAAGATGTCGAAGCGTTGATCGCGATGAAACCGACCACCACGGAGCTCGTGCTCACCGGCCGCGGCTTGCTGCCCCTCGCCGACCTTGCCGACCTAGTAACCGAAATGCGCCCCGTCAAACACTACTTCGACGAAGGCCTCCTAGCCCGCCAAGGCATCGAATACTAGCCATTGCGGACGTCCCCAATGGCTAGGCAGTGGCGCGGCCGAGCCAGTTGCCGCTGTGATGGTAGACGGTGAACATCATGGCGGTGATTACCCAGGTTACGGGGTAGACCAGCAGCAGGTGCTCAAGCGACGGATTGAACGGCATAATCGCAAACACCCAGATCACCCTGAGCACGACGGTGCCAAAAATCGTGAGCAGCATGGGCTGCAAGCTCACGCCGGCGCCGCGGATGGAACCCGAGGCGTTCTCGATAATCGAGAAAATCGCATAGAACGGCGCAATGAAGTGGAGGATGGTCGTGGTGTACGCCGAAATCGAAGCATCGTCGACAAACAGACGAGACAGCGGACCCGAGAATACCAGCAGCACGGCAGACAGGCCACCAATGAGCATAAACGACAGCACGAGCGACGTATGGTAGCCCTTGCGCATGCGCTCGTAGTTGCGCGCGCCAAAGTTCTGTGCCGAGAACGTGGTGATCGACACGCCAAGCGCCTCGGTAACCATCCAGACAATACCATCCAGGCGGCCCGAAAGACCCCAAGCCGTGGTGACATCGGCACCAAACGAGTTGACCGACACCTGAATCAAAACGTTGGAAATCGAATACGCAGCAGACTGAAAGCCAAGCGGCAGACCACACGAGATCATGCTCTTACAAATGTCAGGATCAATACCGAGCTTGGACAGTGAAAGCCGCCACGCACCCGGTGCGTGCATCATACGAATCACGATCATCGCGGCGTTGGAGCAAATGGTCAGCGCCACCGCGATGCCGCAGCCCAGAGCCTCCATATGAAGCACGGCAACGAAGATGACATCCAGCACCGCATTAACAAGGCAACCGGAAGCGATGATCACAGCAGGCCCGCGCGTGTCGCCCACGGCGCGCAGCAATGCCGTTCCCATATTGAGCAGCAGCGCCGCAACCATGGCGGCAAAATAGCAACGGGCATAGGCCACGCCCTCGGCCAATAATTCATGCGGCGTGTTCATAAGCACCAGCATGGGCTCAACGAACACTATGCCAAGAATCGAGAAAACGATACCGCCCACCAGCGCGAGCGTCATGGCCGTATGGACCGATCGGCTCAGGCGCCCGTCATCGTGCTGACCAAAAAACTGGCCCGTAATGACCGCGCAGCCGGCGCCGACGCCAACGCAAAAGCCAATGCAGAGCTCGGTGAGCACCATTGTAGCCTGGATGCCGCCCAACGCGAGCTTGCCGCCAAACTGACCGACGATATAGGTACCGATAAGCGTGTAGGCCTGCTGAAAAAACGAACTAAAAAAGATGGGAACGCACAGAGAAAGCAGCTGCTGCCAAATAACACCCTGCGTTACATCGATAGCCGTAGATTTCTTAGCCACACGCCCTCCCCACTAGCGTACGTCATACAACAAAACGGCAATTTAAGACCAAAGCCAATACCAGCTTAGCACCGACCGAAATCGGCCGAAACGCCCCAAACCAGAGCCCGGTGCGAAATATCTACCTAGTGATACAGCCCCGGCTGGTAGTGATACTCGTTGCTCACGTGCGGGCACAGCTGCCAAAAGGCGACGGCACTCGCCGCGGCCACGTTGAGCGAATCGACCCCGTGCGCCATCGGAATGCGCACGGCTCGGTCACAGCCCGAGATGGTCTTGGCGCCCAGGCCGGCACCCTCGGTGCCCATAAAGATTGCCAGGCGGTCAATCTCCTGCAGCGCGGGATCGTCCAATGACACCGAATCATCCGTCAACGCCATTGCGGCACACGAAAAGCCGGCATCGTGCAGCGCCGCCAGCCCATCATGCGGCCATACGCGCGCCTCGCTGCCAATGCGTGTCCAGGGCACCTGGAACACCGTGCCCATGCTCACGCGGGCCGAGCGACGGTACAGCGGGTCACAGCACGTGGGGCTCACCAAAATACCATCGACGTTCAGCGCAGCCGCCGAGCGGAAAATCGCGCCGACGTTGGTGTGGTCGACAATGCCCTCAAGCACGCACACGCGCACCGGGCGCTCCCCCGCCGCCTCGACGACGCCACCCAAGAACTCATCAACCGGAATCTGACGCGGGCGACGGAACGCTGCGAGCGCACCGCGCGTCACGTTAAAGCCCGTCAGCTGCTCCATAAGCTCCATCGAGGCCACGAACACGGGAACCGGGCCCGCACCTTCGCGTACTGCCAGGCGCTCAAACAGCGGCATCATCTGGTCGAGCCAGCGCTCGCCCAGAAGAAAGCTCACCGGCTCATATCCGGCGCGAACCGCACGCTCGATGACCTTGGCACTCTCAGCGATAAAAATGCCCTTCTGCGGCTCCAGCACGCAGCGAAGCTCACGCTCGGTCAGTCGCACGTAGGCATCGAGCCGCTCGTCCTCGAGCGAATCAATTCGCAGAACCTCAACGGCATCAGTCATAGCAGCCTGCCCGCACCCTTCTTTACAGCACATCTATACCAAACGAGGCGACGCTAAGCGCCGCCCCATACATTCAATCAACCCGATAATACCGTTCACGCCAGGCGATTTACGCCTCAACGCGACGATACGTCACGAACTCATAATCGACACCCTCGTCGCCCTCGCCCGAGGCAATCGTGGCAACACCGCCACGCCACGCAATCTCCCACGCGGGATCGGCGTCCAAATCGGGAAAGTACGTGTCCACGGCATGAGTGCAATGGTCGTGCGTGACCTCGGCCTCGGCGCAATACGGCAAAAACCGCCGATACACCTCGCCGCCACCGATCACCCAGGCAACGGGCTCATCGGCAACCGCGGCGAGCGCCTCGTCGATGCTATGCACCACGTCGACGCCCTCGACAGCAAAATCCTCGTCGCGGGTAAGCACGATATTGCGACGGTTCTTAAGTGGACGCCCACCGGGAAAACTCAGCAGCGTCTTGCGTCCCATGATGACCGGGCAGCCCTTGGTGCAGGCCACAAAATGGCGCATGTCGGCGCGATTGGACACCACCATGTCGCCCTCGCACCCAATGCCCCAATCGTCACACACGGCAACGATAGCAGATAGCTTACACGTCATGAGCACCACCTACACCGCAATGGGAATGTTCTTGACCTGCGGACCGTGCTCGTAGCCCTCCACAATCAGGTCGTCGGTCGTAAACGCATAGAAATCGTGCACGTCGGGGTTAAGCGTTACCTTAGGCGCCGCAAACTGCGGACGCTCGATAAGTTCGCGGACAATATCGACATGACGGTCGTAGATATGGGCGTCGGCGATCACATGCAGCAGCTCGCCGGGAATCATATCGATCGACTGCGCAACCATCATCAGCAAGATGGCGTACTGGCACACATTCCAGTTGTTCGCGGCCAAAATGTCCTGGCTGCGCTGGTTGAGAATCATGTTGAGCGTCGGCTTGTCGTCCTGCGGGCGCTGCGTGACGTTATAGGTCACGCTGTACGCGCACGGATACAGGTGCATCTCGGACAGGTCGCTAAACACATACGTGTTGGTCATGATGCGGCGACTGTACGGTGTGTGCTTAAGATCGTACAGCACTCGGTCCATCTGGTCGAAATCGCCCTCGGCATAATGGCTCTTCTGGCCAATCTGGTACCCGTAGGCCTTGCCGATGGAGCCGGTCTCGTCGGCCCACTCATCCCAAATATGGCTGTTGAGGTCATGGACGTTATTGGACTTCTTTTGATAGATCCACAAAATCTCGTCCATCGCAGACTTAAGCGCCGTGCGGCGCAGGGTGAGCGCAGGGAACTCCTCGCGCAGGTCGTAGCGCGCCGTAACGCCAAAGTTTTTAATGGTATAGGCAGGGGTGCCGTCCTCCCACACCGGACGGACCTTTTGGCCCTCGGTGGTGGTGCCATGGTCCAGAATGTCGCGGCACATGGATACAAACTGTTGATCAGCCTTGCTCATTGACCCTCCTGTCAGTCGCCTATAAGCGATTTTTATTGTAGCCCAGGCGCGCACAGCCCCACAGCCCAAACATAAGCCCTCATTTTCTGACATATGACAGAAATTCCTTGCGCAAATCCCCACGTTCGCTATTCTATTGTTGACATATGTCAGATTTGGAGAGTGTATGGCAGGAAGACGCGAAAAATTGCGCCGTGTTGGGATCATCCCCGAATATCGTTGCTTTACCCCCGACGGCCTTGCCAGCGGAGACGCTATCGATATGACAGTCGACGAGCTCGAGGTCTTGCGCCTATGCGACCTGGAAGGCCTCAATCAGGAGGAAGTCGCCCAGTGCATGGGCATTGCCCGCGCCACGGTGGCGGCAATCTGCAGCCGCGCGCATCGCAAGGTGGCAAACGCGCTGGTCAATGGACGGGCGATCGTCATCGAAGGCGGAAACATCGCGTACTCCCCCATCACCACGACAACGGCCGCATGGCCAGCAAAGGAGGCTGACACCATGAGGGTGGCAACGACGTACGACAACGGCAACATCTTTATGCACTTTGGCCGCAGCGAACAGTTCAAGATCTATGACATCCAGGATGACAAGGTGCTCAACGAGCAGGTCGTAGGCACCGGTGGCACCGGCCACGGCGCCTTGGCGGGCCTGCTTGCCAACGGTGGCGTTGACACGCTCATCTGCGGCGGCATCGGCGGTGGCGCTATCAACGCGCTTGCTCAAGCCGGCATCACGGTATACGCAGGCGCCCAGGGCAGCTGCGACGCTTGCGTCGAGGCCCTTATCGCCGGCACGCTTGCACAGAACGGCGAGGCCACGTGCGGCTGCCACGGCCATGACCACGAGCACGCACATGAGCATGGCGAGTCCTGTGGTTGTCACGGCCATCACGAGCACGAGGGCCACGAGGGCTGCGGCTGCCACTAGCGGCACGGCACCGCGAACTCGGGGCGCGACACAGAACGCAACCCAACAATCAAAGCCAACAACAAAGGCCACCCGGTAGCTTCCGAGTGGCCTTTGCCATATCAAGCTGGAATTACAGCACTATTTCTTATTACGCATCTGCGCTTCCATTTGACGCAGCAGGTCCATATCGGACTTGGGGCCGCCCGTTCCCAGGCCGCCCATGCCGCCCAGCCCCATGGCATCCAAACCGGGAATATTGGGCATGCGCATCTTTTTGCCTTTCTTACCCTTCTTGCCCTTCTTACCGCCGGCCTGCGCCTGATTGGCCATCGTGCGCATGCGGCCCATCATCTTATTCATCTCGCCCCACTGCTTCATAAGGCTATTGACCTCGGTGGGGGTCACGCCGGCGCCCTTGGCAATGCGGGCACGGCGCTGGCCGTTGATGATGGAGGGGCGAAGGCGCTCCTCCTTGGTCATCGACATGATGATGGCCTCGTTCTTATCGAAGATACCTTCGTCCAGGTTGCCACCCATCTGGTTAAGCGCACGCTGGCCACCGGGGAGCATGCCCAGAATGCCCTTCATGCCGCCCATCTTCTTGACGGCCTTCATCTGGTCGAGCATGTCGTTCATGGTGAAGCCCTCGCGCAGCATGCGCTCGGCAGCCTCGAGCTGCTCGGCGTCGGCCGCCTCCTGGGCCTTCTCGATGATGCCGACAACGTCGCCCATACCCAGAATGCGCTTGGCCATACGATCGGGGTAGAACGGCTCCAGCGAATCGGGCTTCTCGCCCATGCTCACAAACTTGATGGGCTTGCCGGTCACCTGGCGCACGGAAAGCGCGCCGCCGCCACGGGCGTCGCCATCGAGCTTGGAGATGATCACGCCGTCAAAGTCGGTGCGCTCGGCGAAGGTCGAGACGACGTTGACGATATCCTGGCCGGTCATGGCATCGACGACCATCAGCACCTGATCGGGCTTGACGGCCTTCTTGATGTCCACGGCCTCCTGCATCATCTGTTCGTCGATCTGAAGACGTCCGGCGGTATCGACGATGACCACGTCGCGCAGGTGATCGACGGCCTCCTGGATGGCGCCCTTGGCGATATCGACCGGGTGCGCACCGTCGCCGCGGAAGACCGGTACGCCGATCTCGCCACCGAGCGTGGCCAGCTGGTCGGCAGCAGCGGGACGGTAGACGTCGCACGCGGCGAGCAACGGCGAGCGGCCCTGCTTCTTGAGCAGGTAGGCCAGCTTTACGGCCGCCGTGGTCTTACCGGAGCCCTGCAGGCCCACGAGCATGATGACGTTGGGAATACGGTTACTAAAGACGAGCTTGCTCTCGGTGGAGCCGAGCATCTCGGTGAGCTCGTCGAGCACAATCTTGACGACGTTTTGCGCCGGCGACAGCGACTCCATGACCTCGGCGGTCATGCAGCGCTCCTTGGTCTTGGCGACGAACTCCTTGACGACCTTAAAGTTAACGTCGGCCTCGAGCAGCGCCATGCGAATATCGCGCATGGCCGAAGTAATATCGGCCTCGGTCAGCTTGCCCTTGCCGCGCAGGCGGTCAAATGTGTCGTTGAGGCGATCGCTCAGGGAATCAAACACTAGTCACTCCTTAATTGGACTCGCCCACCAGGGCGCGGCAGAAATCTTTGGCATTGAACTCCTGCAGGTCATCGACCTGCTCGCCCACGCCCACGCGCAGGATCGGGAGCTTGAGTTTCTCGGCCACGGCCATGGCGATACCGCCCTTAGCCGTGCCGTCGAGCTTAGTCATGATAATACCGTCCAGGCCCAGCGCCTCGTTAAACTCGAGCGCCTGGTTCAGACCGTTTTGACCCGTCGCGGCGTCGATCACAAGCACGACCGAAACCGGCATGGGACCGGCGGCCATATTGGCGGCGCGCTTACGCGTCACGTTAACCACCTTGGCAAGCTCGCGCATGAGCTCAGGGCTCGTGTGCAGACGGCCGGCGGTATCGATAAGCACCAGGTCGCTGCCGCGCTTATCGGCCTCGTCGAGCACGTCATAGCACACGCTCGCCGGATCGGAGCCGCGGTCACGCTTGATAACCGGTACGCCAGCGCGCTGGCCCCACACATCGAGCTGCTCGATGGCGGCGGCGCGGAAGGTGTCGGCCGAACCGATCACCACGTTCTTGCCGCGGGCGGCCATGGCGCTCGCGATCTTGCCGACCGTAGTGGTCTTGCCGGCACCGTTAATGCCCACAAACAGCACGCAGCTCGGCGTATCGGAAAACGGATCGCGCTCGATGGGCACAAAGTGCTGCTCGAGCTGCTCGGCCAGGGCACGACGAAGCTGCGGAGCGGTCTTGAGGTTCTTCTTGGCCGCGGCGTCGCGCAGGTCATCGGAGACCTGAATGGCGATCTCGGCACCCATGTCACCCATGACGAGGGTGTCCTCTAAGTCCTCCCAAAAATCCTCGTCGACCTCGCCGCCAAAGTAAAAGACCTCGTTGAGGGCCTCGCGACTGCGCTCAAGTCCGCGCGAGAGAGCGTCAAAGAATCCCATTATGCATTCACGACCTTTCCGGTTTCGCGATCGAGTTTTTGCGAGACGACGCGACTGACGCCGTCGGCTTGCATCGAGACGCCATAGAGGACGTCAGCGTCCTCCATAGTACGGCGCTGATGCGAAATGACCAAGAGCTGCGTATCGGAACGCAACACATCGAGCGCGCCGATGAGCTTGGACAGGTTGGCGTCATCGAGTGCCGCCTCGACCTCGTCCAGCACATAGAACGGCACCGTGCGCGTGCGGTACACAGCAAAGAGCAGGGCGAGCGCCGTCAGGCTCTTCTCGCCGCCCGACATGAGCATCATCTTGGTGATGCGCTTGCCGCGCGGCTGCGCCACGACCTCGATACCCGTCTCGGCAGGATGCTCGGGATCGGTCATCTCCAGATGAGCCTGGCCGCCCGGGAAGAGCATAGCGAAGATCTCGCGGAAGTTCGCGTCGACCTTCTCAAACGTCACCAGGAACGCCTTGCGCATCTTGCGATCAATGGCCACCGTGATCTTGGTGAGCGCCTTGCGCGCGCTCTCCAAATCGGCCAGCTGCTCCTCGATGTAGTCGGCGCGGCGTTTGAGCTGCTCGTACTCCTCCATGGCAACTTGGTTAACGGGACCAAGGTTGTTGATCTGGCGCACAAGCTGGTTGAGTTCGCGCTCGGCGGCATCGCGGTCCGTGGGCGCCGGAAGCATGAGCGCTTCCTCGAGCACCGTCGTGCCATCGGCGGTAATGGCCTTGATGGCAGCCTCGACCTGCACCTCGAGCTTGCCACGCGCGACCTTGAACTCGTTTTGCGTGGCAGAGGCGGTATCGACTCGCTCCTTAGCGCGGGCAACCTCTGCCTTGGCATCCTCGATGGTCTTCTTGAGCGAAGCGGAGTCCGCCTCCTCCAGAGAGGCCTGGTCACGCAGGCGCGCTGCCCAATCCGACGCGCGTTCCAACAGGGCAGAATAGCGTTCGTGCATGGGATCGACGCGCAGGCGCAGCAGCTCGAGCGAGCGCGAGGCCTGGCGTGTTCCGCGGATACGACGGTCGATGCCCTCAAGACGATGCTCCAGGTCGGGCACGCGGCCCTTCAGCGAACGCAGGCGTTCGCTCGTCTGGGCTAGGCGAACCTTGGCGTCGGCGAGCTTGCCGGCAGCCTCGGAATCGTCACGGCGAACGCGGTCGAGTTCGTCGTTGGCCTCAGAAATCTGCAAGCCCAGATCGCTTGCCTGCGCGCGGGCCTCGTCACGCGAACGGGTGAGCTCGTCAACGCGCGGGCGCGCAGCGCGAACGGCTTCGGAGGCCTGCTCGCGGCGCTTGGAGGTGCGCACGCGCTCGACCTCGGCATTGTTGGCGCTTTGCTCCAAGCGGCCGATCTCGGAAAGCAGCGAGCGGCGCTCGCCCTCAAGACGGGCGATCTCACCGGCGGCATCGCCCTCGGCGGCACGGGCCTCCTCGACGGCAGCGTTGGCCTCAACGACTTGGTCCGAAGCATGCTCAAAGATGGCAGCCAGATCGGGTTCCAGGCCCTCGAGCTCACGGATGCGGCGCTTGCGCTCCAAGGCACCCGAAGCCTCGCCGGCATCAAGCCCCACGCGCACCAGGCCGCCGCAGGCGACGCGGGCGCCATCGGGGGTCACGTAAGTCACGCCTTCAACGACCGGCGCCGACAGCGCGGCAGCAAGATCGTCAACGACGTAATAGCCGCCGAGCAGCGCCTCGACGACGGGTCCGTAGCCTGCGCGCACGGACAGACGATCAACCAGGCGGGTACCGGCAGCGCCCTCAGCGGCGGTAGAGCCGCTCACGCCGCGCGCCACCAGCAGTGCTTCGCCCGAGGCCTTCTTTTGGTCCAGAGCCGCACGACCGGCACGCTCAAGCGTGGCGGCGTCATCAAACAGCAGCGCATCGATATCGCCGGCGAGCAATTGCTCAACCAGGCCCTCAAGCTCGCGCGGGGCCTCCAGCACGTCGCCCAGACGACCCAAGACATCGTCGCCCAGCGCACCCACCAGACGGCTCACGAGCGGCGAGCTGTCGGCCATGCGGGCATCGAGTTTCTTTTGGCTGGCAAGCTCCGAGCGCACCTCGGATAGCTTGTTGCGCGCCTCACTCTCGCGGGCACGCAGGTCCTTCAGGGCCGCGCGTGCCGTCTCGGTGGCCTCACGCGCATCAACCTGAGCCTGGCGCGCTTCCTCAAGAGCGCCCTCAAGCTCCTCGGCGCGGTCGCGACGGCTCTCGAGCGAGGCCATGACCTCCTCGAGCTGCTCGTCAATCTGCTCCAGGCGCGAGGCATACATGTTGTCCTCGACCTCGGCATTGCTCAGCGAGTCCTTCACCTTGGCAAGCTCGAGCGCGGCGTTATCGGCCACGCGCTGCACATCGCGTTGCTCACGCGTAAGCTGCGAAATCTGATTGTCGAGCGCCACGCGCCGCTCGTGGAGCTCAGCGGCGGCAGGACCAGCGGCGTCGACGTCCTCCTGGGCCTGCATGTGCGCACCGGTCACTTCCTCAAGCTGCGCACGCGCGTCCTCGAGCTCCTCGAACACGCGACGTCGCTGATGCTCGGAGCTCGAAATCTGCCCGCGCATGTCAGACAGGCGCGACACCATGTTGTGGCCCTTTTCCTCGAGCAGGCGCATGTCGGAGTTAATGCGGCCGACCACATCTTGCATATGACGGCGCTGCTCGCCCAGGTCGCCCACAAACAGGCCCTTTTCCTCGAGCATGACCTGAAGCTTCTCGAGCTCGCGCTCCTTTTCGCCCAAGCGGTACTGCGCAAGCTCCAGCTCGGCGGCGCCTTCCTTGGAACGGCTCTCCAGGTCGTTCCACTGCGACTGCAGCGAACGCAGCTCGTCGACGGCTAGCATCTGCGTAAGCTCGTTCGCACGCGAGGACAGCTCTTTGTACTTGCGCGCGCGATCGACCTGACGCTCCAACGGTCGCAGCTGACGGGCGATTTCCTTATTGATGTCGCGGGCACGCGTCAGGTGCTCGTCCATCGACTTAATCTTTTTGAGCGCACGCTCCTTGCGGCGCTTGTGCTTGGAGATGCCGGCGGCCTCCTCGATGAGGGCACGGCGCTCCTCAGGGCGGCTCTGCAAGATGGCATCGAGCTTGCCCTGGCTGATGATGGAATGTGTATCCTTGCCCAGGCCCGAATCGTGCAAGATGTCCTGAATGTCCATCAGGCGGCACGGGCTCGAGTTGATGAGGTACTCGCTTTCGCCCGAGCGATACATACGACGGGTGATGGCGACCTCGTCAAAATCGACGGGCAGCATATGGTCCGAGTTATCGAGCACAAGCGTGACCTCGGCGACACCCACCGGCTTGCGCGCTGACGAGCCCGAGAAGATGACATCCTCCATGGCCTGGCCGCGCAGCTGCTTGGCGCTCTGCTCGCCCAGGACCCACAGAATCGAGTCGGAGATGTTCGATTTTCCCGAGCCGTTGGGACCGACGATGACGGTCAGGCCCGGCTCAAACGTCATATGGGCGCGGTCGGCAAACGACTTGAACCCCTTGAGCGTGAGGGACTTGAGATACACGGTTCCTCGCTTAAACAGGCTTCTTGTTGAGAATCACGCCGTTGGTGGTGTAGCCCATGCGGTCAAGTGCCTCGAGTGCAGCGGCTCCCTCGGCTTCCTTCTTTGAGGAGCCGGAGCCGCGACCCTGACGAATACCATCGATCAACACCACGGCGGTAAAGGTGGGCGCATGCGCCGGGCCCTCGGAGCCAACGAGCTTATACGCCGGGGGCTCGTGACCGTCGGCTTGCACGCACTCCTGCAAAAACGACTTGGGGTTTGCAGGATGCTCGGCACGCTCGGAAGCCAAATGCGGCTTAAGCGTACGATGGATAAACTCTGCCGCGGCATCCCAGCCGGCATCCAGGTACAGCGCGCCCACGAGCGACTCATAGACGTTCTCGAGGGCCGAATGCAAGCCGCGCGCACCGGTACCGGTCTCGGAGGCACCAAAGATGATGATGTCGTCGATGCCCAGCTCGTGAGAAACCTCGGACAGCGTAGCGCCCGAGACAAGCGACACCTTCAAGCGCGTGAGCTTGCCCTCGTCAAACTCCGGATAGGACTCAAACAGGGAGCGTGCGACCACAGCGCCCAAAATGGAATCGCCCAAGAACTCAAGGCGCTCATAGCTGGCAGAAACCGGCTGGCCCTCGACGGCCGAGGGATGCGTAAGTGCCGCGCGCAGCAGCACCTTATTATTGAACTCGTGGCCCAGGATTTCCTGGGCACGCGTAAGTCGTTCGGATAAAGCCAAGACTTAGGCCTCCTTGGCAGCTTCGATAGCGTCGACGGCGTCGGCGACAGAGTTGAGCGAGAGCAGAGTCTCGTCATCGATCTCGAGGTTGAACTCGTCCTCGATAGCCGTAACCAGCTGCAGGCGCTCGAGCGAGTTGGCATCGAGGTCGTCAAAGGTGGTCTCATCGCTAATTTCGGCAACATCGACGCCCAGAACGTCAGCAGCGACCTCGGCGATCTTGTCGAAGATTTCGGAGCGGTCCATAGCGCTTCCTCTCATAGTGCATGAATACCAAAAGAATGGTACCGCCCGGGCGGTACCAAGACACGGTTCTGATTCTACCCCACGACGTGCGCCGCGAAGCACATAACAGCGCTCTAACTCGCTCTTATAAAACGATACCGTCCATGGAGTTGGCGACGTTCTCGACCAGCCCCGCGCGCACGGCTTCGGCCGCCGCGAGCGTACCGTTTTTAACAGCCTCGACCGAGGTGGCGCCATGGCCGATCAGGACCACGCCGCGCAGGCCCAGAAGAATCGCGCCGCCCTTGGCGTCGCCAGAGAGCTTGGCCTTAATCTCGCGCATCTGCTTTTTGATGAGCAGCGCGGCAATCTTGGTGCCAAGCGAAGACATAAAGACACCCTTGAGCTCCTGCAGCAAAAACTTGGCAGCGCCCTCGGTGGCCTTGAGCGCAATATTGCCCGACATGCCATCGGCAACGACGACATCGAAGTTACCTGAGGTGATGTCCGTTCCCTCGCAGTTACCAACAAAGCCGGGAACGGCGGCTTTCATGGCCGGGAAGCAGGCCTTGGTAAAGTTGGAGCCCTTCTCGTCCTCGGTGCCGTTGGCGAGCAGGCCCACGCGAGGATGCTCGATGCCCAGGACGACGCGGGCATAGGCGCTGCCCATCTGGGCAAAACGCACCATATCGTCAACCTCGACATCGGGGTTGGCACCCATGTCGCACAGCACCGTCAGACCGCCGGCGCGATTGGGCAGTGCATTGGTCAGACAGGGGCGCACCGGCTGCTTCTTGCCTTCGGCCTGATACCTAAACGGCGTCACGTAGGCCGTGGCGGCAGCGGTCATGGCACCGGTCGAGCCGGCCGAGAAAAACGCGTCCGCATTGCCCTTCTTAATGGCACGACATGCAAGCACGATCGAGGACTTGCGCTTGGTCATCACAGCGCGGATGGGATCGTCCTCCATGCTGATGACATCGGGGGCCTCCAGAGCCTCCACGCGGGCATGCGCTGCGGCAAAGGGGTTGACGATTTCGGCGGGACCGACGGCCAAAATCTCGATCTCGGAATCTGCCGCAAGCGCAGCCTCGATACCATCGAGAACAACCTGGGGCTTCTCGTCTCCGCCCACAACGTCTACACAAACGCGAACGTTACTCATTTCATATGCTCCTTATACAAAAATGGCCGACTCATTGAGCCGGCCATTGTGGTTCCAGTTGGAACGGCATCGTATCCAGAGTATACAGTTACTCGGTAACGATAACCTCGCGGTCCTTGTAGAAACCGCAGCTGGGGCACACGTGGTGCGGGAGCTTAACAGCGCCGCAACGGGGGCACGTGGACTGAGCCGCAGCCGAGATCTTCATGTTGGCGGAACGACGGGTATGGGTGCGGATACGACCCTGCTTTTGTTTAGGTACGGGCATAGTGACCTTCCTTATGAACTATCCAGTGTGGCGATTACGCGCAAGTAGCGATACTACCACAGTTTTACTCGTCAAGCTTGAGATTCTTTAATGCTGCAAATGGATTTTCCGTGGCAGCGGCCCATTCGGCCTCCGCCTTGGCGGCGCAATCGCATTGCTCGACGTTGAGATTGATGCCACAGGTGGGGCAAAGGCCGCGGCAATCGGGCTTGCACAGGACAACGAACGGCGTGTCCATGACGACCGCGTCGTTGATGGGCTCGCCCAGATCGACAATGCGATCCTCGCCCAGCAACTCGTAGCCGTCTTCGTAGGCCTCGGGGTCCTCGGGCTCGTTAAAGAGGTAGAACTCCTCGATCTCGCCTGCGATATCAAACGATGCGGGCTCCAGGCAGCGATCGCACTCGCCGGTGGCGTGAGCGCGGACCATGCCCGAAAGCAGAACACCGGTACCGGCGTTGGTAAAGACCACGTCGTAGGAAATGCCGTCCTGCAGCTGGTACTCCTTCTCGCCCACCGTGTAGGTGGCGACATCGACCTTGCCGGTCAGCGGATAAGAGTCTCCGGGAAACTCGAGCTGCTCGGAAAGATCGACGGTTACGCTCGGGAACTCAGCCATTACCACTGACCGTTCTGCTGGGCGGCGCCCTCGTTGAGCTGCTGACGGCAACGAGTGACGGTGCCGGTCAGACTCTTAAGGTTCTCCTCGAGGTGCGTAAAGACCTGCTCGGCGTAATCCTCGGCGGCATAACGCGTCTCGCGCTCGTACTGCTGGGCACGGTCGCGGATGTCGTCGGCCTGTTGCTGGGCTAAGCGGACGATCTCCTGCTCACCGGCAATGGTGAGCGCCTGCTGCTGAGCATCGGCAA
The DNA here is from genome assembly GCA_958407465.1 of uncultured Collinsella sp. Taxonomy (GTDB): domain Bacteria; phylum Actinomycetota; class Coriobacteriia; order Coriobacteriales; family Coriobacteriaceae; genus Collinsella. The sequence goes on along the minus strand of CATYIV010000019.1, from coordinate 21,419 downwards.
TGATGGAATCGGCCTGTGCGGCGGCGGAAGCCATAAGCTCCTCGCGCTCTTTGAGGATACGGCGGGACTTCTGCCACTCCTCGGGATAGCTCATGCGGATCTCATCGAGGATGTTAAAGAAGACGTCGGCGTCGATAACCTTCATCTGGGCGTTCTTGCCGAACGGCGTCTTAGCCTCTTCGATGAGCCCCTCGAGCTCGTCGACAAGACTCACGATCCTGTCGCCAGGAAAATTCTCGCCCGGCATCCGGTCTCCTTTCATAGGTAACATATCATCGTGTTAGTTTACCACATGCCACCAGGCAATAAAAAACGTCACGAAAAGCGATGTTTGAGCGCTGCGACCACGTTGGGCGGCACAAACGTCGATACGTCGCTGCCAAGCGAAGCGATCTGGCGCACCACCGAGCTCGAGATGTACCCGTACTGCGGAGCACTCATGACAAAGATAGACTCCAGCTCGCAATCCAGACGATAGTTGAGGTCGGCCTGCTGCAGCTCGTATTCAAAGTCGGTCATGGCGCGCAGACCCTTAACGACGGCACCTGCCCCCTGCTCACGTGCAAAGTCGACCAGCAGGCCGGTGAAGGGCAGCACCTCGACGCCGTCCAAATCGCCGAGCGCCTCGCGGGCCAGCGCCACGCGCTCGTCGAGCATAAAGGTGGTACCCACGCCGTTTTTACCCTGCGATTCGGCCACGGCGACAATCACGCTGGGAAAGATGCGGCGGGCACGGCGAATCACGTCTATGTGACCAAAGGTGATGGGATCGAAGGTGCCCGGGACGATCACGCGGTTGATGGTGTCATTCATGGGTGTCCTCCGATGGCACGTCCTCGTCGTTGTCGCTGTCGTTAGCATGCTCGTTCTCGTCCTCGGCCGCCCAGCGCAGCAAGTCAACCGAGGTAATGCCGTAACGCTTCTCCCGCACGGTCTCAAAACCAGCTGGATGAGCGCTCGCATCGGATGCGGCGTGCTCAAACAGGGCAAAGGCCCCGGGTGCCAGCAAACCCTGCTGGGAAAGATTTTGCAGCAGCTCCTCGACCGGCTCGGCGCCAAAGACATACGGTGGATCGAGCAGGACCAGATCAAAAGGACCACCTGGCACACGGCCGCGTGAGGCACTCGCCAGTACATCGCCGGTGACGATGCGCCAGCGAGAGCGATCGCGGCACAGCGACTCGATATTCTTGGTAATCAGACAGGCGGCATTGCGATCGATCTCGAACGTGGTGAGCGAGCGAGCGCCACGCGAGAGCATCTCGATTCCCAGGGCACCGGAGCCGCCAAAGGCATCCAGCACGCGGACCTCGTCCAAATCGAAATCGAACGCCGACATGACCATGGATGCACATGCCTCGCGCACGCGATCGGTCGTGGGACGGGTGACATCGCGCCCGCGCGGCTCTTCGATCTTGCGGCCGCGCCATTCACCGCCGATGATTCTCATCCTCCGCTGACCTCCTTAAAGATATGTCGATAACGCGTGGCGACCGCATCGCGCAAGGGGCGCGTCGCCACGGAGTCAAGGTTGCAAGCATACCGCAAGAGCTCGACCGCGTCCAAATGGGCCCACTCGATAAGATCCTCGTCGGCGTCCAGGTCCACAAAGCGCAGGGTCACGCCGCCGTGCTGACGGTAGCCCAGGATTTCGCCCTCGTGGCGCAGGCGCAGGTCCATCTGGGCGAGCGTAAAGCCGTCCGAGGTCTTTTCGAGCGACTGGAGACGGTCTTGCGCCGCCGATGCGCCGCCGTTGCCCTTGGAGTGCGTCATGACCAGGCAGGTGCCCGACACGCTGCCGCGGCCCACGCGACCGCGCAGTTGGTGCAGGGCCGCCAAGCCAAAGCGTTCACCGTTCTCGATGACCATGACGGTGGCGTTGGGCACGTCGACGCCCACCTCGACCACCGTGGTCGATACGAGCACATCGATCTCGCCACGCTTGAAGGCATCGATCACGCGGTCCTTCTCCCCCGCCGGCATGCGGCCGTGAAGGCGCTCGATGGTAAGTCCCGGCAACGCCAGGCGAAGGCGGTCGAGCTCGGTTGCCGTATCGTGCAGCGGCACGGGGACGGTCACGCGGCCCTCGTCGTCGCGGGCGATACCGGGCACGTCTTCCAGCTCATCGGCCGAGTCACTCGGCTCCACGAGCGGGCAAATCACGTAGGCCTGCTGGCCCTTTTCGTGCGCCTCGCGAATGGCGCCGTAGGCAAGGTCGCGGCTCGACTCGGTGAGCACGCGTGTCGTAACGCCCGCTCCCGGAACAGGTCGATGGCGGATGATGCTCGTGTCCAGGTCGCCGTAGACCGAGAGCGCCAGCGTACGCGGGATGGGCGTCGCCGTCATGACGAGCAGGTCGGCACCCGGCCCCTTGGCACGCAGGGCATTGCGCTGGCCCACACCAAAGCGGTGCTGCTCGTCGATGACGACAAGCGACAGATGCTTAAACGCCACGTTGTCCGAAAGGACCGCGTGGGTTCCAAAGAGGACGTCGAGCTCGCCCGATTCCAGCTGCGCATGGATCTGCACGCGCTCGGCCGCCGGCGTGGCGCCCGTCAGGAGCGCCCAGGACATGCCAGCCTGCGAGAGCAAGGGGCCGGTCTTATCGGCATATTGACGCGCCAGCACGCCCGTAGGCGCCATAACGCAGGACTGAGTGCCCGAATCGGCCGCGACAGCCAGCGCGCAGGCGGCGACGGCCGTCTTGCCGGTACCGACGTCGCCCAGAAGCAGGCGGTTCATCACGCGCCCGCCATCGCACATGTCGTGCAGGATGTCTTGGAACGCGGCCTCCTGCTCGTCGCTCAGCGAAAACGGTAGGGCTTCCCTGAGCGCTGCCAGGTGCTCGCCCGCGGCATGTGTATAAGGCGCTACGTCGACCATACCGCCATCGTTGCGCAGGCGAAGCGCGAGCTGCAAGCAGAGACATTCCTCGTAGGCAAGACGCCGCCGCGCAATATCGCGCTCGGCCATACTCGAGGGAAAGTGAATTGAGCGCAGCGCGCGGGCATTGCTCATCAGACGACGCTTGACGCGCAAGCGTGCGGGAATCGGATCGAAGGGATTGCCGACGACCTCGAGCGCGCCGCTTACGATGCGGCGCATCCACGCCTGGCTCACGCCATCGCTCACATAGTGGACCGGCAGAATGGTGCCCGCGGCACGCCCCTCCTCGAGCTTTTCGAAATGCGGAGAGGCCATCTGCTTAAAGCCGTAGGCAAACTCGACCTTACCCATCACGGCCAGGCGGTCGCCCTGCTTAAACTGCTGGGCAATCCAGGGCTGACGGAAAAAGGCGACCTGCAGCACGCCCGTCTCGTCCACCAGCGAGACCTCGGTCACCTGCATACGCGGGCGGGGCTGTTTTTGGACGATACGATCGACCGTGGCGACAATCGTGCACACGGTACCGATGGGCGCCATCTCGATGGACCAGGAGCGCGTAAAGTCCAGGTATCGATGAGGGATATGGAGAAGGAGGTCCCCCACCGTCCTAATTCCCAGACGGCGAAGGGCCTCCTCACGTTTACCCGAAACATATTTGAGTCGCGCGATATCCTCGTCGAGCGCATTGCTCTGGGCAAAGCGCTCCGAGACGCGCGGCACGGAGCACAGCTCGGACATGGGCAGTTGCCTACTCGATCGAGAAGATCACAGGATAGAGCGGCTGCTCGCCACGATGGGCATCAATCTCCAGGTCGGGTTGAGCCTCCTCGATGGCGTCGACGATCTCCTGGAAGGCCTCATCGGACAACTCCTCGCCGGCCAGAATCGTCAGCGCGTCGCCCTCCTCTTCCTCCTGCATGCGGTTGATGCAGTCGAGCGTGACCTGCTTCACGTCGGAGCCGACCACGTCGATGGAGCCGGCAATAATGCCCATGACGTCACCGGAGTGAATCGGAGAGCCGTCGGAGGCGCTGGAATCACGCACGGCGCGGGTGACCTCGCCATCGCGAACTTCGCTGATGGCGTCGACCATGGCGGCAACAGCATCCTCGAGCTCGGAATCGGGCAGGACCGCGAACAGTGCGGAGAACGCCTGCGGGACGGTCTTAGTGGGAACGACGGCGACCTTCTTGTCGGTGCAGGCAGAAGCGGCAGCCTCGGCAGCCATACGGATGTTGCCGTTATTGGGCAGGATGACGACCGAGGTCGCGTTGACCTGGTCCACCGCGCCCAGCAGGTCGGCGGTCGAGGGGTTCATGGTCTGGCCACCCGAGACGATCACGTCAACGCCGAGGGACTTGAGGATGTCGGCCTCGCCCGAACCAGCGGCAACGGCGACAAAGCCCAGCGCCTTGGCGGGCTCGGCAGCCTTCTCCTGGTCCTCGTGAATCTTGGCGGTACGGTCGTGGGCCTCCATCTCCATGTTGTGGATAAAGACCTCGTAGATTTGACCGAGCTGCAGCATGTGCTCGAGCACCAGGTTGGGGGTGTTGGAGTGCACGTGGATCTTATAGTCGGGGTAGGCACCCACGAGCAGCTCACAGTCGCCCATGGAGCCCAGGAACTTAAGGCACTCATCCTCGTCAAAGGGAGCGTCGGCCTTAAAGAGGAACTCGTTGCAGTAGCGAAACTCCGAGCCCTCCCAATCGTCGTTAGCCTCGATCTCAACGCGACCGAGGGCCGCGTCGCGGGCAGAACCGGCGGAATCAAACGTGGCGGAGAAATCCTCGACAACGGTGCTGCGGCCAAGCGCGGCGGCAACAAAGTTCTCCAGGAAGATGGCAAAGCCAAAGGCGCCGGAGTCGACCACGCCGTTCTCCTTCAGAACGGGCAGCAGGTCGGGCGTGCGGGCGACGGACTGATAGGCCTCGACGACGATGGCATCGAGAGCGTCCTCGGCCGAGAACTTCTTCTTCTCGCACTCATCGGCCTTGGTCGAAACATCGCGCAGGACCGTGAGGATCGTGCCCTCGATGGGCTTACGGACAGCCTGGAAGGCGACCTTGACGGCGCGACGGAAGGCGAAAGCGATGTTGGCAGACGTGATGGGCTCGTCGGCAGAGACGAGGCCCTCGGCCACGCCGCGCAGGATCTGCGAGGTGATGACGCCGGAGTTGCCGCGGGCACCCATCAGGGATCCGTGGGTGATGGCGCCGGCGATGGCCTCCATATCGGCATCGGCGGGAAGGGCGGAAAGCTCCTTGGTCACCGAGGCAAGCGTGAGCGACATGTTTGTGCCGGTGTCGCCGTCGGGTACGGGGAAGACGTTGAGCTTGTTGATCTCCTCGGCCTTGTCGGAAACGGCAGCCGCAGCGATCGGAAAACAGGTGCGAATGGTCTTTGCAATCATGGGTATTTGAATCTCCGTTTTCGGATGCTAGTTCAGACGGCTCTTGAGCGCGTCGATGTGGATGCCGATCTTAAGGCTGGCAGGATCGATCTGGGCGATCTCCTGCAGGGTGAAGGCAACGGAGCTCGAAAGATTGTGGCAAACGGACTTCATGTTGACGCCGTTCTCGAGCACGACGTGAAGATCGACCGTAAGGCCGTTCTCGTCGGCGGAGACAAGCACGCCCTTGCGAAGGCGCTGACCGGCAAGCAAGCGCACGCTCTCGGCGCCCTGGAGCTGCTCGGCCATACCGACGACGCCATAGCACGTCATCGCGGCATAACCGGCAATATCGGCAATAACGTCGTTCGAGACGCTCAGGCTGCCGTTAATGGTCTCAGACACAAGAATCTCCTTATCTGGTGCTCACGGCACCATCTCGTGGGAGCAATCATTCCAATAGTTTACAACGAGTGCGCCATGTTGAGGTGGCGGGGTTCGCGATTACATCCTCGACACGAAATGTTGATACGGTAACGTTCGCCACAGGCGATCGCGGCATGAAAAAACCCGCCGCATAAGCGACGGGTTTTACAACCTGGCTCCCCGGGTAGGACTCGAACCTACAACAGCGCGGTTAACAGCCGCGTGCTCTACCATTGAGCTACCGAGGAATTTAAAAGCCCAGCGGAATGGGCTGAGAAATTCTGGCTCCCCGGGTAGGACTCGAACCTACAACAGCGCGGTTAACAGCCGCGTGCTCTACCATTGAGCTACCGAGGAATAGGTGTGTGCTCTCAAGCAACGAAGTTTATTATACGGACGAATCAGCTTAGGGCAAGAACTTTTTTGAGAATTTTTCCGACTAGTCATTGCGGACGTCCCCAATGACTGCATGAAAGCGCCCCCAAACGGATGTGCTTGAGGGCGCTTCTTGCTTGCGAGGTTAAGACTCAATATAGTCCTTCAGCTTGCTACTGCGGCTGGGGTGGCGGAGCTTGGCCAGGGTCTTGGACTCGATCTGGCGGATACGCTCGCGCGTGACGCCAAACTCGCGGCCGACTTCCTCGAGCGTACGGGGATGTCCGTCGACAAGGCCAAAGCGCAGCTCGATAACCTTGCGCTCACGATCGGCAAGCGAATCGAGCACCTGGGTGAGCTGCTCCTGCAGCATGGAGAAGCTGGCGGCATCGGGCGGAACGATAGCCTGGGAGTCCTCGATGAAGTCGCCCAGCTGGGAATCCTCTTCCTCGCCGATGGGGGTCTCGAGCGACACGGGCTCCTGCGAAATCTTCTGGATCTCGCGGACGCGATCGGCACTCATGTCCATCTCGGCACCAATCTCCTCGGGGGTCGGGTCGCGACCCAAGTCCTGGAGAAGCTGGCGCTGCACGCGGACGAGCTTGTTGATGGTCTCGACCATGTGCACGGGAATACGGATAGTACGGGCCTGGTCGGCGATAGCACGCGTGATGGCCTGGCGGATCCACCACGTGGCGTACGTGGAGAACTTAAAGCCCTTCTGGTAGTCGAACTTCTCGACGGCGCGGATCAGACCGAGGTTGCCCTCCTGGATCAGGTCCAGGAACAGCATGCCGCGACCGACATAGCGCTTGGCGATGGAGACGACCAGACGCAGGTTGGCGCTGATGAGCGCCTGCTTGGCCTCGAGACCCACGTTCTCGATGCGGGTCAGGCGACGCATCTCGGCGCGGGTAAGCTCGATCTCGCCCGCCTCGGCGGCCTCGAGCTTCTCGGTGGCGTCAAGGCCAGCCTCGATCTTCATGGCCAGATCGACCTCTTCGGAGGCGGTCAGCAGGTCGACCTTACCGATCTCCTTAAGGTACATACGAACCGGGTCGCCGGTCAGCATCACCGTGGAGGCATCGATGCCACGCACGCGCGAACGCGAACGGGACGTGCGCACGGTGCGCTTCTTCTTGCTCTTGGAAGAACCCATCTCGGCGTCGGCCTGACGGGCCATCTTAAGCTCGTGATCGTCGAGCGAGCCGGAATCGTGCTCGTCGTCATCGAAATCGTCGGTATCGCTATCGTTATCGTCATCGTCGACGTCCATGGGGGCGTCGTCGTTTCCGCTCGCGGAGATAATCTGGATGCCGCTGTTGCGCAGCGCGGAATACACCGCGTTGAGCTGCTCGTCAGACACATCGATATCCTTCAGGGCGACCTGAATCTCGTCCTCGGTTACCGAAGTCCTGTTTGAGCCGTTGCCCATGAGCTTTGCAACGTAGGATTCCAGCCCAGTACCCGTGCTCTCACTCTTTTTTGGCACAGATTCTCCCTTCATAGTCCACAGGACTCATTACTTTAGCACACACATTGACGTCTATACCCAAAATTCAGACTGGATATAGGCGCGAATACGCTGGTTGACCACAACATCTAGGCCTGGTCGGCGCCCGCAGTCTCCAAACCGATCAAACGGAACGGATCGGCCACGCCACCAATCGACTTTTGGAGCTCGCGCTGGCGCTGAGAATCTTGCATCGCCTGCATCGTCAGCACACGGCGCGCCTCATCGTCGAGCGACCGGTCCTGGCGAAGCTTGGCCTGTGCGGCGCGCATGCGGCGCTTGATGGTGTAGAGCTCAAGGGTATCAAGCATAAACACGATGTTCGTCTCGGTGGGGTGCTTGCTCGTCGACGAAATGCGCCCGGCGCTGACAAGCGACGCTGCCTCGGGACACACCGCGCGCGCCGCATCCATGCACGCCGTGGGGTCGGTGCCCGGCGGCGTCGCGAGCACGGCCCACGCGATGGACTCGTGACGCGGATCAACCCACTCGATCGAGCAGATGCGATCGGCATACGTGCGGAACAGGTCGGGGTAGCTCGTGAGCATCGTCAGCAGCTCGCGCTCCCCCGCCAAAGACTTTCGCTCTAGGTCGGTCAGCACGATCGGCATCGTCGGCGACGCGGGCGCGCCCATTATATCGGCGACCGGTGCCGCGCCATCCATACCAACCGGCACATCAATCGGCGGCATATCGTCGACAGCCTCGACCGGCGCGGCCCCGTAGGCCTCGAGCGGAACATAGTCGTACGGTTCTTCCTCGACCGGCGTGGACACCGGCGGCGTCGCCCCCGACGCCCAAGCACCGCGAGACGCCCCCTGCGAACCAGACGCCCGACCGCCTGCGCTGCCTGCGCGCTCGGTCTGCGCCCGCTGGCGCTCGTAGTTCTGCTCGCGACGACGCTCGGCGTCCTCGCGCTTGGCAACATCGCGAAACACGCGTCCCGAGCTTGAGCGCACCGTCTCCAAATCCAAACCCAGCAGGTCGGCAATCTGGATAAAGTACGTATCGATCATGTAGCTATCGCGCAGCGGATAGATGAGCGTCAGCGCATCCTCGAGCGCCTTGGCACGACCGCCCGGCGTGGTGATGTCGCTCGACTCCTGCAGTGAGCGGTAAACAAAGTCCATGAGGGGCTCGGCGGCGTCGATGCGCGCCTGCAGCGCCTCGCCCCCATGCGCGGTAATGAACTCCATGGGGTCGTTGCCGTCGGGAAGCACCACGCAGCGCAGATCCATCGAATCCTGCTCGATAAACTGAATCGCACGTCGCGCGGCCTTTTGGCCGGCGGCGTCGCCGTCGAACATATACACGATGCGCTTGGCAAAACGGGTGAGCGTCTTTACATGATGTTCCGTCAGCGCCGTACCCAGCGTGGCGACGACGTTTTTGATCCCCGCCTCCCAGCAGGCGATGCAGTCGGTATATCCCTCAACCACGATGGCTGTATCCTGCGCAACGATAAACTCCTTAGCCCAGTTAAAGCCGTAGAGGTTTCGCTTTTTATGGAACACGCTCGTCTCAGCGGTATTGAGGTACTTCGGCTGGCCGTCGCCCATAATGCGCCCGCCGAAGGCTATGTTATGACCCTGCTCGTCAAAAATGGGAAACATCACACGGTCGTAAAAACGATCGGCGAGCTGCCCGCGCCCACGGCTCACGGCCACGTTGGCGTCGATCATCTCCTGCGGCGTAAAGCCCGCCTGCGACAGATGCGACACCAGCGCGTTGCGGCCCGGCGCAAAGCCCAGACAGTAGCGGCGGCAGACATCGCCGCCCATACCGCGGCTGGCAAAGTACTCGCGCGGACGGCTGTCCTTACCGCGCATGAGCATGGTGTGATAGAACTGGGCGGTCTCAGCGCACAGGTCGTAGATGCGGGCGCGCTTGGTGCCGCGCTCGCGATAAGCGCCGGTATCGTGCAGCTCAATGCCGGCACGGTCGGCCAGGTAGCGAATCGACTCGGGAAAGCTCAGGTTCTCGCGCTTCATGATGTAGGTGAAGACGTCGCCGCCCTCGCCACAACCAAAGCAGTGCCACACCTGCGTAGCGGGGATAATGTGGAACGACGGGGTCTTTTCGCCATGGAAGGGGCAGCAACCCCAAAACTCATGGCCGCGGGGCTTAAGCTCAACCGTTTCCTGCACGATGGCAACCAGATCGGACGCAGCGCGTACCTGGTCTTTTTCCTCATCGCTAATCACAGATGCTCACCCCCTGCTCACCCAAATGATGACGGATATCGTCAATATTACCCTCGACGGTCGCGATAAGCTCGTCCAGCGAATCGAACACGCGCGACGGGCGCAGCCAACGCGTAAACGCCAGCGACACCGAGGCGCCGTACAGATCGCCCGCATACCCGATCAGGTTGGCCTCGAGATGCGCCGAGGCGGCATCGTTGGCATACGTCGGCGGCAGGCCCACGTTGACGGCGGCAGGCCACACGGTATCTTCGACCAGCACCAGGCCCTCGTAGACGCCATCGGCAGGCACCTGAATACACTCGGGCACCTGAATGTTTGCCGTGGGAAAGCCCATGCCAGAACCCTCGTGACGGCCGCGAATAACACCGCCACGCACCATATACGGACGGCCGAGTAACTCAGCAGCAAGCTCCACATGGCCCTGTCCCAGCTCATGACGAATGCGGGTGGCGCAAATGGCCTCACCGCCCTCGCAAAGCAGGTCGTGACCATACACGTCAACGCCGTGCTCGGAACCCCAGGAGCGCATCTCGGCAACACCAGAAGCACCGCCACGACCCAGCCTAAAGTCACTGCCAACGCGAATCGAGCGAATGTCGACTACGCGTGACAGCAGTGCGAGAAAACCGACATGGTCGAGTGCCGCAACCTCAGGCGTAAAGGGAACGGCCACCACCGCATCGACTCCGGTTTGAGCCAAGGCATGCAGACGGTCGGCCGTCGTCATCAATTTTTGAGCGGGCGAAGGGCTCACCACAACGTCCGGGTCGGGATCGAAGGTAACCACGACCGCCTTACAGCCATGGGCACGGGCATCACGGACAAGCGCTTCGATGAGTTCCTGGTGTCCACGGTGAACGCCGTCGAACACGCCAATGGCGATTGAAGCGGTACCCAAGTGCTCACACTCATCAAACGTATCGGCAGCAACGATGCGAGCCTCGTCCGACTCGCCCGCGAAAAAGACACGCGCGAGCTCGCGAGCGGACAACATCATCGAACACCGCCGATTGCCTGCGGAAACACGTGCTCCATGACAAAGCGGCCGCCCTCAATGCGGGCGAGCGCCTTGAGTCCCCCATCGAGCACCAACGCAAACGGCGCCTTCGAGGAATCGAAATCGGCAAGCGCACGCTCAACGGGAATGCGTCGGCCGCAGAGCAGGTCGTCGGCAAGATTGCCCGGCAAGTCAACACGTGTGGCGCCCAGGGCCGCAATGGGATCCAGGGCAAAGCCAGCCGCGGACTCGGGAGAAAGCTCCTCGGCCGCATGACAAGCGCCAATGGAAACAACACCGGAAGCCGTGCGGCGCAGCGCGGAAATATGCGCGGCGCTATCGCAAGCGCGGCCCAGGTCGCGAGCGAGCGCACGAATATAGGTGCCCTTGCTCACCGAGAACGCCACGGTCCACACACACGTATCACCTTCGCCGCCCACGGCGATCAGGTCGGCGGCATAGACCTCGACGGGGCGCGGAGGTAGGTCCACCGCATTGCCCTCGCGAGCAGACTTGTAGGCGCGAACGCCATTGACCGAGATAGCAGAAAACGCCGGCGGCACCTGCATCTGCGGGCCCAGCATGGCGGCCAAGCGCTCACGAGCATAGGCAGGATCGCGGAGCTCGTTGGCAACAGCCACCGTGCGGACCGCCTCGCCCTCCGCATCATCGGTATTGGTCTCGGCGCCAAACGAAATATCGGCGACGTAGCTTTTGGTATCGAGCGTGAGCATGCCCAGCAGACGGGTGGCCTGGCCCACACCCACCACCATGACGCCAGATGCCATGGGGTCGAGCGTGCCGGCATGGCCGACACGCCGCTCATGGAGGGCGCGTCGGCATTGCGAGACCACATCGTGGGACGTGCAGCCCACCGGCTTATCGACAGCGAGCAGCATATTCAGTTGTGAAGGCGTACGACGAGCCATGTACCATCCAAAAAGTTAAAGCTCGACGGTCACCGAAGCGGGATCCTCCCCTACCAGCTCGGCCAGCATGGGAAGTGCCACGGTGAGCGTCTCGAGAATTGTTCCGTTGTTGGAAAAGCCGGCGGCGGCATGATGCCCGCCACCGCCAAAATTGGCAGCAATCTCGGACACATCGAGGTCGCCCTTGGAGCGCAGGTTGCCACGCACCTTGGTATCGCCCTCAATACCCTTCAGGAACAGGCAGACCTCGACGCCCACCACCGAGCGCACCACGTCAACCAGGCCGTCGCACTCATCCGAGGTGACACCGCAAGCCTCAAGGTCACTCTGGTACGCATAGCTATACGCGACACGCCCGTGGGCCACCGTCTTGATGCGGCCCATAACGATGGACTTGAGGTGCAAAAACTCAACGCGCATGCTCTGGTAGACCTCGAGCGCAACGCGCGCCGGATCGGCACCGTGCGCCACCAGGCGCGAGGCCGCATGGAACGCGGCGGCATCGGCGTTTTGGTACTGAAAACGGCCGGTATCGGTAACCAAGCCACACAGCAGGCAGGTCGCAACGCCATCACGTGCGACAATGCCACAATTGTCCAAGAAGCGGTCGATGATCATAGCGCAGGCTGCAGCTTCGACGCGCCTCAGGCTGAGCTCGGCAAACTCCTCGCGCGCCGGATGGTGATCAAAGCACACCACATGCTTGGAGCGGCGAAGCACCTCGGCGGAATTATTGAGGCGCTCGACGACCGGCACGTCCACCGAGATGAACAAGTCAGGATTGCCGGTGTACGCAGATGCCGGCACCAGGCGATCGGAGCCTTCCATAAAGCGGTAGATGCGCGGAACTGGGTCATCGTCTGCCAGCAGCAGGGCAATGTCCTTGTTGGGGAAAAACTTCATGAGCGAAAGGCCCAGACCCAATACGGAGCCCAAGGCATCGCCATCGGGAGAAGTATGTCCCGAAATCGCAATGAAGGACGCACCCTCGATGAGCTCGAGGATGCGTCGCTGAATATCTGCAGGCTCGCACGAGGCGAGGTCGGCGGAATTAGTCATCTAAAGCTGCCTCCTGGGCGGCATCCGCTATCGGATAGCCGTCCTCGTCCTTTTCGATCGCAAGCGTGGCGGGAACGTTTTCCAGCGCACGCGTGATGCGCTCGGCCTCATCGGTCGAGCGATCGATGCGAAAATCGAGCTCGGGCGTGACACGCCAATCGAGCGAGCGAGCCAACAGGCTGCGAATACGGCCCTTAGCGCTAGCAAGCGCCTCCATGACCTCATCGTAGCGGCTCGCATCGCACGACACGTACACGCGTGCGAACGAACGGTCCACCGCGACCTCGACCGCAGTCAGGGTGACCAGGTCGAGACGCGGATCGGAAACCTCAAAGAGCAGGATATAACCAAGCTTCTCGCGAAGCTGCTCGCCCAGACGGCGGGTTGCCTGCGTTTGCTTCATAGCGCTACCCCCTACTCGGTACGGGCAACCTGGTCGATACGGTAACCCTCGATCTGGTCGCCGGGCTTGATGTCCTGGAAGTTCTCCAGGCCAATGCCGCCCTCGGAACCGCTCTTGAGGCTCTTGGCCTCGTCCTTGTAGTGGCGCATCGAGGCGATCTTGCCGTTAAAGACCACGATACCGTCGCGCACCAGGCGCACGGAATCGGTCGCGGCGATCTCGCCCTCTTCGACGCGGACACCGGCAGCGATACCGACTTTGGGCACCTTGAAGGTGTCCAGGACGGTCGCGGTACCCGTGGCGACCTCAACCTCGGTGGGCTTGAGCATGCCGATACGGGCGGCGTCGAGCTCCTCGAGGCACTTGTAGATGACGTCGTAGCAACGAATCTCGACGCCCTCGCGCTCGGCGGCGGAGCGGGCCTTACCGTCGGGACGGACGCCAAAGCCGATGATGATGGCGTTGGAGGCGTCGGCCAGAACGACGTCGGTCTCGTTGATGGCGCCAACGGCGGAGTGGATCGTGTTGATGCGAACCTCGGACTGATCCATCTTGTCGAGCGAGTCCTGAAGGGCCTCGATGGAACCCTGGACGTCGGCCTTGATGATCAGGTTGAGCTCCTTGACCTCGGCGTCGGCAATGGTCTCGAAGAGGTTCTCGAGCGTGACGTGCTTGACGCGGCTCTGCTCCTCGATACGGGCCTTGAGCGAACGTTCATCGGCCAGGGCGCGTGCCTCGCGCTCGTCCTCGAACACGCGGAACTCGTCACCGGCGTTGGGCACGGACTGCAGGCCCAAAATCTCGACAGCGTCGGAGGGACCGGCCTCGGTGACGGCGCGGCCCTTGGGGTCGAGCATGGCACGGACGCGGCCATAGGTAAGGCCGGCGACCAGCGTATCGCCCACGTGCAAGGTACCGCGGGTCACGAGCACGGTAGCGACCGAGCCACGGCCCTTGTCGAGCTTGGCCTCGAGGACGTTGCCGGAGGCAAAGGTGTCCGGGTTGGCCTTGAGCTCGAGCACGTCGGCCTGGAGCAGCACGGTCTCCAGAAGTTCGTCGATACCGATCTTCTGCTTGGCCGAGATGTTGACGAACATGTTCTGTCCGCCCCACTCCTCGGGGATGACTCCGTACTCGGTGAGCTCCTGACGCACACGGTCGGGGTTGGCGCCCGGCTTATCAATCTTGTTGACGGCAACGACGATGGGTACGCCGGCGGCCTTGGCGTGGTTGATCGACTCGACCGTCTGGGGCATGACGCCGTCGTCAGCGGCGACGATCAGGATGACGATGTCGGTCACCTTGGCGCCACGGGCACGCATAGCCGTAAAGGTGGCGTGACCCGGGGTATCGATAAAGGTGATCTTGCGGTCGTTGATCATGACCTGCGAAGCGCCGATGGCCTGCGTAATGCCGCCCGCCTCGCCGGCAGCAACGCCGGTGTGACGGATGGCGTCAAGCAGCGACGTCTTGCCGTGGTCGACGTGGCCCATGACGGTGACGACCGGGGCACGCGGCTTAAGGTCGGCGGGATCGTCGTAGAACGAGAAGGTGTTCTCCTCCTCGGGGGTGATAATCTTGATCTGACGGCCCAGGTCGTCGGCAACGAGCTCAACGAGGTCGTCGGACATGGACTGCGTCATGGTGAGCGGCGTACCCAGCAGGAACAGGCGCTTGATGATGTCGTTGGCCGGAACGTCGAGCGCCTCGGCAAGCTCCTGGACGGTAACGCCCTGGGAGACCTTGATGGCGTCGAGGTCCTCGGGGTTCACGCCCTGGGCCAGCGCCTCCTCTATCTTGCGCTCCTCCTGAGCCTTGGCAGCCTCGCGCTCGCGCTTCTCCTTGCGCTTCTTGCGGCGACCGGTGGACTCGCGAGAGGCCTCCTCGACGGCAGCACGAGCCTCCTCGAGCACCTTCTCGCGGCTGTACTCCTCGGCCTCGCGAGCCATGCGGCTGTAGTGGTCCTCTTCGTTGTTGTGACCGCCCTTGCGCTTCTTGCCCTTGCCCTGCTTATCGGGGTTGGGGAAGTCCATGCCGGCAGCGACGTTGTTGCTGGCGTTGGTGCGATGACTGTGCGGACGGCTCTCGGAGGCGTTGCGCTCGGAGTTGTTGTCGGAGGCGTTGCGATCGTTACGACGGCCACCGCGGCGGTCGTTGTTGCCGCCACGACGGTTACCGCGCTCGGCGGCGCGCTCGGCCTTGGCCTTGTCCTCGGCGTCCTTCTTCTCCTTGAGCACGGTCTCCTGTGCGGCGATCTGGTCGAGCAGCGAACGGAAACGCGAACCGGAGTCGGAAGCGGGAACGGCGCGGCGCTGGGCCTCGCGGGCAGCCTCCTCCTTCTCGCGGGCAAGGCGCTCCTGCTCGGCCTTCTTCTTGGCCTCGGCCTCGGCGCGGGCGGCCTCCTCGGCAGCCTGGGCCGCGGCGAACTGGCGGCGCTCCTCCTCGCGTGCCTTCTCGGCAGCGATGCGCTCGCGCTCGGCCTCGGCGGCACGCGCGGCCTCCTCGGCGGCAGCGGCCTGCTCCTCGGCCTGCTTGGCGGCCTCGACTTCCTGGGCGCGGGCCTCGATCACCGGGGCGAGCTGCTTGCGGACCATGGCGACGTAAGCGTCCTCCAGGGCGGAGGAAGCGGACTTAGCGGGAATCTTCATATCGGCGAGATGACCCATCAGTTCCTTGGAGGTCATGCCGAACTCTTTGGCCAGGGTGGACACACGGACTTTTGCCATATGACTTCACCTACCCTTTCTGGCACCTTGGTGCCTAGAGACTGAACGAGCGTGGGAGATGCGCCGGAACCCGTCCGGCGCGACCGCGCGCTAGATCAGGTCCTCCGCATCATCGAAGGCGTCGGTGTCGTGGACACCGCAGAAACGGGAGCCGGGACGGGCCTGGTTGCGGCACTGAATGCCGTCCTCGGACACGTACTCGCAGCGACGGACGTCGTCGTCCTCCTCGTCACCGATCAGGTCGGCGGCGGGCTCCTCGTGAACGGGGACGTTCTTGAGGATGTCGGCGGCAAGGGTCTCGGACTTAATGTCGATGTGCCAACCAGTCAGGCGAGCGGCGAGGCGGGCGTTCTGGCCCTCCTTGCCAATGGCGAGGGACAGCTGGTCGTCCGGCACGATGACGCCGGCGTAGGCCTTCTCCTCGTCGATGAGGACGCGGGTGACTTTGGCGGGCGACAGGGCGTTGGCAACGTAGACGGCCGGATCGGCATCCCACAGGATGACGTCGACACGCTCACCACGGAGCTCACCAACGACGGCGCGGACACGGCTGCCCTTGGGGCCGACGCAGGCGCCCACGGGATCCAGACGATCGTCGAGCGAATGGACGGCGACCTTGGAGCGCTGGCCCGGCTCGCGAGCGATCGACTTGATCTGGACGGTGCCCTCATAGATCTCGGGCACCTCCTGCTCAAACAGACGACGCATGAGCTCGGGGTGGGTACGGGAGATGACAATCGGCGGACGGCTGTGCTCGCCACGAACCGGCTGCAGGTTGGAGTTGGGGTCGCGAACGTCGATGATCACGGCCTTGATGTGCTGGTTGTGCAGGTAGCGCTCGCCCATCGGACGCTCGTTGCGCTCGTTCTCGTAACGGCGCTGGTCGAAGTGCGGAAGCTCGGCCTCGACGCCCTCGCGGATCTTGACGATTGTGAAGTCGGGCGTGGACTGCAGCACGGTACCGCTGATGAGGTCACCGATGCGGCCGGAGAACTCCTCGTAAATCTGCTCGCGGGCGGAGTTGCGCACGATGGCGTTGATCTCGGCCTTGGCGTGCTGGGCAGCGATGCGGCTCGTGTTCTTGGGAGTGACGTCGATCTCCTCGAACTCGGTGAAGTTGCCCTCCTCGTCCATAGAATCGTCGATCGGCTCCAGGCGGTAGACGTAGATCTTGCCGGTGGTGCGGTCGATGGTCACCTTGGCGCCCCACTCAAGATGCAGGATCTCGGCATAGCTCTTGGCAAGCGACTGCTCCAGGCGGTCGATCAGGTAGAGCTGGTCGATGTGCTTCTCCTGGCAAAGCTCCATCAGGGCGGACATCATGTCGGATGCTGCCATCTTACTTTCCTTCCTTCGCGGGCTTGAAGTCGTAGGTGGGCTTCAACTTGCACTTTTTAACATCAGAGAAATCGAGGGTGACGGACTCGCCGTCCTCGAGCTCGAGGGTCACGTCGGTCTCGGTCGCAGCGGCAATCTTGCCGGTGAACTTGCGACAGCCCTCGGTGGCGGTGGAGGTGAGCTCGCAGTCCTCGCCCACAAAGCGGGCAAAGTCGCGCGGGCGGCGCAACGGGCGCGCCATGCCCGGGCTCGACACCTCAAGCGTGTAGCTCGAAGAAATGGGATCGATCTCCTCGATCACGTCGCCGACCCACTTGGTGTTGGCCGTGACGTCGTTGAGCGACAGGCTCTGACCCTCGGCACCCTCGATACGCACACGCACGCAGGGGGCCTTGGTGGCACCCACGAGCTCGACGTCGACGATGTCGACATCGTGCTGGGGAGCGACGGCCTCGAGCGCGTCGATGATCGCCTGCTCGGTCTTGGTCTTGACCATTGCGGCACCTCCATCCATACAAAAAAGAAGCGGGGCCGAAACCCCACTTCTTTCAATTACAACTTCATTTGCAAGCAAACTATACCAATAGCTGCGGAAACGTGCAAGCACAGTACGAATCTGCAGGTCAGCGTGTGCACAGCTTCTCCATAAGAATAGGACAATTGGTCGAGGAACCCCATGCGGCGCACCCTCAACAGCCCCAAAACGGGCCATGCGTCCCATTCCACAGGCCCGTTCGGACCCCAAGGGCATTCCTCCCCGAGCCCCTATCGATCAGACTTACGCTAGGAGACATTCTGCAACAAGCCAGCCAGCAAGTCGCGCAACGACGAACCTTTCCAAATCCTCTACGGCAAGGAGGCACCCATGAAACGCCTAGGCACCCTCTGCATGACTGCGCTCGCCATCGCAACGTGCTCGTTGGCCCTCTTGGGCTGCGGCAACGCGAATGGCAAAACCGACACATGCGAACCGAACCCTGGCAGCACAAAAGCCATCGAGAAAACGACGCCATCGGAGAGCTTCGACAAAATAGACGAGGACATCGTCGATCCCCAGGGCCTGAGTCCCGATTCCCAAGAACAGCTCCCCATCGACCTTGAGGCAGACGAGAACGTCCATGTTACCTGCGTGGGCAAGGACACGGATGGCTACGGCGACGCCGCGCTCGTCTTTACGGTGACCAACAACACCGGTGTCGACATGATGTTTGGCGATGTGGACTCCTATGCCTACGTCAACGGCGTGGTCCGCGACGTACGCATGCGCCAACCGGTCGCCGCTGGAGAGGAAACGCGCGCCATGCTCACCTTTGTGGGCACCTTCGACGACCCGGACTTTGATGTGAACAACGACCTCAACGACATCTACCTCAAAATTTGGATGTTCGAAGAGGCAACGGGCAACGTTTACTTTAGGGACCTGGTACACATCCCATAGAAGACGGTGCGACGCAATGACTAAGCAGGGCATACAACACAAAACGAGGGACGACCCAACCGGATCGCCCCTCGTCTTTTATGCGTCAGTTAAGCACGCAATGCTTACTTGACCACCAGGTTGACCAGCTTGCCGGGCACGCAGATGGCCTTGACGACCGTCTTGCCCTCGAGCCACTTGGCGACGGCGGCCTCGGCGGCAGCCTGCATATCCTCATTGGAGGCATCGCGGGCCACGTCGACGCGGCCGCGGACCTTACCGAGCACCTGGACGACGATCTGCACCGTGTCCTCAACGGACTCGGCCAGGTCGAACTCGGGCCAGGCAGCGGTGTAGGCGTTACCCTCGCAGCCGAGGGCCTCGTGCCACAGCTCGTCGGCCCAAAACGGGCAGATGGGCGCCAGGACGCTCACGATATCCTTAGCCACGCCGTAGCACAGCGCCTTGTCGCGGGCGGTACCCTCGGTGGCGTTGAGATAGGCGCTCGCCGCGTTGACGAGCTCCATGACGGCCGAGATCGCGGTGTTGAACTGGCCGCGATCGAAGTCCTCGGTGCACTTGGCGATGGTGCGGTGACGCTCGCGATAGAGCTTCATCGCAAACTCGTCGAGCGCGGACTTGTCGAAGGCCACGTTGGCGTCGCCAGACTGGACGAGCTGCCAAACGATACGCCAGGCGCGCTTGATGAAGCGGTTGGCGCCCTCGACGGCCTTGGGATCCCAGTCGAAGTCCTTCTCGGGCGGGGCGATAAACAGGATCGCCAAACGCATGGTGTCGGCGCCGTAAGGTTCGATGACCGAGCTCGGGGGCACGACATTGCCCTTGGACTTGGACATGGTGTCGCCGTTCTCGTCCTTGACCATGCCCTGGCACAGTAGGTTAGTGAAGGGCTCGTCCACGCTCAGCAGGCCCAGGTCGCGAAGTGCCTTGGTAAAGAAGCGGCTGTAGAGCAGGTGCAGAATGGCGTGCTCGATGCCGCCGATGTAGTTATCGACGGGCATCCAACGGTCGGCGGCCTCGCGGGAGAAGGGCAGCTCGGTGTTGTGCGGGTCGGTATAGCGCAGGTAATACCAGCTGGAGCAGGTAAAGGTGTCCATGGTATCGGTCTCGCGCTTGGCCGGGCGGCCGCAGACCGGGCAGGTGGTCTCGTAGAACTCCTTGCACTCGGCGAGGGTTTCGCCGGCGCCCAAGTCCAGGTTCTCGGGCAGCGTCACCGGCAGCTGATCCTCGGGCACGGGCACGATGCCGCAGTGCTCGCAGTGGATGGCCGGGATGGGGTTGCCCCAATAGCGCTGACGGGAAATGAGCCAGTCGCGCAGGCGGAACTCGACCTTGCGACGGCCGCAGCCCATGGCCTCGAGGTCGGCCACGATCGCAGCCTCGCCCTCGGAGTGCTTACCGCCGCGCATGCCGGTGTACTTGCCGGACTGGACGAGCGTGCCCTCGGCAGCATGGGCGCAATCCCAGTCGACGGTCTCGGCATGGAAGGTATCGATGGTCTCGCCGCTGGCCTCGACGGCAGCGCGATCGTCATCGTCCAGGATGATCGGCACGATCGGCAGGTCGTACTTACGGGCAAACTCAAAGTCGCGCTGGTCGCCACAGGGAACGGCCATGACGGCGCCGGTGCCGTAGTCGGCCACGACGTAGTCGGCAACCCACACAGGGACCTTCTCGCCGTTGACGGGGTTTACCACATAGCGGCCCGTGAAGGCACCATGCTTCTCGAGGGTGCCCTGGGCACGCTCGACGGCAGAGATATGCTTGGAGTCCTCGACGATCTTTGTCACGGCCTCCTCGTACTCCGTGCCCTCGACGAGCTCGTGCAAGCCGGCGTACTCGGGAGCCAGGACAAAGAAGGAGACGCCAAAAAGGGTATCGGCACGCGTGGTGAAGACGGTGATCTTACCCTCGTCGCCCTCGATGGGCTCGCCGTCCTTGTCGCACAGGGTAAAGTCGACCTCGGCGCCCTCGGAGCGACCGATCCAGTTGGCCTGCATCTGCTTGACGCGCTCGGGCCAGCCGGGGAGCTTCTCCAGGTCGTCGAGCAGCTCCTGAGAGTACTCGGTAATCTTGTAGTACCACTGCTCCAGGTCGCGTTTCTCGGGCTCGGTGCCGCAGCGCCAGCACTTGCCCTCGGTAACCTGCTCGTTGGCCAGAACGGTCTTGCAGGTGGGGCACCAGTTAACCGGGTTCTTCTTACGGTAGACCAGGCCCTTTTCCCACATCTTCTCAAAGATCCACTGGCCCCAGCGGTAGTAGTCGGGGCTGCAGGTCTTGACCATGCGATCCAGATCGTAGGAGAAGCCCATGCGCTTCATCGTGGCGAGCGCCTGGTCCATGTTCTTATACGTCCAGGCGGCAGCCTGCGTGTTGTGCTTGATGGCGGCGTTCTCGGCGGGCAGGCCAAAGGCGTCAAAGCCGATGGGGTGCAGCACGTCAAAGCCGCGCATACGAGCCTGACGGGCCATGGCATCGCCGATGGTGTAGTTGCGCGCGTGGCCCATGTGCAGGTCGCCCGACGGATACGGGAACATCTCGAGCACATACTTCTTGGGCTTGCTGTCGTCGGTGTCGACGGCAAAGAGGTTGGAGTCCTCCCAGGCCTTCATCCACTTGGACTCAATGGCCTGCGCGTCGTAGGCAGGGATCTCGTCCTTATGATCTGTGCAATCGCACATATCAGCTCCTTTAATCTTAGCTGGGGTCGGGCGGCTTGGCTTTGTTCGCTAC
>CATYIV010000018.1 GCA_958407465.1 uncultured Collinsella sp. | reverse complement strand
ACCGAGCCGTACGCTTGAACTGAGAAGGGGGAGGCCTCGCGGCCTCCCCCTTTTTTGCGTTGTATACACGTTGTACTTTGGGACCTAGCTCCCCCGTATGCGCTCTTACTGTTTGGCTGTATTTTGAGTCCATCTAGTGTATTTGAGCGATAATTACTCGCATTGGCGTTAGGGAGGGCTTGATGTTTACCGTATTTGTCTTGGGCAATATTGCTTCGGGTAAGTCGACTGCCTGCCGCTATTTCGAATCTCGTGGCGCTATGCTTATCGATCTGGATGAGCTTGCAAAATCGCTGTATGTGCCGGGCTCTGATATCGTCAATACACTCGCGGATGAATTCGGTTGGGACATTTTGGATGAGGAAGGCGGCATTCGCCGCGGCATCCTCGCTTCTCGAGCTTTCGCTTCTCCTGATTCGGTCGCACGGCTCAATGACATCGTGCATCCCATTCTGATTGAACAGCTTTCGCTTAGGATTCTCGATCCGGTTTGTTGTACGGTTTCATCTCCCCGTTATCCTTTTGCGGTGGTCGAGGTTTCTGCTCCGACTGGTTTTGAGGATGCATTTGGCTTGGCTGATGAAATTTTGGTCATCAGCGCCCCTTTGTCAGTTCGTCGCGAGCGCGCTATTCAACGTGGCATGGAGCCATCTGATTTCGATGCCCGTTCTGCTTGCCAGCCCGAAGAGTCTGTGCTGTGCAATCTCGCTACAACTGTGATTGACAATGCGGCAGACGATAACTCGCTCTTTGAACAACTGGACGCATGGCTTTCGCGCCATGGGTTCGGGGATGTAGTGGATAAGGAGGAGGCCGATGCCTAAGACACGTTTCCTTACGTGGTATCGCCTTATACCGCTGGCTGCCGTTTTTGCCTTCGGCCTTATCTCATTCGTTTACTCGTATGCTCCTGCCGCTTTCTTTAAGCCGCTGTATCCGATTGACTACGAGGCGTATGTAAAGCAATCCAGTATTTCGCATAATCTGGATCCGTATCTGGTGTGCGCTGTCATTAAGTCTGAATCGAATTGGGATCCCGAGGCCGAGTCGAATCAGGGTGCTCAGGGATTGATGCAGCTGATGCCCGAGACTGCCCAGGATATGATCGCCAAGGGCCTTGTCGACGGTGGCGAGTATTCGGCCGACAACCTTAACGATCCGGCTACGAATATCGAGTTTGGCTGTGCGTATCTCTCGTATCTTCTAGCGTATTTTAACGGGTCGACTGACAGTGCCATTGCCGCCTATAACGCCGGCATGGGCAATGTCGACGGATGGGCGCAGCAGAGTACGTCGCTTCATAATGCAATCACCTTTCCCGAGACGCAGGCGTATCTGATTCGTGTCAATAATGCCTGGGTTCGCTACAAGACCCTCTATCCCGATCGGTTCGTATAGGACTATGCCTGCCGCCTGCGTATACTGCAGATATATGAGTTAGGAGTATCCATGGCGGAATTTGAAGTAGAACGCGTTGGTGGTGAACTTAAGCGCTTTGGCGTTGAAGGCTCTGACGTGCCGTTTAAGGTCGTGTCTCCCTATGAGCCTGCCGGTTCCCAGCCTAAGGCCATTGAGTCGCTTGTGCAGGGCGTGAGGGACGGAGACCGCTATCAGGTTTTGCTGGGCGTGACTGGTTCGGGCAAGACCTTCACGATGGCAAAGACTATTGAGGCCCTGGGAAAGCCGACGCTGGTCATGGCTCCGAATAAAACGCTCGCCGCTCAGCTTGCGAGCGAGCTCAAAGAGTTCTTTCCCAACAACGCTGTGGTCTACTTCGTCTCGTACTACGACTACTATCAGCCCGAGGCGTATGTGCCGCAAAGCGATACATATATCGAGAAAGACTCCTCGATTAACGAAGAGGTTGAGATGCTGCGACATCAGGCGACCGCATCGCTACTCTCTCGACGTGATGTGATCGTTGTCGCATCGGTCTCGTGTATCTATGGCATTGGCTCTCCTGAGGACTATGCGGGTCTGGCTCCAAACGTCGACAAGAAGGTGCCGCTCGAGCGCGATGACTTTATCCATGCACTTATCGACATTCAATATGATCGCAATGACTATGACCTGGCACGCGGCACGTTCCGCGTGCGCGGCGATGTTGTCGACGTGTATCCGCCTTATGCCGAGCATCCGTTGCGGTTTGAGTTCTTTGGCGACGAGGTCGAGCTGATTGCCGAGATCGATGAGGTCACCGGTGAGATGCTTCGTGAGTACGAGGCCATCCCCGTATGGCCGGCATCGCACTACGTGACCGAGAAGCCGAAGGTCAAGGCGGCTCTGAAATCGATCAGCGAAGAGTGCGAGAAGCGCGTGGCGGAGCTCAAGGCGACCGACAAGTTGCTCGAGGCGCAGCGTCTGCAGCAGCGCACCGATTATGATCTTGAGATGCTCGAGACGATGGGCTTTTGCAACGGCATCGAGAACTACTCGCGTCATCTGGACGGTCGCAAGCCGGGTGAGCCGCCGTTTACCCTAATCGATTACTTTCCCAAGGATATGCTCTGCATCATCGATGAGAGCCATGTGACGGTGCCGCAGATTCGCGGCATGCACGAAGGTGACCGCTCGCGTAAGGTGACGCTGGTGGAACACGGTTTTCGCCTGCCCTCGGCGCTCGATAACCGCCCGCTTCGTTTCGATGAGTTTGAGGCAAGGATACCCCAGTTTATCTATGTTTCGGCCACGCCGGGCGATTACGAGCTGCGGGTGAGCCAAAACGACGTGGAGCAGATTATTCGTCCGACCGGTCTGCTCGATCCCAAGATCGATGTGCGTCCGGTTCGCGGTCAGATTGACGATCTTGAGGACGAGATTCGCGAGCGCGTTGCCCGCAAGGAGCGCGTGCTGGTGACCACGTTGACCAAGCGCATGGCCGAGGACCTGACCGACCATCTGCTTGATGCGGGCATTAAGGTCAATTACATGCATTCTGATACGGCGACAATGGACCGTGTCGAGATCCTGCGAACGCTGCGCGAGGGCAAGATCGATGTTCTCGTTGGCATCAACCTGCTTCGCGAGGGCTTGGATCTTCCCGAGGTCTCACTGGTGGCAATTCTCGATGCCGATAAGGAAGGCTTCTTGCGCAACCGCCGTTCGCTGATTCAGACGATTGGCCGCGCGGCCCGTAACGCCGATGGCGAAGTCATCATGTATGCGGACGTTGTGACCGATTCGATGAAAGAGGCCATCGAGGAGACGCAGCGCCGTCGCGAGATTCAGATGGCATATAACGAAGAGCATGGCATTGTGCCCAAGACAGTGCGCAAGGCCATCAACGACATCTCAAGTTTTATTGCCGAGGCCGAAAAAACCGTGGGTTCCAAGGGGCGCTCGAAGGGCGATTCTCTTGGTCATGGCGCATTCTATACGCCCGATGAGTCGGGCGAGGGCGGCGTGCCGGAAACGGTGGCGCCCGAGCAGACACTTGCGGAGCAGTTGGAAGAACTGCCGCATGACGAGCTTGTGCGGATCGTCGAAACCATGGAAGAGGATATGCGCAACGCTTCTGCCGCCATGGACTTTGAGGAGGCGGCGCGCCTGCGCGATGCCGTCGTTCAGATTCGGGCGATGCTCGAGGGCGCGTCTGAGGACGAGACGATCGAGCGCTTACGTTCGCAGGCCCGCAAGGGTTCCACGTTCGCATCGGGCAGAAAACGCCAGGGTGCACGGTTTAAGAAATAGCGAACAGGCCCCGAGTTCCCTGTGGAGCTCGGGGCCTGTGTCTTTTGCGCGCTGGAATTCGTGCGTTAGAGGTCCGCGATCAGGGCTTCGGCACAACGGATGCCGTCGGTGGCCGCGCTCATGATGCCGCCAGCATATCCAGCTCCCTCACCACAAGGGTAGAGGCCTGGGGTCGACACGGCATGGCACGTTCGGTCTCGGGTGACAGTGACAGGTGAGCTCGAACGAGTCTCCACGCCGGTAAGAACGGCATCGGGACGGTCGTAGCCTCGTAGCTTTTTTCCGAGTAGGGGAAGTCCCAGGCGGAGCGACTCGACGATATGCTGCGGCAGGGCTTCGTCAATTGCCGTCCAGGTCACACCGAGCGGATAGGTGGGCTTTACCTTTCCGGGCGCCTTGCTGGCGCGTCCTGCGAGGAAATCTCCGACGAGTTGTGCCGGTGCGTTCCAGTTGGAACCGCCCAGGCGATAGGCGGCCGCCTCGCAGGCACGCTGGAGCTCGATGCCGGCGAGCGGGTCATCGTTGGGAAGGTCCTCAGGCGTGACGTTAACGAGCAAGGCGGCATTTGCGTTGCGTCCGTCGCGGGCATTGAGGCTAGCGCCGTTGACGCACAGGTGGCCCTGCTCGGAAGAGGCGGCGACAACCTGTCCGCCGGGGCACATGCAAAACGAGAACACGCTGCGGCCGTTGGGAAGATGGGCGACGAGCTTGTAGGGGGCTGCTCCGAGGGCAGGATGTCCCGCCAAGGCTCCATATTGGGCTCGGTCGATGTCGCGCTGCGGATGCTCGATGCGAACGCCCATGGCAAAGGTCTTTTGTGCGAGGGCCACGTTGTGGTCCTTAAGGAGCTCAAAAATATCGCGAGCAGAATGCCCGCAGGCGAGGATGAGGTGCTTTGTCTCGATTGGCTCGCAAGCGGCGTCTTGGGACGATTGGACATCAATACCGGTAATGGCGCCAGACGCGTCGATGTGAATGTCGACGAGCTTTGTTCGATAACGGACGACACCTCCGAGCTGCTCGATGCGCTGGGATATAGCGGTGACAACCGTGGGAAGGATGTCGGAGCCAATGTGCGGCTTGGCATCCCACAGAATATCGCGGGGCGCGCCCGCCTCGACGAAGGTTTCGAGGATAAGGCGATGGGCGGGATTTTTGGTTCCCGTATTGAGCTTG
Organism: uncultured Collinsella sp.; assembly: GCA_958407465.1. Taxonomy (GTDB): domain Bacteria; phylum Actinomycetota; class Coriobacteriia; order Coriobacteriales; family Coriobacteriaceae; genus Collinsella. The sequence continues at coordinate 36,671 of CATYIV010000018.1, read as the reverse complement.
CCGTCCGAGAAGGTCCCCGCGCCGCCCAGGCCAAACTGGATATTGCTCTCGGGGTCGAGAATGCGCTCCTTTAGAAAGAGATCGATCGCATGCGAGCGGCGAAATGCTGGGTCGCCGCGCTCGATGAGCAAGGGCTTAAGACCCGCTTCGGCAAGGGTGAGTGCAGCGAAAAGGCCAGCGCATCCGGCGCCGACAACGACAGGGCATTCTTGAGGTGCGTCGGAGACGGGGGAGGGGAATGAGGGCCCATCGTCCTCTATCGCGCGTACGCGCGAGCGGTCACGCTCGGCGACGCTGTCGACCGCTTCTCGCTCGAGGTGGGGACTAGTCAGCTCAACACGAAAGCTCAGGATAAAATGGACGTCTCGTTTTTTGCGAGCGTCGATTGACTTGCGGTGGAGCTCGATGGACTTGATCTCGGAGTCCTTGCAACGTAGGACGCGCTTGGCGACTCGCTTGCCAACAATGAGGCAGGCATTTTCATCGCCGGCTTCATCGAGCGACGCGTTGACTTGGGTGATTTCGATCATCGAGGTCTCCTTAGAGGCAAGAAAGAGGCCGTCCGGTATCCCAGACGGCCCGAATGCGTTTTTGATTATAGACTGCGCGGCTACAGGCTGCTTGCGGCGCGAATGCCCGAGAGCCAGGCCCACGCAAGGTTAAAGCCTCCGCAATCGGCGTCGATGTCGAGCGCTTCGCCGCAGATGTAAAGCGGGGCGTCGACAGCGCTGCGCGCGCGTAGACTGGGTATTGAGATGCTCTCGACAGATACGCCACCACGCGTGACCTGCGCCGAGCGCTCCTCGGCTGTTCCCTCGACGAGCAACTTAAAGTGTTTGAGGATTGAGACCAGATGGATGACATCGTTGGAGCCTGGATGGCACTGCTCGAACGTCGTGCAGACGACGCGGGAGAGTTGCGGGGCGAGCATGCCGTCGAGCCAACGGGGATCGCGGGGCGAAAAGCCGCCGAGCAGCTCAACGCGCCGGTTGAGCATATCGAGCAGCTCGTCTTTGGAGAGGTCGGGGAAAACGTCGAGCAGGATCGTATCGCCGCGCTGGATACGACGGGAGAGGTTGAAGACAGCGACGCCCGAGATGCCGAAGGCTCGAAACAGTACTTCACCGTCTTCGTGCCAGAGCTCACTATGGTTACGGGTGAGCGTCAAGCGGGCGCGGACGCGCAGACCATCCAACGTCTTGAGTGCCGCCCGATCGCCAACGACCGTTGCCGATACGGGGCAGAGGATGGGGCGCAGCGAGGTGAGGGGGAGGCCAAACGTATCGGCGATACCGGTGGGGTTGCCGCCCGTGGCGATAATTACGGCATGTGCCTGCAGGGCTTCGTTCTTGCGAGGGACATCGGCGAGTGCCTTCCGAAGCGAGCGGAGCTCCGATTTTCGGTCGTCGTGCTTTTTTGCCTTTAGCGCCCGCGCTGGACGGTTTATTTGGAGTGCCCAGCCTTCGGGATCTTTGCGCGCCGTGGCAATATTGGCTCCGCAGATTAAGGTGATACCTAGGCGGTCGCAAACGTTGAGAAGCGCGTCGCGCACCGATTCGGCGCGAAGGGAGCGCGGGTACAGCCGGCCTTCCTCGGAGGTTGTCATGATGCCCAGCGAGGAGAAGAAACCCATAAGCTCTTGTTCGGGCTGGGGGCCCATGACGGATTCGACGAATGCGGGGTGGTTATACCGCTGAGGATCAATCGATTCGTTGGAGAGGTTGCAGCGGCCGTTGCCGGTCGCAAGGAGCTTAAGGCCGCAGGCGACATCGCGCTCAACGATGCAGACGCTTTTGCCAGCGCGTGCGGCCGTAATGGCGGCGGCGAGGCCTGAAGCCCCGCCGCCGATTACCAGGACGTCATAGAAGGCGCTCGTGTTCACTTAGGCCTCGTCGGTCTCGTGCGGGGTAATGGCCTCGACGGCAGAGACTGCCTTGGGCAACATGCCATCGGGCAGCGCGGTCTCGACCTCGCCCTTATCGCAGGCCTCGGCGAGTGCCGGATTAATGGGAAGCTGGCCCAAGATGTCGAGGTTATAGCGATCTGCGACCTCGGGGAGCTTGCTTTTGCCAAAGACCTCGATCTTCTTGCCGCAGTCGGGGCACTCGATATAGCTCATGTTCTCGACAATGCCCAGAATGGGGACGTTCATCTTCTCGGCCATGTTGACCGCCTTGGCGACGATCATCGAGACCAGATCCTGCGGGCTCGTGACGATGACGATGCCGTCGACGGGCAGCGACTGGAAGACGGTGAGCGCGACATCGCCTGTTCCCGGAGGCATGTCGACCAGCAGGTAGTCGATGGGGCCCCACGAGGTCTCGCTCCAGAACTGCCTAATGGCGCCCGCGATGACCGGACCGCGCCAAAGGACGGGGTCGGTCTCGTTTTGGAGCAGAAGGTTGGAGCTCATGACCTTGACGCCGTGCTCGGAGATTTCGGGCAGCATAAGGTTGCCAAGGGCATGGACGTGGCGTCCGCTCATACCGAACATCTTGGGGATAGAGGGACCGGTGATGTCGGCATCGAGGACGCCGACCTTGTGGCCGTGACGGGCAAGCTCGGTGGCGATGGCACCGGTGACAAACGACTTGCCGACACCGCCCTTGCCGGAAAGCACGGCGATGACGCGTTTGACCTCGGACAGCGTGTTCTCCTCAAATTGCGACGGCGACGTTTGTCCGCCGGCGGCCTGTGCGTGCTCGCAACCCATGTATGACTCCTTTGTATATGTTGGGGCCGGAGCCCCGTGATGTGACACGAGCGTCATTGTACCCTCGTTTGCGAGCGGGAGTCATTTGCGATGCATTTGGGCCGAGCGTGCTTGCAATACGATGGGTCCAAGCGAATGGGCGGGCTTACTGAACTTTGCTGGCGAACTCGAGGTATTGCATGCGCTGCAGCTTGTCGATCGTCGAGGCGTATGGGCTGTCTTCAGATTCCAAGTCGTAGCGCAGCCCGTCGGCACCAAGGTAGCCGGCGACATTGATGGTGGGCACATCTGACCTTGTTGCAAGCAGAGCCTTTTGATAGTCGGTGAGCGGGGCGCCGATCTTATTAAGGGTAATGGCTGCAATCTCGTTTGCCCCGACGGTGTCGTAGACGTTGAGCTCGGTATTGCCGGCGATTTCATAGTTAGCCCAGACAAAATATGTCGACTGATAGATACGGAAAGCGTGGCTTGCCGTATCTTCCTGGGGGTACAGCTCGTCGTTGAGAGTCGTTGCGGCGCTCGGCTGATGGTCGCCAAAAAAGACAAGGACAACCGGTCTGCCGATATTGCGGAGCTCGTTGATAAAGTACTCGAGGTCCCGGTCGGATGCGTTGATGCAGGTAAGATAGGTGTTGAGCGCGCTATTGGCACCCTCGCTGGCTCCCTCAACCCAATAGTTTGTCAGCTCCTCGGCGGGAACGGTGCCATAGTCGTAGCCGCCGTGATTTTGCATCGTGACGTCAAAGATGAACTGCGGGGCTTCGTCGGTTCTAAGCAGGTCGAGTATCTTGTCGTAGGTGGCGTAGTCGCATACGCCGGCATGGTAACAGGGCGCACCTTCGAAATCGCCGATTGAAAGAAAGTCTCCAAAGCCCAGCTGCTGATAGATTTTATCTCGATGGTAGTTGACGGGGTTTTGCGGGTGCATAGCGGTAGCGGTATACCCAAGCTCCTTAAGGTCCTTTGCCAGGCTGTTGACGCCATTCATCTGATATAGCTGATAGGGGATTTTGCCTAATCCGACAAAGGCCGTTGTCGCTCCGGTCAAAAATTCGAATTCGGAGTTCGCCGTTCCGCCACCGGCGACCGAAGCGAGCATGGTGCCGCGAACAAGTGTGTCGGGAAGCGAGTTGTAGAATGCGGGGCCGGTGTACCCGGCCGCCTGGAGCTGCTCAAAGCACGAAAGGTCGCTAAAACTCTCATTCATGACGGCAACAATCGTCGGCTTGATTTCATTGAACTGGGCAACGGCAGCCGCGCGCTGCTCGCTCGAGCCATACGTGCTGTCGTAGGCGGCGGCGAGCTCCTGCTCGATGCTCTGCGCCTCATCGGGCGTATAGCCTTCGGGCTTCTCAATGGGCAACTCGTTGACCATTTCGGTGAACGAAGTGATAAAACCCTGAGACGTATATGTGGTGATGGGCTGCCAACGGTCAAATCCAAAATCCAGCGCCTGCTCCAAGTCGATGCTGGAAAAGCCTGAGAGCCCCACAACGGTCACTAGCAGAAAAGCGCAGAGGTTAGCGGCGATTGCGGGGAAGACATGGGTGGGCGTACGGAGCTTTCGCGGTCGGATAAGCGAAAGAAGCCCCAGGGAAATCTCCAGCAGGGCGAGAGAGGTTACGATTCCGGCGGTAAAGGTAAACTCGTATCCCTCGCTCACTTCCATTGCGGTGCCAAGGGCCAAGATATCACTTGGCAGGATGGCTTCGCCTTTAAACGTTATGACGAAGTGCTCGGCAATGCCAAGGATGCAACAGGCGACGGGCACGAGGGCCATGACGCCTCCATGACGCTGTCCCAGCAAATAAAGGGAGAGCAGAACCGTCGCGAGCAGCCCGACGGAAAACCCGAATGAGTTGGCGGGAATGCGATAGAACGTTTCGTTACAGGCAATTTCGAGTGAAACGAACGAGAGCGCTGAAACAGCGGCGATGACAAGGATGTCACGGCAAATACAGGCAACCGTTCCCGTCGCAAGATCGGTTTGGTCGATAAGTCCCGAAACCAAGGGCTCGACAAGAAGTATGACGGCGGTAGCACCGAGCGCCGAATAAGAAAGGACCCATAGGGAATTGTCCTCATTTACGAGCAATTGATTCGTAATCCATGCAGCTACCATGCCGAGCGGGATGAGGAGCGTCGCGCACCAAAAGACGCGGGCAATGGGCGGCTTTTCATTGTGTTTGATTGAAAAATACACGCGCACGACGACGGTGGCCACGATAAGGACGGCGATGAATATGGGCAGATTGGCCATGTCGCTCGAAGTGATTTCAAGGGGGATATCTTCGGTCATGGACGTTCCTCTGTTACAGCAAATTAAGTTCAGTAGTAGATTACTGTAACCTTTCCACGGCATTTCGAGAAACAAAGCACCCGATACGCAAAGCTAAAGGTCTGCGAATCTTGTATTACGAACATCTGTGCGCGTCGAGTGCGCTAAACTCATCGACAGTATGATTCGATGCAATAGGAGGCAAGGAGCTTCCATGTCTGATTCTTCTATCGTTATTCGCGGCGCTCGTGAGCACAACCTCCGTGATATCGATGTTTCCATTCCGCGTGACCAACTCGTGGTCATTACCGGTCTTTCTGGCTCGGGCAAGAGTTCGCTGGCATTTGACACTATCTATGCCGAGGGCCAGCGTCGATACGTCGAGAGTCTTTCGAGCTATGCGCGCCAGTTCTTGGGCCAGATGGACAAACCCGACTTGGATTCAATCGACGGCCTTTCGCCGGCGGTGTCGATCGACCAAAAGACGACGTCTAAAAACCCTCGCTCGACGGTTGGCACCGTAACCGAGATTTATGACTATCTGCGCCTGCTGTTCGCCCGTGTGGGCACCCCGCACTGTCCCGAATGCGGCCGCGTCATTGAGCGTCAGACGACCGACCAGGTTGCCGACAAGGTCTTGGCGGCGGGGGAGGGCCGCCGCGCGTTTGTGCTGGCACCGGTGGTGCGCGGGCGAAAAGGCGAGTACACCAAACTGTTTGAGGACCTTCGCGCCGAGGGCTTTAGCCGCGTGCGTGTCGACGGTGAAGTGCGCTCGCTCGACGATCCGATCGATCTGGACAAGAAGTTCAAGCACGATATCGAGGTCGTAGTCGATCGCATCGTGATCCGTGAGAACTCTCTGGGCCGTATCGCCGAGTCTGTTGAGCAGGCGACCGCGCTGGCTCACGGCAATGTAAACGTGTACATGCTGCCCGATCGTGATGCTCCCGAGGGGACCGAGGGCGAGCTGCTGGAGTATTCGTTGGCCTTGGCGTGCCCGGAGCATGGTCACTCCATTGACGATCTTCAGCCGCGTGATTTTTCGTTCAACGCTCCCTATGGCGCATGTCCTGAGTGCGACGGCCTGGGCTTTAAGAAAACCGTTGATGCCGAGGCGTTGATCGAGGACCCCTCGAAGTCCATTGCCGACGGAGTCTTTGGTAGCCTGTTTGGCAACTCGAACTACTATCCGCAGATTTTTGCTGCGGTCTGCAAACACTTTAAGGTGAGCACCGATACGCCGTGGGAGGACTTGCCCCCTCGCGTGCGTCGTGCATTCTTGGATGGCCTGGGCGATACGAAGATTTCGGTCGACTACCAAAAGCTCGACGGACGTCGCAGCCAGTGGGATACCAAGTTTTCGGGCGTTCGCAACATCCTGTACGAACGCTATACCGAGACGACGAACGAGAACACCAAGGCGCGCCTGGAGAAGTACATTCGCGAGGAGCCGTGCTCGAGCTGCCACGGCGCTCGTTTGCGCCCTGAGATGCTCGCCGTCACCGTGGGCGGCAAGTCCATTTACGAGGTTTGTTGCCTGTCGTGCCGTGAATCGCTCGAGTTTTTTGAGGGCCTGGAACTCACCGAGCGCCAACAGTTTATCGGCGGCCGTATCGTCAAGGAAATCCTGGAGCGCTTGCGTTTTCTGGTCGATGTTGGACTCGACTATCTGACGCTCGATCGTGCCTCGGCGACGCTTTCCGGTGGCGAGGCGCAGCGTATTCGCCTGGCAACGCAGATCGGCGCGGGTCTCATGGGCGTGCTCTATATTCTGGACGAGCCCTCGATCGGTCTTCATCAGCGTGACAACGAGCGCTTGATCAAGACGCTCGAGCGCCTGCGCGATATCGGCAATACCGTTATCGTCGTCGAACACGACGAGGATACAATCCGTGCCGCCGATTACGTGATCGACATGGGGCCCGGCGCCGGCGTCAACGGCGGACACGTAGTCGCGGCGGGAACGCCTGCCGATATCATGGCGTGTCCCGAGTCGATGACGGGCGCTTATCTGACCGGTAAACGAATGATCCGGGTGCCTGATGAACGGCGCAAGCCCGGTCGCGGCTGCCTTAAAATTACGGGCGCTCGAGCCAACAACCTCAAAAACGTTACTGCCAAAATCGAGTTTGGTACGCTTACGGTTGTTACCGGCGTGTCGGGATCGGGCAAGAGCTCCCTGGTTACCGACACCATTGCGCCTGCCCTTACGAATGCCATTCACCGCTCGACGCGCCCTGTGGGTCCGTATAAAAAAATCGAGGGCATCGAGTGCATCGATAAGGTTATCGATATCGACCAGTCGCCGATTGGCCGCACGCCGCGCTCCAACCCTGCTACCTATATCGGCCTGTGGGATGATCTTCGCGCGCTGTTTGCGAGTACGCCGGAGTCGAAGGCGCGCGGCTACTCGCCGGGTCGTTTCTCCTTTAATGTGAGTGGCGGGCGCTGTGAGGCGTGCAAGGGCGATGGGCAGATTAAGATCGAGATGCACTTCCTTCCCGATATCTACGTTCCCTGCGAAGTTTGCGGCGGTAAACGCTACAACCGCGAGACACTCGAGGTCACCTACCGTGGCAAGACCATCTCGGACGTGCTCGACATGAGCGTCACCGAGGCGCTGGCCTTCTTTGGGAATATCCCGCAGATCAAGCGAAAGCTCCAGACGCTGTACGATGTAGGCTTGGGCTACGTGAGCCTGGGCCAGCCCGCCACGACGCTCTCGGGCGGCGAGGCGCAGCGTGTGAAGCTCGCCAAGGAGCTTCATCGACGCCAGACGGGCAAGACGTTCTATATTTTGGACGAGCCGACGACCGGTCTTCATTTTGAGGACGTCCGCCAGCTGCTCGATGTGCTGCAGCGCTTGGTCGATGCGGGCAACACGGTGCTGGTGATTGAGCACAACCTTGATGTCATCAAGGTTGCCGACCGCCTGATCGATATGGGTCCCGAGGGCGGTAACGGCGGCGGAACCGTCGTGGTTTCGGGCACACCGGAGCAGGTTGCGGACTGTCCGCAGAGTTATACGGGCAAGTTTTTGGCGCCTTTGCTCAGGCGTGACCGGGAGCGTCAGGCTCAACTTGATGCTCAATAAATAGGCGATTCAGTTTATGGGCGCCATCGACTCCTTGTGATTCGATGGCGCTTGCTGTGCCGAAGTGACGTATGCAGCCGAATTGGACATATACTTAATCTTTGCGTCCGAATGCGAGGGAAAGGATATGTCATGGCAAAGGCTGTAAAGACGCCAAAAACCAATGCGATGCGCGAGCTGGAAAGCGCCGGCATTTCCTATGTTCTACATACGTACGAAGACGATGGTGATGAGTCGGTGGGCCTGGGGGTCGCGATTTCGGAGCAGCTTGGCGAGGAGCCCGGTCAAGGATTTAAGACCTTGGTCTGCGTGACGCCGTCCAACGACCATGTCGTGTGCTGCATCCCTGTTGCCGATGAGCTCGATCTAAAGTCCGCCGCGCGTGCCGCGGGGGAGAAGTCCTTGGTTATGATGCATGTGAAGGATTTGCTTGCGGCGACTGGCTACGTTCGCGGCGGCTGCAGCCCGGTCGGTATGAAAAAACGCTACCGGACGCTCATTGATGAGACGTGTGTCCTTTGGGATACCATTTTTATTTCGGGAGGCAAGCGTGGTTATCAGCTCGAGCTTGCACCCGATGATTTAATTGCATTTTGCGGGGCGACGGTTGCCGCGATTACGAGAGAGGACTGAGCGATGCCGCAGGAAGAATTGAAGCGCGGAGCTCATTTTGCAAAAGAATCTGCGCCTCAGACACCCTCATCCGAAGCTTCTTCGTCGCGAGATGACACTGACGACATGGGCTCGTCGGACTACTCCACGGTTGGTCGTTCCGCCGGGCTTATGACCATCCTGACTATCGTGTCTCGCGTCACCGGTTTTATCCGCACGTGGGCAATGGCGGCCGCTATCGGCATGTCGCTACTCTCGTCCTCCTATCAGGTCGCCAACAACCTGCCCAATATGCTCTACGAACTCGTGATGGGTGGCATGCTCGTGACGGCGTTTTTGCCCGTGTACATGGGCGTGAGGCGTGAGCAGGGTCGCGAGGCCTCGAACGAGTACGTGGGCAACCTGCTCGGCATTCTGCTTTTAGTGCTGGGTGGCATTTCGTTGCTGGGGACCGTGTTCGCCCCGGGCTTTATCTGGACGCAATCGTTCCTTTCGGGTGACGGTGGCAGCATGGATACCGCTGCGTTCATGTTCCGTTTCTTTGCCATCCAGATTCTGTTTTATGGTTTGGGCTCGGTGTTCTCGGGCGTTCTCAACGCACACCGCGACTACTTTTGGTCGACGTTTGCCCCGGTCCTCAACAATGTGATCGTCATTGCGAGCTTTATGGGTTTTGCGCCCGTGTCCGCACAGTTTGGCGAACGTGCCGGCATCATCTTGATTGCGGCCGGTACGACCCTCGGTGTCTTTGTTCAGATGGCATGTCAGATTCCCGCGCTTGGCAAGCACGGCGTGCATCCCCATATCCATATCGACTTTAAGGACCCCGCGCTGCGCCAGACGATTGCGCTCGGTATCCCGACGCTGCTCGCCACGGTGTGCATGTTTGTCTCGACTTCTATCACCAACGCTGCCGCGCTGGTGGTCCAGCCCGAGACGGGTCCTTCCGTCATCGCCTATGCGCGCCTGTGGTACACGCTGCCCTACGCGCTGATTGCCGCCTCGCTTTCGACGGCGCTCTATACCGAGCTCTCTCATGACGCACAGGAGAAGGATTACGACAGCGTTCGCACGGGCATTTCGCGTGGCGTCGCCCAGATGCTGTTCTTCCTGATTCCGTTCGCACTGTACCTGATTGTCTTCGCACGTCCGCTCAATATGATCTACTGTGCTGGCAAGTTCGATGAATCCGGCGTGGCGCTGGTGTCCGAGTACCTTGTCTACCTGGCGCTCTCGCTGCCGCTCTACGGCGTGGTCGTGTTGATGCAGAAGAGCTTCTCTGCCTTGCTCGACATGAAGCCCTATAGCCGCTATTGCCTGTATTCCGCCATCGGCCAGGCCGGCTCGGTTCTGCTGTTTGGCGTTGTGCTGGGCTTCGGTATGCCGGCAATCGCGCTTTCGTATGTCGTCGACTACGTGATCTTGGTCGGCTGTTCGCTGTGGTGGCTGCGTCGTCGCCTGCGTGGCCTTCAGGTCAAATCTATCCTACATGGCGGTTTCTTTGGCCTTTTGCTCGGTGGTCTAGGTGCTGCCGCAGGCGCCGGCGTCATGTGGGCGCTTGAACACTTTGTCGGGGCACTTGGCGGCTCGATTCTGATTACTCTTGGCTACGTTTGCGTTGCGGGTGTCGCCTCGCTTGTTGTTACCTTTGGCCTTGCCGTCGTCCTTAAGATGCCCGAGGTCTCGGCGCTGCTTCGTCGCAAGTAGGTGCGCGTGGCCGGTCACGACAACATACCAACGCTTGCCGAGCAGGTTTCGCGCGTTCCCACACAGCCCGGATGCTACCTTTGGAAGGATGCCAAGGGCGATGTCATCTACGTGGGCAAGGCGAAAAACCTGCGCGCCCGCATGCGTCAATACGTGACACTGCAGGATGAGCGTCAAAAGATCCCGCTGATGATGCAGCTGGTGGCGAGCTTTGACTACATCGTTGTCGAAACCGAGCATGAGGCGCTTGTACTCGAGCGCAACCTGATCGGCCAGTACCATCCGTACTTTAACGTCGACCTCAAGGATGACAAGAGCTACCCCTTTATCGCCATTACAAAGGGCGACCTGTATCCCGCGATCAAATACACGCGTGAGCGTCATAAGCCGGGAACGCGCTATTTTGGACCCTATACCGATAGCCGTGCGGCACGTGAGACGATAGATACGCTGCGCAAGGTTATCCCCATCTGCTCTGCATCCTGTGCGGAGTGGCGTCGTTGTCGCCGTACCATCGAGTCCCACAAGGGCGAGGAAGACATCGTCAATATGATTTGCGCACAAAACGGGCGTCCCTGCTTTGACTACCATGTCGGGCGCGGCCCGGGTGCGTGTGTCGGCGCGATTTCCCCGGCAGACTATGCCAAGAACGTCAAGCGTGTCGAGCGTTTTTTGTCGGGCCATCGCAAGGATGTCGTCGATGAGCTGACCTCCGAGATGACGGATGCCGCCGAGGCGCTCGACTTTGAGCGCGCGGCACGCGTCAAACGTCGTTTGGAGGTCATCAGGGGTCTGGACGATCGTCAGCAAGTCGTTTTTCCCTCCAGTGTCGATATCGATGTCATCGGGTTCTATCGCGAGGAGACCATCTCCGCCGCTTGCGTCTTCGTCGTTCGCGAGGGCCGAACAGTTCGCACCTGCGAGTTCATTCTCGACAAGGGTCTTGATGTTGACGAGGAAGAGCTCCAGTCGGGCTTTCTTAAGCGCTATTACGACGAGACGGCTGATATTCCAGCTGAGGTCAACCTTTCCGTCGAGCTTGAGGATGCGGAGGCGCTGGGGGAGTGGCTTGCGGGCAAGCGTGAGCGTTCCTGCCATCTCCATAGGCCGCAGCGTGGCGAAAAGCACCGTCTGCTCGATATGGCATCCAAAAATGCGCGCCATGCCCTCATGCGCTACATGATGCGAACGGGGTACGCTGACGACCGCACCAATCAAGCGCTGCTGGAGCTCGAAAGTGCGTTGGCGCTGCCATCGCCGCCGTTGCGTATCGAGTGCTTCGATATCTCTACACTGCATGGCACCTTTACGGTCGCCTCAATGGTGGTGTTTACCAACGGGCGCGCCGACAAGAGCCAGTACCGTCGTTTTAAAATTCAGGCCGAATTGGACGAGGCAAACGACTTCGTGTCGATGTCCGAGGTTTTGGGACGACGCTATGCTCCCGAGCGCATGGCCGACGAGCGCTTTGGCTCGCGCCCCGATTTGCTCGTTGTCGATGGCGGTAAGCCGCAATTGACCGCTGCGATCAAGCAACTTGAGGCTCTTGGGCTCGATATACCAGTTTGTGGCTTGGCGAAGGCCGACGAGGAAGTTTTTGTGCCTTGGGACGAGACTCCTGTCGTGCTGCCGACCGGGTCTGCTTCGCTCTATCTAATTAAACAGGTACGCGATGAGTCCCACCGATTTGCCATCACGTTCCATCGCGAATTGCGCGACAAGGCCATGACGGTTTCGGTACTCGATGACGTTCCAGGCGTGGGACCCACCAGAAAACGTGCCCTTATGCGCCATTTTGGCTCGATGAAGCGTTTGCGCGCGGCGAGCGAGCAAGAGATCGCGGAAGTTCGCGGCATACCGGCCGATGTTGCCAAGGCGGTCCACGAGGCGCTCGTTGCATGGAATGCCGAGCGCGCCGAGGCGGCGGCTGGCCATTCCGATAGCTAAACACGAGCCTAAACAACTGATATACATGATTGCGCGATTTTCAACCATTTATTTCGCCATGATTGCCTGCTGGTTTCGGGTTTTATTAACGCTAAAACGTTTGACTAACCCAAGCGAAAACCCTGCTATCCTGCGGGTTGACGAAGACTGATATCTCACCTCGTCGATACATACTGTCTGGCGAATCATTTGTCAATGAATTCGGTGAACGGTAGTAAATACCGTTCAAGCGTATGTATGTATCGGTCGCCGAGCGCGGCACCTCAGTTGGGTTCGTCGGTAGGTAAGGTATATATCGTCCGCAAGTTGCGCGGGGGCAAGTCTAGGTGCTCCCGAGTAAGATTCTCTATTGATAGGAGAAGACATGGCCATCATCAACAAGGGTATGTCCAGGCGTTCGTTCCTCGGCCTCACCGGCAGCGTCGCTGCTGTCGCCGGCCTTGGTCTCACTGGCTGCGGTGGCAGCTCTAGCGACGAGGGTTCCGCTTCCGGTTCCACCGATTCCGCCAACCGTGGCGGCGGCGTGATCACCGCTGGTTCCGCTTACGCTCCGTCCAGCTTCGATCCCGCCAGCACCGGCTCCGCTGTGGGCCTGGGTGCTAACTGGCACGTCGTCGAGGGCCTCTACGGCATCGATTACCACGACTACAGCACCTTCAACGAGCTCGCCACCGACGATCCTAAGTCTGTGGACGACACCACTTTCGAGGTCACCATCCGCAAGGGCGCCAAGTTCTCCGATGGCACCGAGGTCACCGCTGACGATGTCGTTGCCTCCTACACCGCTTGCGCCGCTTCCGCTACCTACGCTCCGTTCTTCCAGCCCTTCGAGTCCATCGAGGCCAAGGACGCCAGCACCGTGACGGTCAAGACCAAGGTCCCCAACTTCTCCCTGCTCAAGGATCGTCTGGCCATCGTCCGCGTTACCCCGGCCACCCAGACCGAGGAGGATCGCGCCAAGCAGCCGATCGGCTCCGGCCCCTGGATGTACGACTCTATCTCCGATACCGAGATCACCTTGGTTCCCAACCCCGAGTACAACGGTGAGTATGCTGCCGAGGATAAGAAGATTCAGTACAGCATCCTGACCGACCCCACCGCTCGCGTTACCGCTCAGCAGGAGGGCTCCACGCTCGTTATGGAGCTCGTTACCGCTGACGCCGTCGACCAGCTCGAGAGCGCCGGCTGCAAGATCGATAACGTTCAGGGTTTCGGCACCCGCTTCATCATGTTCAACGTCGCCAAGGAGCCTTGGAACAACGTCAAGGTCCGTCAGGCTGTCATGTATGCGCTCGACACCGAGAAGATGGTCAGCAACACCTTCGCCGGCCTTGCCACCGCTGCCAGCTGCTACCTGCCCAAGAGCTTCACCAACTATCATGAGGCTTCCACGGTGTACAAGACCGACGCCAAGAAGGCTAAGAAGCTCATCGAGGAGTCTGGCATCACCCCGGGTGCCATCACCCTGCGCACCACCGATAACGAGCAGATTAAGGGCATGGCCGCCCAGGTCAAGAACGACCTCGACGCTCTCGGCTTCGATGTGACAATCCAGACCGATACCTCGCCGGCCACCTACGCTGCCATCGACGGCGGCGAGGCCTATGATATCCTCCTTGCCCCTGGCGATCCTTCCTGCTTCGGTGCCGACCCCGACCTGCTGCTCAACTGGTGGTACGGCGACAACGTCTGGATGCAGACCCGTTGCCCGTGGAAGGAGTCCGCTGAGTGGCAGAAGCTCCACGGTCTCATGGACGAGGCTCTTGCCGCCGAGGGCGACGAGCAGCAGAAGAAGTGGAACGAGTGCTTCGACATCATTGCCGACAACGCCGTTCTGTACCCCGTTGTCCACGTCAAGACCGTCTCCGCTTCCTGGGACGATCCGTCCACTGCGCCCAACGGCGAGGCCCTCGATGGCTTCAAGGGCATCGGCACGACGAGCATGTCCTTCAGGGGCGTCGCGACCGTCAAGGCGTAAGACTCGCTTGAGTCTGTATGCAGGATGTCGGTCGTTGGGACCGTATCCTCATAGTTGAAACAAAGACCCGGGCGGCAACGATGTCGCTCGGGTCTTGTAATGAGTATCCGTACTCATATACCAGTTGGTCCTACCGACAAAAGAAAGGGGAGAGAACGTGAACAACTTGCTACGTTTGATTGGAAGGCGTCTTGTGGCGCTGCCGATCATGGCATTGGGCGTCACCGTCCTGGTGTTCTTCCTTATGTCGTTCTCCAAGACCGACCCCGCCTACACGGCGTTGGGTGACGGTGCCTCGCCCGAGGCGGTTGCCGAGTACCATGAGAAGTATGGTCTGGACGACCCCTGGCCCGTGCGCTACGTGCGCTATATGGGCGATTTGATCCATGGCGACATGGGCACCTATGGTGCTGCTCGCAACTCCGTTGCCAAGCGCATCTCCACGGCCCTGCCCGTCACGATGCAGCTGACCTTCATCGGTCTTGCCATCGGTGCGGTCGTTTCGTTTTTGCTCGGCGTCATCGCGGCACTGTATCGCGACAAATGGCCGGACCAAGTGATCCGCGTCTTTTCCATCGCCGGCTTGGCAACCCCGTCGTTCTGGCTTGCCGTTCTGTTGATCCTGCTGTTCTCTTCCTACCTTAAGGTGCTCCCGGCATCGGGTGCTCTGCCTCACTTCACCACGAATCCGGTTGGCTATCTGGGACGCATGATCATGCCCGCTATCGCCTTGGCATTTCCGCTGACGGGCCAGATGACTCGTATCGTGCGTACCGCCATGGTCGAGGAGCTCGACAAGGATTATGTCCGTATGGCTCGCGGCGCCGGCGTTCCCGAGAAGGTCGTCGTCGGCATCAACGTTCTTCGCAATGCGCTGATCACCCCGGTCACCACCCTCGGTCTTAAGATCGGTTACCTCATGGGCGGCGCCGTCGTCATCGAGGTTATCTTCAACCTCCCCGGCATGGGCACCGCGATTCTGCAGGGCGTTCAGGGCAACGAGGCGAACCTGGTTCAGGGCGTCGTCATCGTCGTTGCTCTTGCCTTCATCATCATCAACATCGTGGTTGACATGCTCTACCTGCTCATCAACCCGCGCATCAGGACGGTGTAGATTATGGTAAAGATTCGAGAGAAGCAAACCGAGCAGCTCGAGAAGGCTGCCTCCAAGGGGCTCAAGCTCGGTGGCTGGAAGAAGATGACGCTGTCTTCTAAGATTGCCGCCGTCGTGCTGGTGCTGGTCGCCCTGACTGCGATTCTGGCGCCCCTTCTTGCCCCCTATAGCCCGGTCGAGATCTTTACGGCTCGCCAGGCTCCCGGCAACGGATTTATCTTCGGTACCGACGATAAGGGTCGCGACATTCTGTCGCGTATGCTCTACGGTGGTCGTTACTCGCTGATTATCGGCTTTGGCGCCACTGCCATGGCTCTGGTCTGCGGCTCGGTCGTGGGCGCCCTTGCAGCGGTTTCGCGCAAGGCCGTCTCCGAGACGATCATGCGTATCTTGGACATCATCATGTCCATCCCGGGCATCGCCCTCGCGGCCGTCTTCGTCTCCATCCTGGGCAACTCCGTGCCGTCGATCATCTTCGCCATCGGCTTTATGTACACTCCGCAGATTGCCCGTATCGTGCGCGCCAATATCGTGTCCGAGTACGGCGAGGACTATGTCCGCGCGGTCATCGTTTCCGGCGCCAAGGCTCCGTGGATTTTGATCAAGCATGTTCTGCGTAACTGCATCGCTCCGATCATGGTCTTCACCGTTACCCTGGTCGCCGACGCCATCATCTTCGAGGCCTCGCTGACCTTCATCGGCGCTGGTATCCAGGAGCCCACCGCTACCTGGGGCAACATCCTCGCCGACGCCCGCGGCGGCGTGCTCGCCGGTCGTTGGTGGCAGGCGCTGTTCCCGGGCCTGGCCATCATGATCACCTGCCTGGCGCTCAACATCCTCTCCGAGGGCATTACCGACGCCATGGCCGCTGCTCCCTCCGCCGCCCTGGATCCTACCGATTCCTCCAAGCGTCGCGAGGCCGATCTGCTGGTCTCCGACCCCGTTCGCGCCTACAAGGAGCAGGCCCAGTCCCTCTCCGCTCGCCTTGGCGCCCTGCGCGATGTCGAGCTCAAGCGTGACGATCGCCACGTGCCCGACGAGTCCGTTGAGCCGATTCTCTCGGTCCGTGACTTCTGCATTCAGTTTGAGCATCACGGTGATATCAACGTTGTCGACCATGTCAACTTTGACGTCCGTCCTGGTCAGACCATGGGCCTGGTGGGCGAGTCCGGTTGCGGTAAGTCCATCACCACGCTGGCCATCATGGGCCTGACCGATGAGGACGAGCACCTTTCCGGCGAGGTCCTCTGGGAGGGCCGTGACTTGCTCAAGATGAGCAAGAAGGAGTGGTTCGGCCTGCGTGGTACCGATATCGCTATGGTCTATCAGGATGCCCTGTCCTCGCTCAACCCCTCCATGCTCATCTCTGCCCAGATGAAGCAGCTCACCAAGCGCGGCGGAACCCGCAGCGCCGAGGAGCTCCTGGAGCTCGTCGGCCTCGATCCCAAGCGCACACTCGAGAGCTATCCGCATGAGCTCTCCGGCGGCCAGCGTCAGCGTGTCCTGATCGCTATGGCCCTTACTCGCGACCCCAAGCTGGTCATCTGCGACGAGCCCACGACCGCTCTGGACGTTACCGTCCAGAAGCAGGTCATCAAGCTGCTCAACGATCTTCAGGCCAAGCTCGGCTTTGCCATGATCTTCGTTTCGCATGACCTGGCTCTGGTCGCCGAGGTCGCCCACAACATCACGGTTATGTACGCTGGCCAGGTTATCGAGCAGGCACCCACCAAGGAGCTGCTCACCAACCCGATCCACGAGTACACCCGCGGTCTTCTGGGTTCCGTTCTGTCCATCGAGAGCGGTTCGGGTCGCCTGCACCAGGTGCCCGGCGCCGTTCCGAGCCCGCGCGATTTCCCCAAGGGCGATCGCTTCGCGCCCCGCTCGAGCCATCCGCGTATTGGCCTGGACACCCGTCCGGTCTTCAAGCGCGTGCCCGGCACCGAGCACTTCTATTCCGAGCTCCCCGACGAGGTGCTCAAGGCAAATGGTTTGACCCCTCACGCGGAGGTGATGTAGATGAGCGAGACCGCAGTCAACGGCGTCGAGCCGATCATCTTCCTTGATGACGTCCACGTCACCTTTAGGACCCGTACCGGCTCGATTCTGCACCCCAACCTGGTTCACGCCGTCCAGGGTGTAACGATTAAGCTCATGCCCGGTCAGACGATCGGCATCGTCGGCGAGTCCGGTTGCGGTAAGTCCACCACCGCCAACGTCATGTGCGGCCTGCAGGCCCCCACGAGCGGCAAGGTCTACTTTAAGGGCAAGGACGTTACCAAACGTACCGCCGAGGACCGTCGCCACATGGGTCGCGTCATCTCGGTCGTGTTTCAAAACCCGGCCACGGCGCTCAACCCCCGCATGGTCGTTCGCGAGCAGCTGCTCGACCCCATGCGCGTCCACAACCTGGGTACCGAGGCCGAGCAGGAGAAGCGCGTCAAAGAGCTCCTGGAGCTCACCGGTCTGCCCAGCTCCGCCGCCGAGGTTCTTCCCGGTCAGCTTTCGGGCGGCCAGCGCCAGCGCGTCGCAATTGCCCGTGCCCTGTCGCTGAACCCCGATGCCATCATCGCCGACGAGCCCACCTCGGCTCTGGACGTTTCGGTCCGCGCGCAGATTCTGAACCTGCTGACCGACCTTAAGAAGGAGCTCGGCCTGGCCATGGTGTTCATCAGCCATGACATCCAGACGGTCCGCTATATCTCTGACGACATCATCGTTATGAATGGCGGCAAGATCGTCGAGCAGGGCGAGGCCAAGCAGGTCTTCCAGCATCCCCAGGACCCCTACACCAAGATGCTGCTCGGCGCTGCGCCGTCGCTGCTGCACCCCAAGCTCGGCGAATAGCCTCGCTTTCCCTCCCGTGCGCCCGGTTCCCTTGCCGGGCGCACCTCCGTTGCGATTTCGAAAGGTTGGGTTCACGAGCCATGCCAAGTGCTCAGGAGCTACAACATCAATTTGGTGAATATCGAGGCGCCATGCCCCGTCCATCAGATTTCGATCTCTTTTGGAAGGATCGCATGGCCGAGGCCGACGCCGTCGGGCTTGACTATGCGATCGACACGGCATCGGTCACCGATGCCGCGACCTGCCAACTTTTCGACCTCTGGTATACCGGCATGTGTGGCGCTCGCCTGCATGCCAAGTACCTTAAACCCGTCTCGGACGAGCCCGTGCCATTGGTGCTTCAGTTCCATGGGTATCCGGGTGCAAGCCGCAGCTGGTTTGAGCAGGCGTCGTTTGCGGGCATGGGCATGGCACTCATCGCCCTCGACTGCCCCGGCCAAGGAGGTCCCTCCGAGGACATTGGTGGATTTGAGGGCACAACGGTTGCCGGGCATATCGTCGCCGGCATCGACGGCGACCCGGCCAACCTCTACTATGTCCGCTTGCACCAAGATATTCGCATCCTGTGCCGTATTGTTCGCGAGCTCGAGGGCATCGATCTTTCCCGTGTGTTTGTGAACGGCGCGTCGCAGGGTGGTGGTTTGGGCATTGCGACCTGTGCGCTTAACAGCGAGCTTATCAATCGTGCCGCCATCCTCTATCCCTTCCTGTCAGATTTCCGCCTAGTCTGGGATTTGGATGCAGACGACATTGCCTACGAGGGCCTGCGCTATTGGTCTCGCTGGTTTGACGAGGACTCGACTCGTATTGACGAAGCCTATGCCAAGCTGGCGTACTTCGATTCCAAGAACTTTGCCCCTATGGTCAAATGCCCCGTGCTGTTTGGCACCGGCACAGCCGATATCGTCTGCCCGCCAGCGACGCAGTTTGCGGTCTATAACAACCTGACCTGCGAAAAGCGTCATGAGTTCTTTGAAGGCTTTGGCCACGAGGAGATTCAGGATTTTGACGATCTGATCATTCCGTTTTTCTGTAAGGGAGGGGAGGCTCATGTCTAAGTGCGAGAGCAATGTTAATGAGCTGATTGTCCCCGGGCTCGTGGGAATTCCTGGAACGGTTTCGTCAAGGCTCGCAGAATATCGGGACTGGCGCGGTGATGTCCAAGCAGATGTTTCTGATTTAGAGACATGCGCTTCGAATCTTGAGATTCAAGGCCTGGCCATTACGGCGATTGACTTTGTTAACCCCTGCGCCCGTTACTCGGAGGTCTCCTTTGAGCTCGGTGACGATGCGATTCACGCTCGTTTGATCGAGCCTGTCGGTCGTGCCCGAGTGTCTGAGCGCGTGCCGCTGTGCCTGATGTTCCACGATATCGATCGGCCTGTGCGCGGCTGGCATCACATGACGAGATTTGCCGCCATGGGGTATGCCGTCCTCGCGCTGGATGACGATGTTGCTGGTGCGGACGACCTGCAGCGGGGGATTTCTTCGCCCGCTTTTGTCGAGCGCGTCCGTTGGGGTTGCGCGCTGGCGAAGGTGGCGCGCAATCTTGATGGCATGGACCCCGACCGCATCTTTGCATGGGGCGAGGGTCTAGGCGGCGGAGTCGCGCTGGCGGTTTCTGCTCTGGACGAGCGGGGTCTCGCCTGCACGGCGGTTGCCAATCCGCTTCCTGGCGGCCTCGAGGCGCTGTCGTCTCGGGTGCGCGGATCGGTGCTCATGGGCACATCGCTCATGGATACCGTGAGCGATCCCAAGGATCAGTTTGCCGTATTCAACGGTCTTGAGTGTGACCGGAGACATATCATCTATGCCAAATACGCTCACGAGCGCATCAATGCGTTCGAAAACGAAGTCGTCGACTTTTTTAACCAAACGTTCTACTCGTGTTCTTTGGCCTAGACGGCCTGGACACTGCCAACAAGAGTGGGCGGCATAGGGCTGCCCACCAGACAACTAAGGAGATTCTTGTGGCAACTCAGAAATTCACCGGCGTTATCCCTCCCGTCGTTGTTCCCGATACCGAAGACCACCAGCTCGATGTTGCCTCCTTTGAGCGCAGCATCAACCGCATGATCGATGCCGGCGTCGATGGCTTGTTCTTCCTGGGCTCCTCGGGCGAGGTCGTCTTCTCCACCGACGAGCGTCGCCGTCAGATCATCTCCGAGGCCGTCCGTATCGTCGACCACCGCGTTCCCGTTCTGGTCGGCATCATCGACACCGAGACCGAGCGCATGATCGAGCACGGTAAGGTCGCTCAGGAGCTGGGCGCCGATGCGCTTGTCGCCACCTGCCCGTTCTATGCCCTGCAGGGCATGACCGAGGTCGAGGAGCACTTCC
Organism: uncultured Collinsella sp.; assembly: GCA_958407465.1. Taxonomy (GTDB): domain Bacteria; phylum Actinomycetota; class Coriobacteriia; order Coriobacteriales; family Coriobacteriaceae; genus Collinsella. Next base: position 16,041 of record CATYIV010000018.1, on the reverse strand, counting down.
GCATCCTGCATGAGGAACTCGACCTGCCCATCTTCGCCTATGACATCCCCGTGTGTGTCCACACCAAGCTCCCGTGGAAGCTCCTTGCCAAGCTCGGTGCCGAGGGCGTTCTGGCCGGCGTCAAGGATTCCTCGGGTGATGACATCTCGTTCCGCTACCTCGTTCAGGAGAACGAGAAGAACGGCCATCCGATGAGCATCCTCACCGGTCACGAGGTTGTTGTCGACGGCGCCTATCTCGGCGGCGCTGACGGTTCCGTCCCGGGTCTCGCCAACGTTGAGCCCGAGGGCTACGTGCGTCAGTGGAAGGCCGCTCAGGCTGGTGACTGGGCTACCGTCAAGGCCGAGCAGGATCGCCTCAATGAGATTTCGCACATCTGGGATGTCACCTCGGGCGTCCAGGGTTATGCCGGTGGCGTCGGCGCCTTCAAGACCGCTATGAACCTCATGGGTATCTTCGACAGCCCGACCATGCCGCGCCCGGTGAAGGCCATGACCGGCGAGAACGTCGAGGCGATTAAGAAGGTCCTCCAGGACAACGGTCTCCTGTAAAGCTTCCCCGGGCACCCGACCTCGCCGTTCAACCGTGCGGCCATGACCCATTAGATCAATGGTCACACGGTTTCTTGGCGATCTCGGGCACCTGGAAAACCTTTTCCGCGCTGTGACGGCTAGCCTGACGGCGCATTTCCTGTAGTTGTTTTTTATCTCCTAAGGAGAGCGACATGGAGAACAAGTACGTCTGCTCTGTCGATATCGGCGGAACTAAGATCGCGACTGCCATCATGGAGTACCCGGCTGACGGTAGTGTGCCCCATCCTGTTTTTGAGGCCGAGGTTCCCACCGAGGCCCAAGAGGGCGGCGAGGCCGTCTTCCAACGTATCGAGGCGTCCATCAAGGCTGCTCTCGAGGCGAATCCCGATGTCGAGGTCCTTGGCGTCGGTATCGGTGCCGCCGGCGTCGTCGATCCCAAGACGGGCGCCATCGCGTATGCCAACGAGATCATGCCCGGCTGGTCCGGTGTTCAGTTGGGGCCGCGCCTGCGCGAGGACCTCGGTCTTCCCGTTGCCGTTGTAGGCGACGTGCAGGCTCATGCTCTGGGCGAGGCCCACTGGGGCGTCGGCAAGGGCAAGTTCTCCGTCTTGTGTCTTGGCATCGGTACGGGCATCGGTGGCGCATATGTCGAGAACGGCCGCGTGATGCAGGGCTTCCATGGTGCTGCTGGCCATATGGGCCACATCGAGTGCTCGGCTGCCGCCGGTATTCCCTGCGCCTGCGGGCGTTCCGGCCATCTGGAGTCGGTTGCTTCGGGCACTTCCATTGGTCGTATGTACGATGAGCGCTTTGGTCGCGTCGACCCCAGCCGTCCTTCGGTCGGTCGCGATGTGAACGACCTGTGCCGTGCGGGCGACGCAAAGGCGACCGAGGTCATCCATGACGCCGGCTTTGCGCTGGGTGCCAGCTTGGGCTCGCTCGCTAACATCCTGGACCCTGAGGTCATCGTGCTTTCGGGTGGCGTGATTCACCAAGGTCCCGATTGGCGTTCACAGACGTGGAAGGATTCGGTGCACGAAGGCTATGCCAGCCAGGCGCTCGATCCGCTTCAGGACACGCCGATCCTCATCGGTTCTCTTGAGGGCGATGCTCCGCTCATCGGTGCCGCCGAACACCTTCTTGCGTCGTTGAAATAAACATAGCTACCAAGTGCGCCTTCTGAGGTGCCGCAGATTGACGTGAAAGAGGAGCGAAGCGTACTTCGGTACGCGAGCGACGGTTTGAACGTCAAGGTGCGGTGTCTCAGAAGGCTGTTTTTGAGAAAGGTTGAGTCGAACATGACCGTTGATCCTTTGATCCAGTCCCTGAAGGGCAAGCTCGTCGTGAGCGTTCAGGCGTATATGGGCGAGCCGCTTCGTACGCCTGAGACCATGGCTCAAATGTCTCGCGCTTGCGAGCTCGGCGGCGCCGCCGCCATTCGCTGCCAGGGCCTTGCCGACATTGCCGCCATTAAGGGTCGCTGTGAGGTTCCTGTTATCGGCCTGTGGAAGGATGGGCACGAGGGCGTTTACATCACGCCGACGCTGCGCCACGCTCGCGCCTGCGTTGCTGCGGGTGCCGATATCGTGGCGATCGACGCCACCGATCGTCCGCGTCCCGATGGCAAGACCGTCGAAGATACTTTCCGTCCGCTGCACGAGGAGGGCGTGCTCCTGATGGCCGACTGTGCCACCATCGAGGATATTCGTCGTGCTGTCGACATGGGCTTCGACCTGGTGTCCACCACGCTGTCTCATGGTGTTGCCGCCATCGACTGCACCATGGCCGATGGCCCCGATCTGCCGCTCCTGCGTCAGGCGACCGAGGAATTCCCCGGCCTTCCCATCATTTGCGAGGGTCGCGTGCATACGCCCGAGGAGGCTCGCGCCGCGATCGATGCTGGCGCCTGGGCCGTTGTCGTCGGCACCGCCATCACGCACCCCACGAGTATTACGAGTTGGTTCAAGGCTGCGCTTGAGGCGTAAGACAGGCCTCGTATCCGCTCGGGGCGGTATACTCAATATAGGCAATTGACCGCGCGGGATCCGGGTTGCTGGGTCCCGCGCTTGTTTTCGGGAGGCAACACATGCAAAAGGGAGATGCCATGGATGCGGCGGAGCGCTCGGAGCGCATCCCCGATATCGTCATCATCACCGGAATGTCCGGATCAGGCCGCACACAGGCCATGCACGTGTTCGAGGACATGGGCTATTTTTGCATCGATAACCTGCCTCCGCGTCTCATCGCCCAGCTTGCCGAGCTCGTCGGCATCAATACGGGCGTGGGCAGGCATCTCGCCGTCACCTGCGATTTGCGTAGCCAGGGACTGTTTGACGAGTTGCTCGATGCGGTCGCCGCTCTCGAAGAGCGCGAGATGAGCTGCGACATCGTGTTCCTGGAGGCTTCTGACGAGGTGCTGATTCGTCGCTACAGCGAAAATCGCCGCCGTCATCCCATTGCCAAGCCGGGGGAGACTACGGCCGATGCCATTCAGCGCGAGCGCCTTCAGCTGCAGGGCGTGCGCGACCGAGCCGATATGATTATCGACACGAGCCGTCTGCGCACCTCTGCGCTGCGCAACAAGCTGCGTATGGCATTTTCCGAGCTGTCCGACCAGCAGCTTATGGATGTCCACGTGTTCTCGTTTGGCTTTAAGCACGGCATGCCCGTCGAAGCGGATATTATGATCGACGTCCGCTTCCTGCCCAATCCGTTCTACGATCCCGAGATGCGCACGATGACCGGTCTCGATAAAAAGGTCTCCGATTTTGTTCTGGACCATCCCAAGACGCAGGAGTTTTGGAAGGCTTGGACACAGCTGCTCGATACGGTCATGCCCGGTTATATCGCGGAGGGTAAGCCGCAGCTTTCTATCGCCATCGGCTGCACGGGCGGCCAGCACCGCAGCGTTGCCATTGCCGAGGCCACGGCCCGTTACCTGGAAGGCGCTCAGTATCATGTGAGCATCTCCCACCGCGACCTGTCGCGCGCCAACACGAAGGCATAGGCCTGCATGTCGTTTACCGCTGAGGTGCGCGACGAGCTTGCGCGCTGCGAACCCGAATGTGAATACTGCGACTTGTCGACGCTTGCCGCCCTCACGCGCGTGAGCGGTACGCTCTCGCTTACCGGCTCTGGGCGGTATCGTTTGACGGTTGCGACTGAGACGGGAGCCGTCGCGCGCACGATGATCACGCTGACGCATCGTATCCTTAAGCTCAAAACGGAGTTCACCGTCCGTAAATCTGTATTGCATAAGGTTCGAAACTACCTCATCACCTTGCCTGATCAGCCAGACCTGGATAAGGCCTTGGTTCTGCTGGGTATCCTCGAACGTAGGGGAGGACTTGTCGCCGGCGTACCCCGACATATCGTTGCCCGTCCTTGCTGTAGACTTGCCTATATCCGCGGCGCGCTCATCGCGGGCGGCTTCGTGGCCGATCCACGCGGCGATTTTCATTTGGAGATTGCTGTGCAGGGCGAGCAATATGCCAAGGGGCTTTGCGATCTGTTGGAGCAGATTGGGGTCCATGCTCGTGTTAATGCACGGCGGGGGTCATATGCCGTGTACATTAAGAGCGCCGAGGAAATCGAGCATCTATTAAAGCTGATTGGCGCCAAGCGCAGCGTTGCCGAGATTGAGGAGGCGCGCGCGGTCAAGTTGGTTAAGAACGATGTGAACCGTCGCGTGAACGCCGAGCTCGCCAACCAGACCAGAAGCGCCGGTGCCGCCCAACATCAGCTTGCGCTTATCGATGAGCTCGAGCAGCGTGGCCTTCGTGATGCGCTTCCGGATGCCTTGGCGGTCTTTTGTGACCTGCGCGAGCGCTATCCCGATCTGTCGCTGCGTGATTTGGGGGAGATGGCTGACCCTCCCTTGTCGAAGTCAGCCCTCTACCATCGTGTTTTACGGCTTGAAAAGCTCATTGAAGCAAACAGGTAGTTTGAAGTAACGACTTATATATGGATTTAGCTGCTATTTTAGTATTTAAAACGTTTTAACGTAAATTTGATTTTCAATTTCGAGCATTCTCGTGAAATTCAAGTCAAAAAAAAGGTATATTAGGCGAGTGGTTAGTTTGTGGGCCTCAACGGCGGGCGCTGTAGCTCGCGGGGGCCTTACGAAAGGAGACACAATGGCAGTAAAGGTTGCTATTAACGGCTTCGGTCGCATCGGTCGTCTGGCTTTCCGTCAGATGTTCGGTCATGAGGGCTCCGAGATCGTCGCTATCAACGACCTCACCTCTCCCGATATGCTCGCTTACCTGCTGAAGTACGACTCCACGCAGGGCAACTACGCTCGCGATCACGAGGTCGTTGCTGGCGAGGATTCCATCACCGTTGACGGCAAGGAGATCAAGATCTACAAGGAGGCCGACGCTAACAACCTGCCTTGGGGCGACCTTGACGTCGACGTCGTTCTCGAGTGCACCGGCTTCTACACCAGCAAGGCTAAGGCTCAGGCCCACATCAACGCTGGCGCCAAGAAGGTCGTCATCTCCGCTCCGGCCGGCAGCGATCTGCCCACCATCGTGTACAACGTCAACCATGAGACGCTGACCGCTGAGGACAACATCATCTCCGCTGCTTCCTGCACCACCAACTGCCTCGCCCCGATGGCCAAGGGTCTGAACGACTTCGCTCCCATCGTGTCCGGCATCATGACCACCATCCACGCCTTCACCGGCGACCAGATGCCGCTCGACGGCCCGCAGCGCAAGGGCAACTTCCGTCGCTCCCGCGCCTGCTCCGAGAACATCGTCCCGAACACCACGGGCGCTGCCAAGGCCATCGGCCTGGTTCTCCCCGAGCTCAACGGCAAGCTCATCGGTGCCGCCCAGCGCGTCCCGACGCCGACCGGCTCGCTGACCAACCTCTACGCCGTCGTTGACAAGAAGGTCACCGTCGACGAGGTCAACGCTGCCATGAAGGCCTACGCCGAGACCATCCCCGAGACCTTCGCCTACAACGAGGACCAGATCGTCTCCCGCGACATCGTCGGCGAGACCCACGGCTCCATCTTCGACGCCACTCAGACCATGTGCTCTGACCTCGGCAACGGCCAGACCCTCGTTCAGGTCACCTCTTGGTACGACAACGAGAACTCCTACACCTCTCAGATGGTCCGCACCATCAAGTACTTCGAGAAGTTCGTTGCTTAATTTAGCTTTTAGCGAATAGCTCGTTGAGCGTCTAAAGAAGGGCGCGGCCTTATAGGGCTTACACCCTAGGGTCGCGCCCTTTTTATAAGAAATCGTCTGCCGTAATGGGAGGCAGACACGTACGAAAGGTAGAAGCAAACATGGCCTTTACCAAGAAGACCGTCCGCGACATCGATGTCGACGGAAAGCGCGTTCTCGTCCGCGTTGACTTTAACGTGCCTATCAAGGATGGCGTCGTTGGCGACACCACCCGTATCAAGGCTGCCCTGCCCACCATCAACTACCTCGTTGAGCACAACGCTCGCGTCATCCTCATGAGCCACCTCGGCCGTCCCGAGGGCACCGGCTTCCAGCCCGAGCTGTCCCTCGAGCCCGTCGCCAAGAAGCTCGCTGAGCTCTCTGGTCTCGACGTTGCCTTTGTCGCTGACACCTACGGCGAGAAGGCTGCTGAGGCTGTCGCCGCCGTCGAGCCGGGTAAGGTCCTCGTTCTCGAGAACGTCCGTTTTGACAAGCGTGAGAAGAAGAACGATCCCGAGATCGCCAAGAAGCTCGCTTCCTATGGTGACGTCTTCGTTCTCGATGCCTTCGGCACCGCTCACCGCGCCCAGGGTTCCGTCGTGGGCCCCGCCGCTTACCTGCCTGCCGTCGCCGGCTTCTTGCTCGAGAAGGAGGTCGACACGCTGACCGGCATCTTCGCCGAGCCCGAGCGCCCCTTCGTCGCCATCGTCGGCGGTTCCAAGGTTTCCTCCAAGATCGGCGTTCTCGATCACCTCATCGACTCCGCTGACACCCTGATCATCGGTGGCGGCATGGCCTACACCTTCTTCCTGGCTCAGGGCCTGTCCGTTGGTCAGTCCCTCAAGGAAGAGGACTGGGTCGAGCGCGCCGGCGAGATGCTCAAGAAGGCCGAGGAGAAGGGTGTCAAGATCCTACTCCCCATCGACAACCGTGTTGCCGATCACTTTGGCGAGGACGCTGTCCCCGAGGTTGTTGCTTCCGACGCTATCCCCGACGATCGTGAGGGTATGGACATCGGTCCCAAGACCGAGGAGCTCTATGCCGAGGCTGTCAAGGGCGCCAAGACCGTGTTCTGGAACGGCCCCATGGGCGTCTTCGAGTTTGACAACTTTGCTCACGGCACCCAGGCTATCGCCGAGGCTCTCGCCGAGGCTGACTGCACCTCGATCATCGGCGGTGGTGACTCTGTCGCAGCTGTCAACAAGTTCAACCTGGCCGACAAGATGAGCTGGATCTCCACCGGTGGTGGCGCTTCCATGGAGCTCGTCGAGGGTAAGGCCCTGCCCGGAGTGGAGGCGCTTCTCGATGCCTAATCGCACCCTTCTTATCGCTGGTAACTGGAAGATGAACAACGACGTCGCCGAGGCCGCCAAGCTCGCCGACGAGCTGGCTCAGGCTCTGCCCGAGGTTCCGGCTGGCGTCGAGGTGCTCGTCTGCCCTCCGACCATCGACATCACCACGGTTCATGACCGCATTCAGGCTGCCCCCATCGCCCTCGGTGCACAGAACGTGTACTGGGAGGCCAAGGGTGCCTTCACGGGTGAGTCCTCTTGCGACATGCTCAAGTCCGCTGGCTGCACCTACTGCATCATCGGTCACTCCGAGCGTCGCGACTACTTCCACGAGACCGACGAGGACCAGAACAAGAAGGCCAAGGCTCTCGTTGCCGCCGGCCTTGTTCCCGTCTTCTGCTGCGGCGAGTCCCTTGAGGTCCGCGAGGCCGGCACCTATGTCGAGCACGTCGTGAACCAGGTCAAGGCTGGCCTTGCTGGTCTTGAGATCACCTGCCCCAAGCAGGTCGTCGTCGCCTATGAGCCCATCTGGGCCATCGGCACCGGCAAGACCGCTACCGCCGAGGATGCTCAGGAGGTCTGCGGCGCTATCCGTGAGACCCTCAAGGAGATGTTCGGCGAGGAGCTCGCCAACGGCATCCGCGTTCTCTACGGTGGTTCCGCCAAGCCCGGTAACATCGCCGAGCTCGTCGCCAAGCCCGACGTTGACGGCGCCCTCGTGGGCGGCGCTTCGCTCAAGGCTGCCGACTTCGCCTCTATGGTCGTCAAGGCAGGCGAGTAGGACATATGGCACAACGTCATCTTCCTGCACTCCTGATTATCATGGACGGCTGCGGCCTGGCTCCGGCTGATGGCGAGAACGCCGTCGCCGCTGCCAAGACGCCCTTCCTTGATGGCCTGTACGAGAAGTATCCTCACACCACGCTCGGTGCTTCGGGCGAGGACGTGGGCCTTCCCGACGGCCAGATGGGCAACTCCGAGGTGGGTCACCTCAACATCGGTGCCGGTCGCATCGTGTTCCAGGAGCTTTCGCGCATCAACAATGCCATCAAGGACGGCTCCATCGCCAAGAACGAGGTTTTCGTCAAGGCCATGGACGATGTCAAGGCTGACGGCAAGACTCTCCACCTCATGGGCCTTATGAGCCCTGGCGGCGTTCACTCCCACATGAACCACGTCGAGGCTCTGGTCAAGATGGCTGCCGAGCACGGTGTCAAGACCGTTCGCGTCCACGCCTTCATGGATGGCCGCGACGTTGACCCGCAGTCCGGTGCCGGCTACATGAGTGAGTTCTGCGCCTTCCTGGCTAAGATCTCCGAGGAGACCGGTTGCGACGCTCGCGTTGCCACCGTCTCGGGCCGTTATTGGGCCATGGACCGCGATAATCGTTGGGAGCGCATCCAGCGCGCCTACGACGTCATGGTCAACGCGTCCGATGCTGATACCGACCCCGTTGCCGGTATCAAGGCCTACTACGAGAAGGACCCGCGCGGCGACGAGTTCGTCGAGCCCTTCGCTGCCCACAACGAGGGCATTCACGAGGGCGACGCGGCCATCTTCTTCAACTTCCGTCCCGACCGCGCTCGTCAGATGACCCGCGTGTTCACGGACAAGGAGTTCGACGGCTTTGAGCGCGAGCAGATCAAGCTTTCGCACTTTGTGACGATGACCGAGTATGATCCGACGTTTGACGTCGAGGTCGCCTTCCCCAAGACGTTCCCCGAGAACGTCCTGGCCGACGTTATCGCCGCCAATGGCCTGAAGCAGCTGCACACTGCCGAGACCGAGAAGTACGCCCACGTGACGTTCTTCCTCAACGGTGGCATCGAGGAGCCCAAGGAGGGCGAGGAGCGCGTGCTCGTCGCTTCCCCCAAGGTTGCTACCTACGATCTGCAGCCCGAGATGAGCGCTCCCGAGGTTACCGAGAAGCTCGTCGCCGCCATCAACGAGGATCGCGCTGATTTCTACATCGTGAACTTCGCGAACTGCGACATGGTTGGTCACACCGGTGTCTTCGACGCTGCCGTTAAGGCCGTTGAGGCTGTTGACGATGCCCTGTCCAAGGTTGTCCCGGCGATTCTCGCCAAGGGCGGCTTTGCACTGATTACCGCCGACCACGGCAACGCCGATCACATGTTTGACGTTGCTTCCGACGGTTCCAAGCATCCGTTTACGGCTCACACCACCAACCGCGTGCCGTTCATCATCGTTGATGAGAAGGCCAAGCTCACCGGTATCGAGGACGGCCGTCTTTCCGATATCGCTCCGACCATGCTCACCATGGCTGGTATTGAGCCTTCCGCCGAGATGACGGGCCGCGTGCTCGCTACCGAGGCCTAATAGAAAACAAATACCGTTTTCTAGCAAGGGGGTTGTCCACAACCGGACAACCCCCTTTTTGGTATTTCTGCCATTTCCACCCCGTCCTTGAGTGGCAGGTAGGGGAGAGCGGGGGATTGTGGTACAGTACTGGAGATTGAACTGTTCTATTAAGGAGCTTATCTATGGGTCCGTTCCAGATTCTTCTGTTTGTCGTTTGGGCTGTTTCTGCCGTGGCGCTGACGATTCTCGTCCTGATGCATTCCGGTAAGGGTACCGGCGTTTCGGATATGATTGCCAGCTCGCTGTATAACTCCAGCTCTGCCACGGGCGTTATGGAGCAGAACCTTGACCGCCTGACCGTCATCATGGCTGTCGTGTTTGCCGTGTGCGTCGTGCTGTGCATGTTCTTCTTCCCGCAGGGCATCGTGGGCTACTAATCACGAGCCGCATAAATACTTGAAAAGGGTCCCGCAAGTGCGGGACCCTTTTTGTTTACATATTTGTAACAGAGTCAAAATATCCTCATATACTTCGCCCAACTAAAGAAAATCTCGACCGTTAACCGGAATTAGCCCCAAATCGTGCATAAAATGCGCTACTGTATTGCAATACGTTGGTCCGCTTTGTATAACCAGCCAAAACGGCGGACCGCGTTTGAATGGTTCGATTGGGCTGTCTTGACGTTGCCCGACCGAACTTACTTTGTCCTATCTCATAAGGAGGATGGCATGGCTGATTCTATGTTCCACCAGCCCGTTATGGGTCGTCGCGCCTTTGTCGGCGGTACCCTTGCTGCGAGCTCCATGGCTTTTCTTGCCGCATGCGGCAAGAAGGGCGGCGACGCTTCCGGTTCTGAGTCCGGTTCGACGCTGAACTTCTACATCAACAACCCGGTCTGCATCGACCCCTACAATGTCCAGGAGGACCAGGGCACTCAGGTCGAGTACCAGCTCTTTGACGCTCTGACCTCTTATGACGCCGAGAAGGGCGAGATCGTTCCGCTGGCTTGCGAGTCCTTCGAGGCCAACGACGACGCCACCGAGTTCACCTTCAAGATCAAGAAGGCCAAGTTCCACAACGGTGACGACGTTACCTCCAAGTCCTTCAAGCTCGGTTGGGAGCGTCTGGTCAACACCAAGTCGGCCATCGCTACCGAGTATGGCCCTTCCGAGGTCTCCTATCACCTTTCCATGGTCGAGGGCTATGACGATCTGCTTGCCGGTAACGCTACTGAACTCAGCGGTGTTACCTGCCCCGACGATGAGACCCTCGTCGTCAAGCTGTCTTCCGCTTACGCCGACTTCCCCTTCGTCGCCTCTCACCCGGCTCTGGCCCCGGTTCCCGAGTGCGCCGAGTCCGATGCCAAGAGCTTCTACCTTGCACCGGTCGGTAACGGCCCGTTCATGATGGACGGCAAGTGGGAGGATGGTCAGGAGATCAACCTCAAGAAGTTCGACGATTACTATGGCGACAAGGCCAAGATCGATGGCATCCACTTCCAGGTCATCAAGGACATGGAGACCGCTTACAAGGAGTTCCAGGCCGGTAACCTCGATGTCTGCGACGTTCCCGTTGCTCAGATCGACGCCGCCAAGAAGGATCGCGGCGTGTCCAAGGACGGCTACACCATGGGTGACGGCGAGCGCATGCTGCTCGGCTCCGAGCCTTCCACCTACTACCTGACCTGCAACAACACGGCCGAGCCGTTCAACAACGCCGACCTGCGCAGGGGTATCTCCCTGGCCATCAACCGTGAGGCCATCTGCAAGACTATCTTCAAGGGTACCCGTACCCCCGCCGACGGCATTGTTCCTCCGGGCATCGATGGCTACAAGGAGGGCGCATGGGAGTTCTGCGCCTACGACGTCGACAAGGCTAACGAGTACCTGGACAAGGTTGCTCCCGCTGGCGCTAACGGCGATCGTGGCATTAACGTGACCCTTTCCTACAACCAGGATGGTGGCCACAAGGAGATCATGGAGTCCATCATCGGTGACCTCGCCAAGGTTGGCGTTACCGCTGTCTCCGATACCCCTGAGTGGTCTGCCTTGCTCGAGCAGTACCAGAACTTTAACTATCAGTTCGGTCGTCTGGGTTGGATTGCCGACTACCCGATTATGGACAACTTCCTGTATCCGCTGTTCCACTCCGACTCCCTCGGTGGCGACAACCGCTCCGGTTACAACAACCCCGAGTTCGACGCCAAGGTCAACGAGGCTCGCACCACGGTTGACGACGAAGAGCGCGTTGCTAAGATGCAGGAGGCCGACGCTATGGTCGCTGCCGACTGCCCGGTCATCCCGGTGATGTTCTACACGCACACCATCGTCGGCTCCGATCGCATCAAGCACCTCTATGTCGATCCGCAGAAGCACGCTGAGCTGGGTACCGCTGAGCTCGCCTAAGAGTTTGCAGCTTCCGTGAGGGTCAAGTATTTACGTAGACCTCATGGGAAACATACAGTTCTCCCTAACCTGGGGTAAACTGGCTGATGGTAATTTTGGGATGCCGGTCTGGCGATCGGCATCCCATTTAGGTTAATCCCTAGATAGGGGAGTGGTATGGGTAAGTACATCGTTAAACGTGTGCTTCAGTTCATCCCGGTATTTTTGGGCGTTACGCTGATTCTGTTCGCCCTTCAGAATATCGTGCCGGGAGATCCGATCAAGCTGATCGGTGGAGACAAGGCTCTGTCCCCCGAGGTGGAGCTTCAGCTTCGCGTCCGCTATCACCTGGTCCAGTCGGACGAGGACGGCAACGCGATCCTTGACGAGAACGGCGACCCCGTTCAAACGTCGCTCGTGGACCGTTACTTGTATTACATGAACGGCCTGCTTCATGGCGATCTGGGCAATTCGTATCAGCGCAAGCTGCCGGTTACGGAAATTTTTGCCCAGAAGTATCCGTATACGGTCAAACTTGCCGCGTGCGCCATCGTGCTCGAGGCAATCATGGGTATCGGTGCGGGTATCATTTCGGCGGTAAAGCGTTATTCCTTCTGGGATATTTTGGTAACGCTCACCACGTCGATCCTCGTTGCGGTCCCGGCCTTCTGGCTCGGTATGTTGCTGCAGCTGTTCTTTGGCGTCATTCTCAAGGACGCTACGGGCGGTGCAATCTCCATGCCGATCTCGGGTGCCGGCGGTTCCAGCTCTCAGTATCAGGATTGGATGCACTATGTGCTTCCGACCATTACGCTGGCTTCGGTTTCGACCGCTTATGCCGCCCGCATTATGCGCTCGCAGCTGCTTGACGTCATGAACCAGGATTACATCCGTACGGCAAAGGCCAAGGGTCTCTCCAATCGCGCGATCATCGTCAAGCATGCGCTTAAGAATGCACTCATCCCCGTCGTTACCTATATTGGTGTCGACTTTGGTGGCATGCTTTCGGGCGCCATCCTGACCGAGACGGTCTTTAACTGGCCCGGTATCGGCTATGAGGTCTATCGCGCCATTAGCATGCGTGACTGGCCCATCGTTATGGGCGGCGTTACGCTCATCGTCGTCGTCGTCATGGTGATTAACCTGCTCGTCGACATTAGCTATGCATTCCTCGACCCGCGCATCCGCCTTGGCGGTCCGTCGGATAAGGCCTAAGGGAGGTACGTCTCATGCAGGAAACTGATTCTCAGTCTCAGGAGCAGGCTACCGCCACCAAGGCCGCATCTGCTCCCGCCAAGTCCCGCACGCTGTGGGGTGACGCTTTTAAGCGTCTTCGCAAGAACAAGCTCGCCGTTATCGGTGTCTGCTGGATCATCATCGTCGTTTTGGTTGCCCTGACCGCAGATCTGTGGGCTAAGCCCTGGCTCGGTTCGCCGACGGCTTCCGACTCGACCACCATGGCCGAGACGTCGCTGTTGGCTCCGTGTGCAGAGCACCCGTTTGGCACCGACGCCCTTGGTCGCGACATTCTCGTCCGCGTTATCTACGGTGCACGCGTTTCGCTGTCCGTCGGCATTATGGCCACCGCGATCTCCACGGTGATCGGTCTGGTCATGGGTGCTCTGGCCGGTTTCTACGGCGGGATCTGGGATACGATCATCATGCGCTGTGCGGACATCTTCCTGGCGTTCCCGTACGTGCTGTTCGTTGTCGCCATGATCGCCGTTATCGGCCGTGGTCTTCAGAACGTCTTTATCGCCATCGGTATTCTCGGCTGGCCTTCGATTGCGCGCGTCTTCCGCTCTGCAATCTTGACGGTCAAAGAAAACGACTATGTTGACGCTGCGCGCGCGATGGGTGCATCTGATGCTCGTATCGTAGTGCGTCACATCTTCCCGAACTCCGTCGCCTCCATCGTGGTCTACGCGACCATGAACATTGGTGGCGCCATTCTGACCGAGTCCGCTCTGTCCTTCCTCGGCATGGGCGTTATTCCGCCTACGCCTTCGTGGGGCTCCATGATTCAGGACGGTCAGCAGTATCTTCTGACTGCTCCCTGGATGATGATCATGCCCGGTCTGGCAATTCTCTCGACGGTGCTCGCCTTCACCCTGCTGGGTGACGGTCTGCGCGACGCCCTCGACGTCAAGATGAAGGACGCATAAGGATGAAGAAGAACAAGAACTATGTGGACCTGAAGGACCAGCCGGTTCCCGAGGGCCAGCATCTGCTCGAGGTCGATGACCTTAAGATGTATTTCCATACCGAGGATGGTGTCGTTCGCGCTGTCGACGGTGTGTCCTACACGCTCGATCGCGGCGAGACCCTGGGTGTCGTCGGTGAGTCCGGCTCCGGTAAGTCCGTGACCGCCATGACCATCATGGGCCTTATCTCGATGCCTCCGGGAAAGATCGAGGGCGGCGACGTTCGCTATCGCGGTCGTTCTATCCTCGAGATGACCGAGGAAGAGATGCAGCACATTCGCGGAAACGACATCGCGATGATCTTCCAGGATCCTATGACCTCCTTGAACCCGGTCTATAAGATCGGCAAGCAGGTGGGCGAGGGCCTTCGTCTGCACCGTGGCTACTCCAAGCAGGAGGCGCTCAAGCGCGCTACCGAGCTTTTGGACCTCGTGGGTATCCCCGAGCCCGAGAAGCGCGTCAATGAGTATCCGCACCAGTTCTCCGGCGGTATGCGTCAGCGTGTCATGATCGCTATGGCTCTTGCCTGCGATCCCGATATCCTGATTGCCGACGAGCCCACGACGGCTCTGGACGTTACCATTCAGGCTCAGATTATCGAGCTCATGCAGGAAATGCAGGAGAAGAACGGCAACGCCATCATCATGATTACCCATGACCTGGGCGTCGTTGCCGATATGGCCGATAAGATCATGGTTATGTACGCCGGCCGTCCCGTCGAGTTCGGTACTGCTGAGGAAATCTTCTACGAGAGTCGCCACCCCTACACCTGGGGCCTTATCCGCTCCATCCCGGAGCAGGCCATCGAAGAGAAGAAGCCGCTTACGCCGATTCACGGCAACCCGCCTTCGCTCATGAACCTGCCTGAGGGCTGCGTGTTCTCGCCTCGTTGTCCCTATGCGACGGACAAGTGCCGCAAGCAGCGCCCCGAGCGCGTTGTCACCGAGTCTGGTCATTACTCTGCGTGCCACTACTCCGGTGACCCCGAGTTCCTCAAGAACGCTCCTGAGACGTCCCGTACGCGCAAGGATTCCAAGAAGGGAGGCGAGGCGTAATGGCAGATACCAACGAGCGTACTCCGCTGCTGAAGGTCGAGCACCTCTCTAAGGAGTTCCCCGCTGAGTCCGGCATGTTCGCCAAGCGCTTCTCCAAGCGTGTTGTCTCTGCAGTAAATGACATTTCGTTCGAGATTTATCCGGGCGAGACCTTTGGTCTGGTTGGTGAGTCTGGTTGCGGTAAGTCCACGACGGGTCGCACCATCATGCGCCTGACCAAGCCGACCGCCGGTAAGGTGTTCTTCCAGGGTAAAGATGTTGCCGAGATGAGCAAGCATGAGATCAAGGACATGCGTCGCGAGATGCAGTTCATCTTCCAGGATCCCTATGCTTCGCTCAATCCCCGTATGACCATCGGCGAGATCGTCTCCGAGCCCATGACCATTCATGGCGTGGGTACTAAGGAGGAGCGTATCGAGCGCGTCCGCGAGCTGCTGGACGTCGTCGGTCTGAATCCCGAGCACATCAACCGTTATCCGCACGAGTTCTCGGGCGGCCAGCGCCAGCGTGTCGGCATCGCCCGCGCGTTCGCTCTGAAGCCCAAGCTGATTATCTGCGACGAGCCTGTCTCTGCACTTGACGTATCCATTCAGGCCCAGGTTCTGAACCTTCTTAAGGAGCTCCAGGACAAGTTCGGTACCGCGTATCTGTTTATCGCTCACGACCTGTCCGTCGTGCAGCACATTTCCGATCGCGTTGCCGTTATGTATCTGGGTAAGATGGTTGAGGTTTCGGACTGGAAGACGCTCTACAGCGAGCCTCACCATCCGTACACGCAGTCGCTGCTGTCTGCCGTGCCGGTTCCCGATCCTGATATCCAGAAGACCCGCAAGCGCATCATCCTCGCTGGCGATCCGCCGTCGCCGCTGGATCCGCCGACCGGTTGCCGTTTCCACACTCGCTGCCCGATCGCTCAGGGTATCTGCTCTGAGAAGCTTCCCGAGTTTAAGGAAGTTGCACCTGGTCACTGCTGCGCGTGCCACTTCGCGGAGCCGTTCCCGATCAAGGAATCGCACATCGACCTGTAGTAGGTTGTTTGTCCGAGCCCGTGCTGGACTTAGTTTTCAGAAC
>CATYIV010000017.1 GCA_958407465.1 uncultured Collinsella sp. | reverse complement strand
GTAGCGGGTGGTTTAAAGCTGGCCGCTGCGCGGCCAGCGGACTAAAGTCTTGAATCAAGCCGCGCGGGTAAGGACGGCCCGGCAACTAAAGCAACCAAAGAAGCCTCGCACCGCCCGCCGCGTTGCGAGGCTTCTTTTTATAACGCTTTCTTAAATAGTTTAGAGCCCTATACTTTAGTCACGGAGCAACTCGTCCCAGAGAGAGGAATACTATGGCAGAACAGCAGCTTATCGGAGCGCTCGAGGCCGGCGGCACCAAGATGGTCTGCGCCACGGGCTATGCAGACGGTACGGTCCTGGAGCGTGAGCAAATCGCGACCACGACCCCGCAGGAGACCGTTGAGGCCGTCAATGCATGGTTTGCCGACAAGGGCATCACTGCGCTGGGCATCGGCGCCTTTGGCCCCACCGCAGTCAACCCCGCGTCGCCCCAATACGGCAAGATCCTGGAGACGCCCAAAACGGCATGGCGCTACTTTGACCTGCTGGGCACTATCCAAAACGAGCTCAATATCCCCTGCGGCTACGACACCGACGTCAACGTCGCCTGCCTGGGCGAGGTCACCTTTGGTTGCGCCCAGGGCCTCACCGATGTGGTCTACCTGACAATCGGTACCGGCGTGGGCGCCGGCGTGCTCTCGGGTGGTAAGCTCGTGCACGGCATGATGCATCCCGAAGCCGGCCACATCCTGGTCACGCGCGACCCGCGCGACACCATCGGCGAGCATAGCGCCTGCCCCTTCCACGACAACTGCCTAGAGGGCCTCATCGCCGGCCCCGGCGTTAAAAAGCGCTGGGACGGCAAAAGCGCCGGAGACATGGCCGATGACCCGGAGGCCATGGACCTGCTCGCCGGCTATCTGGCGCAGGCGCTCATGACCTACACGCTGTGCTACGCGCCGCAAAAGATTATCATCGGCGGCGGCGTGGCCGACCACACTCCCATCGTGCCGCTCGCGCGCAAGAAGTGCGCCGAGATGCTCAACGGCTATATCGTCACGCCCGAGGTCAACGACATCGATAACTACATCGTCAACAACAGCCTCGAGGGCAAGCAGGGCATCATGGGCTGCCTGGCCCTGGGCGCACAGGCGCTTCAGTAGCAGACGCACCCACAGGGCGTGGCGCGCTCGGCAAATCCAACCTACGGAACGACGCCACCACGCCTCATATAAGCCCTCAAATAAAAAAGGCCGCCTAGGACCAAACAATACGTCCTAGGCGGCCTTTTTGGCGCACATCAGCGACCGTAAGAGATATCGGAGCACAACGCCCGTTGCCGCTCCACAGCAGTCGATCATCACATCGGTGATCATGCCGGCGCGTCCCGGCACAAAGAGCTGAATCGTCTCGTCGATCGAGGGAATCAGCAGCAGGAACACCGCCGTGGGCAGCAGCACGTCAAAGGTGCGCCGCCCCTCAAAATCAAAGGCGTGCGTTGCCAGGATGCCGAGCACCATATACTCGGTAAAATGCGCGCACTTGCGAACAACAAAGTTGGTCACCCATTCATATGGAAGTCCCACGCCGTGCAGGAAACCGCGGATAGCTTCCATGACCGTTAGGCTCAGCGAGCCCGACCCCGAGCCGGGAACCAGCGAATTGCCCCAGATCAAGAGCGCCATCAGGCAGGTCACGACCGCCCATTTTCGATTGATCTTAACCATGCAGAAGTTATGCCTCCGCGCGGAGCGGCGCGAAGCTGGCGGTACCGCCCTCGATAACGCTCAGGTAGGCACGGCCCGTACGCTTGGCGGTAGAGGACTGCAGGCGCTCGATCTCTTCCTCGAGGATCTGATTGACGCGCTCGTGACGACGGTTTTCCATAATGCCGGCGGCAATAGCCTCGGCCCGCTCGATACTCTCGCGCGAGATACGGGCAGTATCCTCGGGGAACACAGCGCTGTGACGGCCGACATAGGCGGGGGCAGCAGGCTGAGGGGCAGCGACGGGAGCGGGGGCTGCAACAGGAGCAGGCTCGTCAATCTCATCCAGAATCGCGGTGGCGGCGGCCCACATGTCCTCGTGGCCCGAGTAATCAGCCATGGGGACATCAACCTCGAGTGAGGCATCCGGAAGGTCGCCGGTGTCGATGCGATCTTGGGCATCAATCGATGCGGTGATGGCTGCAGGCTCATCGAGGTCATCGAAATCGATATCCGCGGCACCGGAGATGATAGGCATGCTGGCGAGGTTTACATTGTACGGCGCAGCCTCAGCCGCCTGCTGCTGGGCAGGAGCGCCCCACAGCGAGCTTTCGGCGGCACGGCGGGCGGCAACGGCCTCCTCGTCCGCGGCCATGGCTTCATCAACGTACGAATTGTCGGCAGAAGCGTTCGCGTCCGCCGAGGTAGCGCTGTAGGCGTTATTGGCTGCCGCGTTGGCGACGAGTGCCACGAAAGCCGCCGTGCTGCCCGCAGGGGCGGCCTGGGAGCCAGACACGGCGCGTGCCGCGGCGGCGATGTCGTCGCGATTGAAGGAGCCGGTCTGCCCGCCGTTGGTGAGCTCGTCGATGGCGACTTGATAGACGTCGCGCGAGTGTGCAGGGTCGCAGCTCACCGGCGAATCGTCGTCAAGCATACTGTCGATCATGGACCAAGCCTCGTCCTCGTCCATAGCATCTGCGGCTCGAGCGATGGTAGGGACACCATCATCGGCATGACGGCGCTGGAACGCACCAGTCAGGCCGGAAAGGAATGCCGAGGTAGACTGCTCCGCCTGAGCCTGAGAATCAGAAGCCGCAGCGTAAGGAGTCGCATCCTGCTGCTGAGCTGGAATCGAGGCGGTCTTGAACTCGCTTTGATGCTGATTGAGATTGGCGGCACCGCCCATGGCATCGGGCTGGAACAGACGCTCTTCACGCTGCGCACGATACTCGGAGATACCCAGCGAGGCGGCATAGATGCCCACGCCCGCCACCGCGCCCACGGCGAAGGGAACCGCACCCGCCACGACCGTCTCGTTCACAGACGAAAACGGCAGCGTCGCGGCATACATAACCACGGGAGCGGCAAGGCCGATCCCGCACGAAAGTCCGGCAAGGACTGCTCGTTGTGTTGCATCAGAAGAAGCCATGAGCTCTCCCCATCTTCCAGCACCCAAATCGCATCATTCAGTTGGCTGCGCGAGAGAAGATGAAGCGGGGCTATGCCCCAAAGCAACGGTATATGGTTCGTTTCATCTGCGTTTTCCGTCGCGAAGCTTAAAAGCTATTATGCGAAACCGCCCTGTCGATTGCAAGCGACGATGTCGGATTGAAACGGGAAACCTGCTGCTTGCCAGTCTTATGGTCAAAAAAGCGCGGAGCGGCAATATAGAAAAGGGCCGAGGCTCAAAGCCCCGACCCTTTATTGCATTGATGACTATCGCTGTGCGTGGATGACAACCTAGAACGTCTGCTCGTAGTCGCTGTGCTTTTTGGCCGAACGCACCAGGAACTCCTGGTTGGTGTTGGTGCCCTTAAGACCCTTGATAAACGATGCGGCCGCGCGCTCGGTGTTGTTCATGCCGGCAAGAATGCGACGCAGGCCAAAGACAAACGGACGCATCTGCTCGTCGACCAACAGGTCCTCGTTACGCGTACCGGAGGCAACGGGGTCGATAGCCGGGAAGATGCGGCGGTCGGCCAGGTCGCGGTCGAGCTTGAGCTCCATGTTGCCGGTGCCCTTGAACTCCTCAAAGATGACCTCGTCCATCTTGGAACCGGTGTCGATGAGGGCAGAGGCCAGGATGGTGAGCGAGCCACCGTTCTCGATATTGCGGGCTGCGCCCAGGAAGCGCTTGGGCGGATACAGTGCCGCCGAATCGACGCCGCCCGAAAGGATGCGGCCTGAGGCGGGCGCCGCCAAGTTGTAGGCGCGGGCAAGACGCGTGATGGAGTCGAGCACCACCACAACATCGCCGCCCAGCTCCACGATGCGCTTGGCGCGCTCGATGACGAGCTCTGCCACGCGAGTGTGGTTGTCGGCGGGCATATCGAAGGTCGACGCCACAACCTCGCCCTTGATGGAACGCTGCATATCGGTGACCTCTTCGGGGCGCTCGTCGACGAGCAGGCAGATGAGGTGCACCTCGGGGTTGTTAATCGAGATAGACTGGCAGATCTTCTTGAGGATCGTGGTCTTGCCGGCCTTGGGCGGGGACACGATCAGGCCACGCTGACCCTTGCCGATCGGCGACACGATGTCGATGGCGCGACCGGTAATGGAGTCCTTGCCGTGCTCCATGCGCAGCGGCTCGTTGGGATAGACCGGGGTGAGGTCGCCGAACTTAGGACGGTTGCGAATCTGCTCGGGGTCCAGACCGTTGACGGTCGTGATTTTGGCGAGGCCGGCGCGCTTGTCGCCGCCGCGCGAAGGACGCAGCGAGCCCTCGATGACGTCGCCCGTGCGCAGACGCGCGGAGCGGATGAGGTAGGCGGGCACGAAGGCGTCGTCGTTGGACTTCATGTAGCCATGGGCGTGGATGATGCCGGAGCTGTCCGGGCGAATCTGCAGAATGCCCTTGATGTCGCGGAAGCCCTCGGCCTTCGCGGCAGTGGTGTAGATTTCCTCGACGAGCTCGGCCTTCTTCTTGCCGGTCGTCTCGATCTCGAACTCCTTGGCCTTCTCGCGCAGTTCGGCGACCTTCATGGCCGCGAGTTCCTCGCGCGAAAGCGTGGGCTCGGTGGGGGCGGCATTACGTTCCTTGTTGCGCTGCTTGCGATCGCGCTGACGGTTGCGACGGTCGTTGTTGCGGTCGTCCTTGCGCTCGTTGCGCTCGTCGTTGCGCTTGTGCTGGCGACGGTTGGGACGAGTGCCGTCTTCGACCTCGGCGGGGGCGGCACCATCAGTTGCAGCGGCGTCGCCATTGGCCGCAGCAGCGCCATTGGCCTCGGCGCCGGAATCGACCTGCGCTTCGGCATCAGCCTGCTGCTCGGGCGCCTTGGCCTTAGCGGACTTCTTACGACCGCGCTTGGGCTTTTCGGACGCAGTCTGTTCGACGTCCTGGGGCTCGGCGGCATCAGTCGATGCATCGGCGGTCGTCTCGGCGGAATTCTCGGACGCACCCTCCTTGGCAGCCTTGGCCTTGGACGTGCGCTTAGCAGCAGTACGATGGCTGCGACCGGGACGGACATCGGCGAGCTCGACATCGGCGGGAGCGGCCTCGGAAGTCGTAGCATCCTGGACGGGTGCATCGGCAGCGGTTGCAGACTCGGCGGTCGCCGCAGCATCCCGAGCGGCTGCAGCTGCGGCTGCGGCCTTCTCTGCCTCGACGAAGGCCTTGGGCTTGCGACCGCGACGGTGCGGGCGCAAAGCCGGATCGACAACGGGAACTTCGCTGGCCTCGACAGACGCAGCGGGCTCAACAGGCGATGTGCCCTCCCCTGCCACGGAACGGACCGAAGCCTCAGTGAGCTCGGGGGTTACCTGATCGGCAACCTGCTCGGCCTTAGCAGCCGTGCGACGGCGTGTGCGCGGTACCGGCTTCTCGGTCGGCTGGTCGGCGACAGGGGTCTCGGTGGCGGCAGGTGTCTCGGGCACAGACGGAGCTGCAAGCTCGGTCAGAGCCGCGGCCTCACGCTCGGCAGCACGACGGCGGGCGCGCACCACCTGAGCCTCGCTAATCTGAGCCAACGCACGTGCCTGCGCGACCTCATCGGAAATCGGCGCCGAGGAGTCAGCTGCAACGGTGCGCTTGGCGCGCGTCGTGCGCGTGGTACGGCGCTTGGGCTTGGTGACCTCCTCGCCGTCTGTGGCAGGCTTGGCCGTGCGGCGCGTGCGCTTGGGCTTTGCCGGAACAGCCTCCTCACCAGTTGCAGGCACGGCCTTCTCAGCCGTTGCAGGCGTAGGCGTCGAAGCAGCCTTAGGCGTCTCAGGAGCCGAGGCATGCGCGGGCGCCGCGACCTGGTCCGACGCAACCGGTGCAGCGGGAGCGGCTTGCGTCGTCATTATTTCGTTTTCTTGCTGTTGATCAGACACAGTGTTTGCTCAACTTTCTTTTCAAGCCCTGTGATCACATGCTCCCTGCATAAACCTTCAGGGCGGCTAAACAGTCTAGTTCCGTTCAAAACGACGGACATCATTGATCTGTATCGAGATGATTGCGTCATATACGCAGCGTTAGTGTAACACAACCGCAACCACCTGCAACTTAGTCATTGGGAACGCTCTTAAACGACTAGTTAAAGGGGCACTCTTTGGTTTAACACCCACAAATCTGACTGCCTCCGCCAAAACTATGGCGGTTTACTACGATGAATCGCTCAACCGCGACCACTCCGAAACTTGTTGAACTAAAACCGCAGGTAGATGCCTTGCACTTTTTTGCGAAAAGCCGGCGTGGTTGGAATTTCTCATTTCATCGTAGTAAACCGGCATAGTTTCGTATTTCCAGCAGTTCCAAATTCGTCAATACGTCGGCGTTTGCAAAAAGCCCGACCTCCGTGGGAGATCGGGCTTTCAAGGCTCAGTTAAACCAAACTTGCGCGGTCAAATGACTCGCAGATTACATCTGCTCGGGCGCGGAAACGCCAACGAGGGTGAGCACCAGGGCGAGCGTCACGCGGACGGCGTCGCAAGCGGCCAGACGGGCGCGCGAAAGCTCGGGGTCGACGGGACGGCCCTCGCTCGGCAGAACCTGGCAGGCAGCATAGAAGCTGTGGAAGTCGCCGGCGAGTTCCTCAGCAAAGTGCGTCAGACGGAACGGGGCGCGGTCGCGAGCGCAGCTGGCGATGAGGTCGGTGAGCTCGTTGAGCTTGCGCGAAAGGGCGAGCTCGGTCGGGTCGGTCAGCAGCGAGTAATCGACGTTCTCACCGATGGCCTTGGCGGCGACGGCCTTCATGCCCATCTCGTCAGCCTGCTCGGGCGTAACGTCAGCGGCACGGCGCAGGATGGAGCACACGCGGGCGTGAGCGTACTGCACGTAGTACACCGGGTTGGAGTTGTCGCGCTTCTTAACGGCCTCGATATCGAAGTCGACCATCTGGTTGGAGCTCTTGGAGATGAGCGTGTAGCGAGCGGCATCGGAGCCGACCTCGTCGACGAGCTCCTGCAGGGTCACCATGGTGCCCTTGCGCTTGGACATACGGACGGGCTTGCCGTTACGCAGCAGGTTGACGAGCTGGCCCAGCAGAACCTCAAACTTGCCGGGATAGCCAAGAGCGTCGCAGACGCAGCGGACGCGCTCGATGTAGCCGTGGTGGTCGGCGCCCCAGATGTCGATGACGTGGTCGACGCGCTGGAACTTATCCCAGTGATAGGCGACGTCGGAGGCGAAGTAGGTGTACTCGCCGTCGGACTTGATCAGAACGCGGTCCTTGTCATCGCCCAGGTCGGTGGAGCGGAACCACAGGGCGCCGTCCTTAGTGTAGAGGTAGCCCATCTTGTCGAGCTTCTCAAAAGCGCGGTCGACGGCGGAGGTGCCGGCGGTCTCGCCCTCGGTGTCCTTCACATACAGCGAGCGCTCGGAGAACCAACGATCGAAGTCGCAATTGACGGCGTGGCAGAGGTCGCGCATGTTGTCGACCATCTTTACATAGCCGCGCTCGCGGAAGCTCTCCATGCGCTTCTGCGGATCGGCGTTGACCCACTTATCGCCGTCGGTGCGCCAGAACTCGGCGGCCTCGTCGATGATGTAGTCGCCGCCGTAGGAGTCCTTGCCCAGAGTCTCGGCAAAGTTGTCCTGGTACGGATGGGTCTCGGGGTGCTCGTCGTTCTCGTCGGCAACAAAGGCGTCGCGGTCTGCGATCAGCAGCTTGTGAGCCTCGTCGATATCCACACCCTGCTTGGCGATGATGTCGGCAAGCTGCATATAGCGCGTGCTGATGGAGTTGCCGAAGGTGTTCATCTGAGAGCCGTGGTCGTTGATGTAGAACTCACGCTGGATGTCGTAACCGGCGTGGTCCATAACGCGGCAGAGCGAGTCGCCCAGCGCGGCCCAGCGGCCGTGGCCGATGTGCATGGGGCCGACTGGGTTGGCGGAAACGAACTCAACCTGGGTCTTCAGGCCACCACCGACGTTGGACTTAGCGAAGTCCATACCCTTCTCGCGAGCCTCGCCAAAGATGGCATTCTTGACGGCAACGGAGAGGTAGAAGTTGATGAAGCCGGGGCCTGCGATCTCGACCTTCTCGATCGCGGGGTCCTCGGGCATATGGGCAACGATGGCCTCGGCGATCTTGCGCGGGGCGCAGTGGGCCAGCTTGGCGGACTTCAGGGCCATGGTAGAGGTCCACTCGCCATGAGAAGTGTCAGCCGGTCGCTCGATAGCGCAATCGTCAAGTTCAAATGCGGAAAGGTCGCCGGCCTCCTGGGCCGCAGCAAGCGCAGCGCGTACCAGCTCTTCAATCTTCTCGGGCATAGATCCTCCTTGTGTTAAAGCCCCCGAGCTCTTGGTCACTCGTAGGGCAAAAGCCAGAGTTTGTAGCACTCTATCACAAGCGACGGGCACTGTCGCAGGGTAAAGCCAATAGATATTGCATATGCACAAAAATGACTACAGCTTGTATGGAGTCACTCAAAGATGCCGGTCTGCCTGCAGATTATGCAGGCGTTGAAAATGCGTAAAGGTGTGAATGAGCTGCGTCTGTTATCGAATACTCTTACCTATCAGAGTTGTGTGCTTTTCCTGCATAAAGTAACGGTTTGCGCACGTCAGCGTGTTATTCTAGACATACGTAAATTCGTATAAGTTGGAGGTAGCATGTTCTCAATCGGTCAACACGTCATTCATCCGGGCCAGGGAGTCTGCACCGTCGTCGGTTTTAGGGACGACACACCGCAGCCCATGCTGCTGCTCGAGACCAAGCAGGGACATGCGCAGACGATCCTCATGTACCCCGTGGCGCAGGCCGACCGTTTGCACGCCGCCATCTCGCAGCAAGATGCCGAGCACTTGCTGAGCCACTATGACGAGCTGGAGTGCGACACCTTTACCGAGCGCAACAGCTCACTTGAGGAGACACACTTTAAGCAGCAGCTCAAGCTGGGCGCGCCCGAGACGGTCCGCGTGGCAAAAACCATGATGCACCGCATTCGCCTGGCCGAGGAAGCCGATAAAAAACCCAGCTCCTACTACATGCGCGTACTCAAGGAGGCCAAACGCCGCTCCATCGAGGAGTTCGCTGTGGCCTTGGGCGTCACCGAGGAGGACGCCGAAGCCCGCCTAGCCCAAGCCGCCCTCAACTAACCCATCCGCGCCAAAAACCACCACAAAGGGGACAGGCACCTTTGTGGTGGTTTTCTTGTTCTAGTAGTATTCATTCTTATCGATACCCACGAGCACAAGGAGTCTCCTATGGCAGAGCCGCTTACCGCCGGAATCACCCGCGACCGCGCGTTCGAACTGCTCAACGAGCACAACAAGGACCCGTTCCACATCACCCATGGCGAGACAGTCGAGGGCACTATGCGCTACTTTGCGCGCGAGTTCGACCCCGAGAACGAGGAGTTTTGGGGCATCGTCGGTCTGCTGCACGACCTGGATTGGGAGGAGCATGAGGACGACCCCATTAACCACACCATCTATGCTGCCGAGATTCTTGAGGGCGAAGGTGCGTCTCCCGAGCTCATTCACGCCATCCAGACGCACACGTCGGACTTCAACACCTCACTACCCAAGCCCGAGCTGCAGATGGAAAAGATCCTGTTTGCCTGCGATGAGCTCACCGGCCTGATCGGCGCTGCCGTCATCATGCGCCCGAGCAAGAGCGTTATGGACTTTACGACTAAGTCGCTCAAGAAGAAGTTCAAGGACAAACGCTTTGCCGCCGGCTGCTCGCGCGACGTGATTTCGCAGGGCGCCGAGATGCTCGGCTGGGAGCTCCCCGAGCTCTTTGACCGCACCATCGCGGCCATGCAGTCCTTCGCGCCCGATCGCGATACCTTCCAGGCCTAACCGCCCGCGCCAGCTAAAACCGCCACAAAGGGGACAGGCACCTTTGTGGCGGTTTTTCTTGCGCGGTCGTTAGGGGCGGACCTGGCCGGTGCCTCGGAGCTTGTATTTGTAGGTAGTGAGGGCCTCGGCGGCAAAGGGGCCACGGGCGTGGAGCTTTTGGGTCGAGATGCCAATCTCGGCGCCCAGGCCAAACTCGCCGCCGTCAGTGAAGCGCGTGCTGGCGTTGGCGTACACGGCCGAGGCATCGACAGCATCGAGGAAGCGCTCGCAAGCATCCGTATCCTCGGCAACGATGGCCTCGGAGTGCATCGTGCCGTAGCGGTTGATGTGTGCGATGGCCTCGTCCTCGTTTGCCACGACCTTCACGCTCATCTCGAGCGCCAGGTACTCGCGACCCCAGTCCTCCTCAGTCGCGGCGACGTAGTCATCGCCCTCCACAAGCCCGGCATCGGCGCATGCGGCGCAGGTTGCCTCGTCGCCGTGAATCAGCACGCCGTGGTCATGCAGCACGGTCACGACCGCGGGCAAAAACGCATCGGCCACAGCACGGTCGACCAGCAGCGACTCGGCGGCATTGCACACGCCTACGCGCTGGGTCTTGGCATTAACGATAATGTTGAGCGCCTTATCAAAGTCGGCGGATTCATGCACGTAGATGTGGCAGTTGCCCGTGCCCGTCTCGATCACCGGCACAAGCGACTCGCGCACGCAGCGCTGGATCAGGCCTGCACCTCCGCGCGGAATGAGTACGTCGACAATACTGCGGAGCTTCATGAGCTCGCCGGTGGCCTCGCGGTCGGTGGACTCGATCATCGACACGGCCTCGCGCGGGAAGCCCTTGGCCTCGAGCGCATCGGCCAGCAGCTCGGCGATCATGGCACACGAGTGATAGGCCAGCGAGCCGCCGCGTAGAATGCAGGCGTTGCCGGTACGGATGCAGATGCCTGCGGCGTCGGCCGTCACGTTGGGGCGCGCCTCGTAGACCATGGCGACCAGGCCCAACGGCACGCTCACGCGGGTCAGGTCCACACCGCTCGCAAGCACGCGGTGGTCGAGCACGCGGCCGACGGGATCGGGCAGCTCGGCGAGCTTCTCCAAACCGGCGGCCATGCCCTCGACGCGCTCAGGCGTCAGCAGCAGACGGTCGAGCAGACCGGCCGAAGTGCCCGCATCGCGCGCGGCGGACATATCGAGCTCGTTGGCGGCGACGATGGAGTCGACACCGTTGCGCAGTGCTGCGGCCATGGCGCGCACGGCCTCCTGGCGCTGCTCATCGCTCGCCGTGGCAAGCGAGGCCGACGCTGCCTTGGCGGCAACGGCAAGATCGTGGACATACGTGGCTATATCGACCGACATGGGCGGCCCTTTCTCCTAGAAGTTTGCAACCATGGTAGCCGATTTGCGCATGGCCTCGCCCGCGGCGGTAGAATTGGTCAACCCGAAACACCGCAACGAACGGAAGACTCACATGGCCCTCATCACTTCGTACCACGTCCCCGGCCTTTACGTCGAGGACCACAGCATCGACGTCCCCCTTGACTGGCGCGGCCTGGAGCCGATGCTCCTGGCCGTCGGCAGCACCATGCGCCGCGGCGCTATGCCGGCACCAATCGCCGGCGCGCCCGAGAGCATCAAGCTCTTCTACCGCGTGGTTTGCGCGCCCGACCGCATCAACGACGATCTGCCGCTGCTCCTGTTTTTGCAGGGCGGCCCCGGCGGCGAGAGCCCGCGTCCGCTGTCGCCTACAAGCGACGGCTGGATCGAGGAGGCCGTCAAGCACTTCCGTGTGGTCCTTCCCGACCAGCGCGGCACCGGACGCAGTAGCTGCGTGGACGGACGCACGATCAAGGCACTGGGTGATCGCGCAACGGCCGCCGGCGCCGATACAGCACGCTCGCAGGCCGACTTCCTCAAGCGCCACCTCGCCAGCTCCATCGTGCGCGATTTTGAGTACCTGCGTCTGGTGGGCTTTGGCGGCAAGCCCTGGGTCACGCTCGGCCAGAGCTACGGCGGCTTTTTGACGTTGAGCTATCTGTCGCTCTTCCCCGAAGGCGTGGCGGCAAGCTTTACCTGCGGCGGCATTCCACACGTGCCAGCGAGCGCCAGCGAGGTCTACGCGCACACCTTCCCGCGCATGGCAGCTAAAACTCAGCAGTATTACGCCCGCTACCCCGCCGACGTCGAACGCGTGGCGGCCCTGGCCGATACGCTCGAGGCCCAGAAGCCCGTGCTGCCCGACGGCTCGCCGATGACGGTCGAGCGTCTACAGCTCATGGGCAGCGACTTTGGCATGAAGCCGAGCTTTGAGCGCATGCATTGGATTATCGATCACGCTTTTGTTGACGGCGACGGCACGCTGACCTGCGGCTCCTCGGTATCCGACAGCTTTTTGATGCGCGCCTTCGAGCGCACCAACACGCGCACGAATCCGCTGTACTGGACACTGCAGGAGTTCATATACGCCGACGGCGACACTATGCCCATTGGCTGGGCCGCGGCTGAAGAGAAGGCGCACCGCGCCGAGTTCGACACGCTCGCACGCCCGCTCATGTTTACCGGCGAGGCCATGTTCCCGTGGATGTTTGAGCAGATGCCCGAGCTTAAGCCGTTTAAGCCCGCCATGGACCTGCTGATGGAAGACACCAGCTGGGACAAGATCTACGACCCGCAGCGCCTGGCCTGCAACGAAGTTCCGCTCCAGGCCGCGGTGTATTTCGACGACATGTACGTGGATTCGGGCCTGCAGTTCGATACGCTCAGCCGCGTGGGCAACTCGCATGCCTGGGTGACCAACGAGTTCGAGCACGACGGCCTGCACGGCGGCGTGGTGTTCAAGCACCTCTTCGACGAAGCACTCAACCGCGGAGACCTGCGCCGGATCTTCTAACAAAGGAGTGTCCCCACCTGCCGGCACAAAAGGAACGTCCCCAAGTGCCGGCACGAGAAAGACAGCGCTGCGGGAAACGATCCGCAGTGCTGTCTTTCTTTATGCAAATACGATCAAGTTATCCCTGTGTATCGCCGGCTTCTCGGCCAGGTTAGCGAGCAGGCGGTTGCTGGCGATCTGGTCCTGGCGGCGACCGGCAGCAAGTTCCAGCACGTCCGAATCGGCCTCGGCGATACCGCGGGCGACGACCATACCGCTCGGATCGCACACATCGAGCACATCGCCCTCGGCAAACTGGCCATCGACCTCGCGAATACCCACCGCAAGCAAGGAAGAGCCACGGCTAACCAGCGCCTTCGCAGCACCATCATCAACCGTCACCGACCCATGTGCCTTGTCGCCCAGCGCGATCCACAGCTTGCGGGGCGCGATGTCCAGACGCTCCGCCGGCGGATCGAACAGCGTGCCCACGCTCTCGCCGCGGGCGAGGCGCACGAGCGCATCGGGCTCCTCGCCCGAGCAAATCACGCTCTGAATGCCCGCCGTCATCAGGATGCGACTCGCGCGGATCTTGGTAATCATGCCGCCCGTGCCCACCGATGTGGAAGAATCGCCCGCCGAGGCAATAATCTTGGCATCGATCTTATGCACGACAGGAACAAACTCGGCCGTGGGGTCCTCATGCGGATTGGCAGTATAGAGACCATCGATGTCCGAGAGCGTCACGCACAGATCGGCAGATACCAGGCAGCTCACGAGCGCCGCCAGTGTGTCGTTGTCGCCAAACTTGATCTCGTCGACGGTAACGGTGTCGTTCTCGTTGACGACCGGCACCACGCCCAGCTCCACCAGGCGCAGCAGGGCGTCGCGCGCGTGCAGGTAGGACGTACGGCGCGCCGTGTCGTGACGCGTGAGCAGCACGAGCGAGGTGAGCAGGTCGCGCGCATGAAACTCCTCGTCGTAGGCCGACGAGATGATGCACTGGCCGGCCGAAGCGCAGGCCTGCAGGCTCGGCAGGTCGCCGACCGGCTTACGGTCGAAGCCCAGCACGGGATAGCCACAGGCGATAGCGCCCGAGCTCACCACGACCAGACGCCAGCCGAGCTTGCGCAGCGCTGCGGCCTGATCGGCAAGCCCGCCGATAAAGGCGCGGTTGACCTTGCCGTCGGCGCCCACCACCGTGGACGAGCCGATCTTTACCACCATCGTTTTATAAGAAGTCGTCATACGTCAAACCAATCGAGTGTTGAGCAGGCGGGCGAGCTGGAGCAGCCGGGGCACCCGGTGCGGGACGGACGAAAATGATCCGTTTTCCTCCGTCCCCTTCGGATCATTTTGCCCAGGGGAAGGCCGAAGCCGCGGCCATGTTCTTGCGCACGAGCTCGTCGCGCACCTGAGCCAGGCCCTGCTCCATGCCCACCACATAGGTCTGCGGGTACAGGAAGCGCTTGAAAGCTGCGTCCAGATGATCGAGCGCCCAAGCACAGCGCTCGCGCGCGTCCTGGATGCTCTCACGCGGAGCCACCGCACTGCCATCGCGCACGATCGGCACCAGCAGTTCGCGATACTCAAGTTCGGACACGTCGGTCACCAGGGCGGCATCATTCACGGCCACGAGGGTATTGCCGCGCGCGGCGCCCTCCCCCGCCAGATGGTCCTCGTCGTAGATCATGTCGCAGACTGGGCCGCCAAAGCCGTCGTAATAACGGCGCACGCGTTGCACACCCGGGATCGTGCGCTTATAGGGCTGCTCGGAGAGCTTGACCACCGGCGTCCATGGATCTGTCTCGCTCGCACGGCGGGCGGAAAGCTTGTACACGCCACCCAGCGCCGGCTGGTCATAGCAGGTCGCGAGCTTGGTACCCACGCCAAAACTGTCGATGGGCGCGCCCTGGTCGAGCAGCGACTGAATCGTGTACTCATCCAGATCGTTAGAAACCGAGATCCCCACATAGGGCAGGCCCTCGGCATCAAAACGGCCGCGAACATACTTGGAGAGCTTGGCGAGGTCGCCGGAGTCAATGCGAATGGCCGACAAGCGCTCGCCCACCGCTTCCATCTCCTTGGCAACCGTAATGGCATGTTCACAGCCCTCGCGCACGTCATAGGTGTCGATGAGCAGCGTGCAGTTCTTGGGGCTCGATTTGGCAAAGGCACGGAAGGCCTCGAGCTCGGAATCGAAGCTCATCACCCAGCTGTGCGCATGCGTGCCAAAGACGGGAATACCGTAGCGGCGGCCGGCGAGCACATTGGACGTAGAGGAGCAGCCGGCGACGTAGCTCGCGCGCGCGACGGCCAGGCCGCCATCGGGACCCTGGGCTCGGCGCAGGCCAAACTCCGCCACGGGGCGACCGTCGGCGGCAAGCACCACGCGCGCCGTCTTGGTGGCGACAAGCGTCTGGAAGCCGACGATGTTGAGCAGCGCCGTCTCAAGCAGCTGGCACTCCAGCGCGGGGCCGGTGACGCGCACCATGGGCTCGCGCGGAAAGACGAGCTCGCCCTCGGGCACGGCGTCGATGTTTACATGCGCACGAAAATCGCGCAGGTAGTCGAGGAATCCAGGCTTGAACATCGCGCCGCCGGCAGGGGCCTGGAGCGAAGCGAGGTAGTCGATGTCCTCGGGCGTAAAGCGCAGGTTCTCGACCAGCTCGGGCAGTTCGGCGGTGCCGCACATGACGGCATAGGCGCTGCCAAAGGGATGGTCGCGGTAAAACGCGGTAAAACAACCCTGCTCATTGGCCTTGCCGCTCTCCCACAGGCCCTGGGCCATAGTGAGCTCGTACAGATCGGTGAGCATTGCAATGTCGGTGGGATGCGAGATGTCGGTCAAAGCCATGGGGCGACCTTTCGGATGTGTGGTACAGAATTTGAGGGTTAGACGAGAGCAGAGGATGCGGACATGACGCCCGATGCAAATCGGTTAGAGCAGGCCCATGCTGGTCAGGATCGTGTAGCCCATAAAGATGACAAACGCGATGAGGGCAAGGACAATGATGATTTTTTGAGCCGGCGCCATGCCGGGGATCTCGTTCTCGCCCATAGGTTCCTTGGAGGTAACCATGCGCTGGGCAAAGGTCATCTCGTCACGGCTCGGCTTGGGCTCGACGGACTTGGGACGAGCGGCCTTTTTAGGCTGAGGTTTGGGCGCGGCGGGTACAGGCTTCGCAGCAGCGGGCTTGGGTGCGGGCGCGGGCTTGCGCTCGGATGCGGCGTTCGAGGCGACCTCCTCGGCCTTCGCACGCTCGGCGCGCAGGGCAGCCAGCTCCTCACGCTCGCGACGGGCCTCTTCCCGAGCCTCGCGGCGGGCCTTCTCAGCGCGGAGCTCTTCCAACTCAGCGCGCTCCTCGTCGGACAATGGTTGGGACTCAAGCTCGGCCATGGTATAGCCCTTTCTTTTAAAAAAAGCCGCCGACACAATGTCAGCGGCTTATCAAATCCAAGGGTGGAGACGAAGGGAGTCGAACCCTCGGCCTCTGCCATGCGACGGCAGCGCTCTCCCAACTGAGCTACGTCCCCAGGACAAGTCGATATTTTACCTACGGCTCGCCAACTGTCAACGCCCAATAACCAGTCTTTTTGGGGCGCGGCTATTTTGGCAACTTTTCGAACAGGCGATCCTCTCGATGATTTTTTATCCCCGTCCCAGAAAAATCATCGACGAACGCACTACTTTGCGCTGGTAAGAACACCGGTGGTGTCGAAGGCCGGGGTGAAGCTCTCGTCTACCGCGCCGCCCTCTTGCCAGAACATCGTCGTAAAACCCAGGTCGTCGGCATGGTCGAGCACCTGCTCGTACTCCTCACGCGTCACGGCGCGTGCCAGGTCGCCGCCCTGCTCGCGCATGAGCGCATTGGGCGTGTACTGGTTCATAACCGAGATCGGCACGTCGCCCACCGTCTGCCACACCAGGTCCAGCACGCGACACGAATCGTCTGCATGCCCCGGAAGCACCAGGTGACGCACGATCATGCCACGCTTCATAAGCCCGTCCTCGTCCACCAACTCTCCCCCGCGGCGCTCGATCTCGCGCGCCATCTGGGCCAGACCCGACACGGCCACACGCGGGTAATCCTTTATATGGGAGAGCGACTGCGCAAGCCCGGCATCGGCATATTTAAAGTCGGTGAGCCACACATCGACCAGGTCGCCCAGCGCTGCCACGGCACTCGCGCGCTCGTAACCACTCGTGTTGTAGACGATTGGGATAACCAGTCCGCGCGCCCGTGCCGCGGCAATCGCGGCAGGCAACAGGTGCGCATAGTGCGTCGCCGTCACCAAATTGATGTTGTTGGCACCCTGGTCCTGCAGTTCCAGCATAATCTCGACCAGGCGCTCAGGCGAAATCTCAAGGCCAAAATTGCCGGTCGAGATCTCGTGGTTCTGGCAGTAGATACATTTGAGCGAGCAGCCGCTAAAGAAGATCGTGCCCGAACCGGCCTCGCCCGAGATAGGCGGCTCCTCCCACATATGAAGCGCGGCGCGGGCCACCTTGAGCGTGTCGTTAGCACCGCAGACGCCGTGCGCGCCCTCATCGCGCGCCGCACCGCAACGGCGCGGACACAAATGGCAGGCGGGCGAAAAAAGTTCGGTCAACGACGTCGGCATAAAACCATGCTCCAAAACAACGATTCAGCAGCTCAAACGTAAAGGGATCAACCCCACAGACGGCTCGAGCCCAAGGCGCCGTAATCGTCCGACACGATTTTTGTAATGTCAAGACTGGAATCGATAAAGTGCCGCTTTATGATGTAGGTATTCCGCCCCCCGCGGAGCAACTGGGTGAACCGTCGCGTTTATTTAGGGAGCCCACACAGTCGTACCTAGTACAGGTATCCTTCGTTGTTAAGGACGCTGGAACAGTCGATGAGGGCACCCACCTGTTTTAGGTGGGTTCATTTTCGTAACGTGGGGGGTGGTTTTCTTTTGCCGAAAATCACCATTACAGTCCATATGGATCCCCGCCGGCATCCCGACAAGCCATCGACAACATCCCAATATCTGGTAAGCGCGTGATTATCGCTGCGTGCAATTCCATGTACCCCCCTTGGTCGAGTATTATGGTTCGGCTATGCCCTTTGCGCATGGCGTTCTTCTGACCTTTTCCTTCGACGCTTGGCGGTTTTTAGATTCATGGCTTCATCCCCGAGCTACATACCGTACCTATGCGTGGCAGCGGCGGCCTTTATCACGACCTTCCTCGCGGTGCCCCTGGTCAAGCGCTTGGCAATTAAGCTCGATGCCGTCGACTATCCTTCTAAGCGCCGCATCAACACCAAGCCCATCCCGCGTTTGGGCGGAACGGCGGTGTTTTTGGGCCTGGTCGTCGCCTGCACTGTGCAAATCCTAGGCACCTGGTACCTGGGTTGGCCGCCCGTTTTGGTGCCCCACCCCCGTCTGCACATCAGCTACCCCATGCTGGCGCTCTCCTTTACCGTCATCTTTGCGACCGGCGCTATCGACGACGTCTTCCAGCTCACGCCCAAGCAAAAGCTGGCCGGACAAGTCCTCGCCGCGCTTATCGCATGTATCGGCGGCCTAAAAATCGGCGTCATCGTCAACCCGTTTGCCCCCGGCGAGATCATGCTCGGATGGCTCGCCTACCCCATCACCGTAATCTATCTGGTGGCATTCACCAACATCATTAACCTCATCGACGGTCTCGACGGCTTGGCCACGGGCATCTGCGGCATCGCGTCGTTCACCATGTTTTCGATGGCCGTTCTCTCGGGCCGCATCGACGCCGCCGCGCTCTCCATTGCGCTCTTTGGCGCCTGTCTGGCCTTTTTGCGCTACAACTTCAACCCCGCAAGCATCTTCTTGGGCGACTCGGGGTCGCTGCTTCTGGGCTTTGCGCTGGGCTCCATCTCGCTGCTCAACGTGAGCCGCACCGCCGCACTCACCTCGCTTATCATCCCGCTCATCGTTGCCGGCGTGCCCATCATCGACACGTTTAGCGCCATTGTGCGCCGCAAGCGCGCCCACATTAGCATCGGGCAGGCCGACAAGGGCCACATCCACCACCGCCTGATCCAAGAAGGCTACAACCAAAAACAGGCCGTGCTGCTCATCTATGCCTGGTGCATCATGCTTTCGGCCGGCGCCGCCGCGATTAACCAGGTCGAGGTGCCCATGCGTGTGCTCATCTTTACCGTGCTCGCCATTGGCTCGGCTGCCTTCGCCAAGCACCTGCACCTGTTTGAACCCGTGCTGCGCCACCATTACAACAAGCGCACGCACGAGGACGAGCTGGTCACCCCCGACGACCCCGCTTTTAAGCAGGAGGAGCAGGCAGCCGAGGAGCGCAAAGAAGAGCGCCACCACAAGCTCTAGGGCAAGCTGCCGAGGATGTGCCAAGGCGTTGGCAGCCGTTCGCGCGAACGCCGCGGCGGACTTGAAAGCCGGCCCCTGGCAGTCCCTCACCCACTCACGCCCACCCCTCTCAATAAACACGCTATCATCAAAACCTGCGAACGAACGTTAGGAGCAATCATGCCAAACGAGAACAGCTACGAAGTCGCGCTGCAAAAGAGCAACGCCATTCGCGAGGGCCTGGCCAAGACGCCCGAGAAGTTCACCATGCTTACCGGCGACCGCCCCACCGGCCGTCTGCACCTGGGTCACTACTTTGGCACCCTCAAGGGCCGCGTGGAGCTGCAGAACATGGGCGCCAGGACCAACATACTCATCGCCGACTACCAGGTCATCACCGACCGCGACACGACCGAGCACATCCAGGACAACGTGTACAACATGGTCATGGACTACCTTGCCTGCGGTATCGACCCCGACAAGACCATGATCTACGCGCACTCCGCCGTGCCCGCAGCAAACCAGCTCATGCTGCCGTTCCTGTCGCTGGTGTCCGAGGCCGAGCTGGCGCGCAACCCCACGGTCAAGGCCGAAATGGAGGCCTCGGGCCACGAGCTCACCGGCCTTCTGCTCACCTACCCGGTGCACCAGGCCTGCGACATCCTGTTCTGCAAGGGCAACGTGGTGCCCGTCGGTCGCGACCAGCTACCGCACATCGAGCTTACCCGCACCATCGCCCGCCGCTTTAACACCCGCTACGGCAAGGTGTTCCCCGAGGTCGATGCGCTGCTGTCCGAGACCCCGCTGCTGCCGGGCCTGGACGGTCGCAAGATGAGCAAGAGCTATGGCAACGCCATCAATATTTCGATGACCGCCGAGGAGACGGCCAAACGCATCAAGAAGAGCCAGACCGACTCCGAGCGCATGATCACATTCGATCCCGAGAACCGCCCCGGCGTGTCTGGCCTGCTTTCGACAGCCGCCATCTGCACCGGTCGCTCCGAGGTCGAGATTGCCGAGGAGATTGGCATGGGCGGCTCCGGCCAGCTCAAGAAGTACGTGACCGAGGCCGTCAACGAGTACTTCGCACCGATCCGCGAGCGTCGCCAGCGCTACGAGAACGATCTGGACTATGTGAAGGACGTCCTGCACGAGGGCAACCGTCGCGCCAACGAGATCGCCGATCAGACCCTGGCAGAGGTTCAGGACGCCATGGGCATGGTGTACTAGACCGATTTGCTGGCTTGAGCTTTCGATTGCTTTAGGGCGGGCGCTACGACGTCCGCCTTTTTCGGAGCCGGACTGCTTCGGCTCCGCCCATTGCACTCCCCCGATAAACAGGAACGGGCCCGCCGGCAGTCAGTTGCCGGCGGGCCCGTTCCCGAAGTACACCGTTGAATCGCACAGAGGGGAGGAATGCGAATCAAACTCAACAGGGCAGGCTTTTTCATCGCCTATTGCCTGCTCCGTTGTTGAATACAATATAGTTCACCGTGGTTTACTTTGCAGCATCAATATTCGCCGCCATAGCTTCTCCATAAGTTAGCCCCGGTAAACCTGCAACAGAAAACCACCACAAAGGGGACAGGCACCTTTGTGGTGGTTCTGGCCACGGCAGAGCTGTTAGAGTCCGGCAGGCCAACGACAGACGGCCAGGTCGACGTGCATGTCGTCCTTAAACGCCACACCCTCCCCTAGCAAAAGCTCACGTTGAGCATCGGGACCGCCAAAAGCAAAACCCTCGCATATGCGCCCGTCGGCAAACACCACGCGGTGACAGGGAATCTCGCCGGGGCGCGGATTGCTATGCAGGGCATACCCCACATACCGCGCACTTCGTGGTCGACCGGCAAGCAGCGCCACCTGACCATACGTGGTGACCATCCCCTCGGGGATCTGCTCGACCACCTCGTACACCCGTTCCAAAAAGCCCTCAGACGCCATTGCTCGCTCCCTTCCACCCTGAAAAGCATAAACCACCGCAAAGGGGACAGGCACCTTTGTGGTGGTTTATGGCAGGTCGGTTAGTTGGCGGGCTGGAAGAAGGCTACTGCTACGGCGCCGGGGCCAACGTGGGTACCGATGGTGGCGCCGATGGTGTGAACGGGCAACTCGCCCTCGGTGTGGCCAGCCCAAAGTGCCGCACTGTCCTCGATATACTTCTTGAGCACCGCATCCGAAAGGCCCGTATAGCCGAGCGCCAGCGGCATGGAAAAGTCGATGCCGCCTGCCTTTTCGACCTTCTGGTTGAGCAGGTTCCGGCCGTTCTTGGAGCCACGAGCCTTGCCCAGCTGCACGATCAGACCGTCCTCCGCTGCCACAACGGGCTTCACATTGAGCAACGTGCCCATAGCACCAGCCGCAGCAGACAGGCGACCGCCGCGAACGAGGTACTCAAGCGTCTCAAGCAGACCGATAACCACCACGCGGTCACGGACTGCCTCGACGGCCGCCGCGATCTGGGCCGCACTACGGCCCTCGTCCACCAAGCGCAACGCATACTCGACCAGGACACGCTCGCCCAGGGTGACGTTATTGCTGTCCACCACGAACACGTCGCCGCCCGGCGCCTCGGCAAGTGCGGTACGGGCACTCTGATTGGTGCCCGAAAGCTTGGCGCCCACGGTAATAATCACTGCCTCGTCGCCGGCCTCACGTGCCTCGGCAATCGCCTGCGAAAACGCGTACGGGTTGACCTGGCCGGTCTTGGGCAGCTCATCGCGCTCCACGAGCATCTCGTAAAAGCGCTGATGATCGATGTCGACGCCATCCATATACACATCGGTGCCAAAGGTGACGGACAGCGGCAAAACACGCAGAGCGGGGTGCTCCGCCGGCGACATATCGCTTGCGGAATCGGTAATAATACGAATGGACATAACAAATCCTTTCTTGCGCGGAGCTCGCGCGGGGAATTTTGACAGCAATGCCCCGGCACGGTATACGCGCTCAAACGGGACTATGCAGTTGTTAATGGGAAGCAAATGCCTTGGCGGCCTTAGATCTCGCGCAGGGTGTCGAGAATCGTACGCAGCGATGCATACATCTGCTCGCGCTGCTCCACACCCATAGCCTTACCGGTGGTATCGAGCACCTCGCGAATGATGCGGTCCGCCTCGCTCATGCTCTCGCCGCCCAGAGCGGTCAGGCGCACCGGAGCACGATACTTAACGGCGGCATCGCCCGAATCATCGACCTCGACGTAGCCACCCTCCTCCAGATGCGCGAGCGTACGCGAGACGGCGGCGCGGGTCACGCCTGCCATGCGAGCCAGGTCGGCGCCAGTCAGGCCATCCTTGCTGCGCTCAAGATAGTACAGGCACATAACGTCGGAGCCCTTGAGACCCAGCCTTGCGCCCTCAGACGTCTTAATGCGCTGGATCTCCTTGTAGAGTCCGCTGATCAGTCCGACAAAGTCCTCGAAACGTGTCTCGTCGCTCTGCTGCATGGGAGACGACCGCCTTTCGCTTGCATAATGCTAACGGGTAAACATCTTAGCCGTACTTAACGGCCGGCAGCCCTGCACGCCCTATTTGTTAACCCATCAACATAAAAACCACCACAAAGAGGACAGGCACCTTTGTGGTGGTTTGGGGCATCAATAGGTTCTAGGCGCCGCTACAGTTCCACGCAAGGATTGTCGCGGGTCACAAGCGTCTTAATGACAACCGTCGCTCCCAGATAGCGCTCAAGCAGCTCGGCTAAGCGATCGATCGCAGCCTGGCAATCCCCCATCCGCTCGGGCTCCACGCACTCAATCGCCAGGAACGCATCGGCCGAATCATCGGACAGCGCCGTGCGAACGCCGTCGCGCCAGTTCCAGCAGCGGCACACAGCGCCCGCATCGTCGATGTAGGCGAGCTCGCCGGGCAGCGTCGGATCGTCCGCCTCCTCGCCAAGCGGCAAGAACGCATCGCCACCGTCGGTCACCTTCAGGCGAAGGTCCCCCTCGATCGCATGCAGATCCTCGCCTCCCACGGGCAGCGCGTAGGTCAGCGACACCGTGTTGTAAATATCCACCGCGGGCGTAATGTGGCCCACCGGCTTGCCTTTGGGCACGCGTTTGAGCAA
The DNA here is from genome assembly GCA_958407465.1 of uncultured Collinsella sp. Taxonomy (GTDB): domain Bacteria; phylum Actinomycetota; class Coriobacteriia; order Coriobacteriales; family Coriobacteriaceae; genus Collinsella. The sequence continues at coordinate 22,498 of CATYIV010000017.1, read as the reverse complement.
GTTCTCGATCGAGCAGCGCGCGCCCTTTTTGGTCTTGAACAGACGATAGGCCTCGCGCCATGCCTTGACCGGTGCGTTCTCGCTGATAGTATCGCTGGTCAGATGACGCTCCGCATCGATATTGGCGCGGTCGAGCAACGCCGCGATCGCATCCACGTCCTCTTGAGGAATCCGAGCCGTGGGCTTCATGCCTTCCACGACCACAACACCGACCGCTGCCTGCGGAAACAGCTCCCAGAATGAATCCTCGGCAATAAAGCTCTTCATACGCTCTCCCTTCATTGTGCGCGCCCGAGTGAGGGCGCCTAAACAAAAAGCGCCCTTACGACGGCCACCTTCAAAGTCCTACGGTGCCGTCACAAGAGCGCTTGCGCTGTCCCCATCCGGAGAAGGGGACGATATGTCAGGCGTATTGTAACCCGAGTCTTCCGCGCGAGCAAAACCACCACAACGGTGTCTGTCCCCTTTGTGGTGGATATGGACTCGCGGCGACGCTAGTGACGGAGTCCCAGTAGGCCGCGGCCGCGATGACGGGCCTCGGCGGACACCTGGGCGTGCGGTCCGGCAGCCTTGACGGACTCGGGCAGGTGCGAGTACTTCTTCTCGAAGTTCTCCTCGAACATCACCGCCAGGTTATGCGCTGCCTCGTCGTAGCGAGCGGTGCTCTGCCAGTACTGGCGCGGCACCAGGATGCCGTCGGGCACACCGTGGCACGTCGTGGGAATGTCGACGTTAAAGATGTCGTCGTGCACGAACTCGCTGTCCTCGATGGTGCCGTCGAGGGCGCGCGCGACCAGCGAGCGCGTGTAGGCCAGCTCGATGCGATGGCCCACGCCGTAGCCGCCGCCGATCCAGCCGGTGTTGACCAGGTAGACGCGCGTGCGGCCGTCGGCGATGCGCTCACCAAGCATCTTGGCGTAAACCATGGGGTCGAGCGGCATAAACGGCTCGCCGAACAGCGAAGAGAACGTGGGCGTGGGCTCGGTGACGCCGACCTCGGTGCCGGGAATCTTAGCCGTAAAGCCCGTCACAAAGTGGTACATGGCGGCGTCGGCCGTCAGGCGCGAGATGGGCGGCAGCACGCCAAAAGCGTCGCAAGTCAGGAACAGCACGACACTCGGAGTGGTGCCCATGCCCTTAGTCCACGCGTTAGGAATGTGCTCCACGGGATAGGCCACGCGCGTGTTGTGCGTGATCGAGATGTCGTCATAGTTGGGCTTGCGGTTCTCGTCGAGCACCACGTTTTCGCAAATGGCGCCAAAACGGACGGCGTTGAAGATCTCGGGCTCGCGGAAGGCGTCCAGGCCCTCGCATTTTGCGTAGCAGCCACCCTCGATGTTGAAGATACCCATGTCGGACCAACCGTGCTCGTCGTCGCCGATCAGCAGGCGCGTGGGATTGGTCGAAAGCGTGGTCTTGCCGGTGCCGGACAGGCCAAAGAACACGGCGGTCTCGTGCGTGACGGGATCCATGCTGGCCGAGCAGTGCATGGGCAGCACGTCGTCCTCGACGGGCAGCAGGTAATTCATAACGCTGAAGATGGACTTTTTGATCTCGCCGGAGTAGCCGGTACCCGCGACCAAAATCACGCGCTCCTGGAAGTTGATGACCACGGCGGCGCTGGAGTTGAGGCCCTTGATGGCAGGGTCGCATTGGTAGCCTGGCGCGGCGAGCACGCAGAAGTCCGGCTCGCCGGTGCGCGCGATTTCGCGGGCGAGCGGGCGGGCGAGCATCTGCTTAATGAAGAGCGCCTGGCTGGCACGCTCGCAGGCGACGAGCAGGCGGCGCGTATGGTTGCGGTCGGCGCCGGCCATGCCGCGGGTGACGAACACATCGCGCTCGTTGAGATAGTCGACGATGCCGGCTTTGATGACCTCGTAGCTTTCGACGGACAGCGGGCGGTTGACGGCGCCCCAGGCAATCTTGTCGTGGACATCGGGGGTGTCAACGATAAAGCGGTCGTTGGGCGAACGACCAGTGCGCTCCCCCGTCTCGATCACGAGCGCGCCATTAGAAGCCATACGGCCCTCTTTGCGACGAATAGCGTGCTCGACAAGCTCTGCCGCCGGCAGGTCCACCAGCAGACGGGGTTGATTCTCGGCGGGATCTTCAACGAGCGTAATACCAAAGTTGGACAAAACTTCTGCAGGGGTAACACCTGGCATGGGGCCTCCTTTAAAAACGCGACACATGGACGCAGCGCGTACTTTACTCACGTAAAGCCCGTTGTACCCGATATGCAAAAACGTTTTTTCGGCAACAGCGAAGTGCCCGCCCAACGGTCAAAAATCGCACGCAAGCGGCCAAGACATCGGGGACGTTCTTAAACAACTAGTCATTGGGGACACTCCTTGAACAGGCAACATTCAAGGAGTGTCCTCGGATGCCGGCACTTAGGGACGTTCCCAAAGTGCCGGCACATAAGGAACGTCCCTAAGTGCCGACTACTGAATGGCGCCGCCGAAATTATTGAACAACCTGTTCAAAAACACGTGCGGACACCGCGGTGTCTATACTAGAGCGCAGCAATAGAAAGGAACCGCCTTGAGCATCACGCCCCTCGATAGCATTCGCCGCGCCATCGCCCGCCGCAACGGCATCTCCAACCCCGCTGCATCGAGAGACGGCGCCGCGAAGGCCCAGGGCGGCCGCATCGAGAACGGCCTCTTCCCTGCCTCGCACACTGCCGAGGAACTCGCACGCATCCAAGAGCTGAGTCAGCGCAACGCCGGCGGGCCCGATAGCAGCCAAGCCACACGTCGCCGGCGCGAACGCGATCGCAAGCCCGGCCCCGTCCGTCGCATGGTCAACGCTTGGTGGAACCGCCTGCTCGGCGCCGTCTACGGCGGCGGCTTCTCCATGCAGGAAGCGGAATACGAGGAGCACGCCACCAGTCGCGACTATCTTTGGAACACCCTCGGCACCGCCGTGTGGGGCTTGGCGTTTCCGCTGCTCACCATCGTGTCTACGCAGCTCGTGGGCGCCGAAGAGGCAGGCAAGTTCTCCATCGCCTTTGTCACCGGCACGCTCATCATGATCGCGTGCAACTACGGCGTGTGCAATTTCCAGGTCTCGGATATCGACGAAAAGACGTCCTTTGCCTCCTACCAGCTCAATCGCTGGCTTTGCGGAACGCTCGCCCTAGGCTGCGGCCTCATGTACAGCAGCGCCCGCGGCTATGACGCGCAAATGGCGACGATCGGCCTGGGCGTCTACCTGTATAAGGTCATCGACGGCGTCTCCGACGTGTACGAAGGCCGCCTACAGCAGGCCGACAAGCTCTACCTGGCTGGCATGAGCCAAACGCTACGCTCCGTCGGCGTCATCGCGGTCTTCAGCGTGGCGCTGTTCCTCACGCGCAGCATGCCCATCGCGACCATGGCCATGGGCATCGCCGCGATCGCCTCGCTCGTGCTGGTCACCACGCCGCTCGCCCTGCTCGAGACCGAAAAATCGCGCCGCGTGAGCCTGCGCGAGGTCGGCCACCTGTTTGTCCAGTGCGCCTCACTCTTTGGCGCGCTATTCCTGTTCAATCTTATCGAGAGCATGCCCAAGTTTGTGATGGAAGGAACACTGGCCTACAAATACCAGCTGTACTTTAATGCCCTGTTTTTTTCCAGCTCAGGCTATTCTGTTGAGCATTGGATTTGTCTATAAACCGCAGCTCCTGCGCTTGTCGAGCATTTGGGCTAATCCTCGCAAGCGTCGTCGCTTTGACCTGATTATTGTTGCCGTTATGGCGCTGATCGTGGTCATCACCGGCGTGTGCGCCGCATTTATGGCAGGTCCCGGTATTCCCCTCATGAGCTTTATGTACGGTCTCAGCTTTGAACGCTACCGTACGCTGGCGCTGCTGATGGTCGTCGCCGGCGGCGTCACCGCGGCCATCGACTTTATCTACGCCATCATCACGGTGCTGCGCCACGCTGGAGACGTCACCAAGATCTACCTGATCTGCTTTGCCGTGAGCGTGGTGCTCCCGGTGATCCTGATTAAGCTGCTGGGTCTGATGGGCGCTGTGGTGAGCTACCTAGCCATCATGGCCCTACTCCTGGTGCTACTGATTATCGAGTACGCCCACATCCGCCAACGCATAGAACGCGACCGCAACCCATACGGCGCCTAATTAGCTGCCCGGTCACCGGAATTTGCGATGGAATCACCCCGTCTGGGGTCTCGTTGCGGACAATATTCATCACGCAAAACTAAGTGAGTAGACTTTTACCGAATCTCCGACCACACCAACAGAGCACAAGTCTGTGACCTGCGGTTTTATTGAGGCAAATATGTTGGGTGCTCGGCATTTCCAAAAAAGTCTACTCACTTAGCCAGCGGGCAGCCAAATGATTATTTAATCTCCGTCCCAGAGAAATCAATTAGCGGGCAGAAGGGCAAAAGTAGTCAAAAAAGCCCCGTCCCAAATTAGCTACCCCTTGCACCGATTATTCGCCCGGGTTGATGTTCGCGTAGAACTCCGCCCCGTCGTCCAGGCGCAGGATGCCCACGCGACCGAACTCGGAGCCGGTGGCGGCAGCGCAGTCGATGTCGATGCGATCGGGCACACCGGCGGCATCCTCGCCGCCCAGGCGCACAATCTGCCCGCGGCCCGACTCCTCATCGAGCCCCGCAAGACCACCGACCTCGCAATAACGCCCGAGCGACACCGTTGGCGTGTGACCGCTCACCACGACCGGACCCTTGCCCTCGGCAGAAAGCAGCCCGGTCGGCACATCCCAATAGCCGTGACGAATCCACAGCAGGTCATCGGACGACTGCACTGCGAGCATCTGCTGCAGCAGCTCGCGATCAGCACCCACCGCTCCGACGCCATCGGCACAATCGACACCATGCTCAAGCAAAAACGCGCGCGCCGCCTTCATCTCGATTCCAGCATGTACCAGCAGATACGGGCGCTCCTCGGTCTCGACCACCGCGTAGAGCGGCAGCGCGGCCATCCATCGCACGAGCTCCTCGTATGCCTCAAATTCCATGTCGTTGAGCTGCTCGCGCGTCGTCCAGCCACCGTTGATATCCCAGGTCTCGGCATCGAGCGGATCCTGGCCAATGATGGCATCGAGCATGATCTGCTCGTGATTGCCCTTGAGCACGCGGGCGTTGGGCAGCGAGCGCACGAGCTTAATAACACCGACCGGATCGGGCCCGCGATCGATCATGTCGCCCAGCACGTACAGTGTGTCGTCGGACGTCAACGAGATCTTAGACAGGGCCTCGTCAAGCGCACGCACGTGCCCGTGAGCGTCAGATGTCACATAGATCGCCATGGTACGCCTCTCCTTGCATTGCGGCCGAAGCCCGGTGCCGCAACTAAAACTTCAAGTTGAACTTAAACGTTACCCATTGTACTCCGTTGCAATAAAGCTGGAAAGGGTTTCCGAGCAGAGGCAAAGACGGCAGCCTTCTATGACGATATCGCGCACGCCCGCAATCCAACCCCATAAACCCACCATCTTTGGGTACAAATAACCGCAGACAACTGACCGTGCCACGCCAACCACCCAGGAGCGGACACCATCCATGAACCAGATCCTTCTCTTTATCGGCCTCGTCATCATTTTGTGCCTGACCATCAAACCCGTCGGCAAAAAACTCCCCTTCCCCACCCTGCTCATCTTTATAGCACTCGGCATGCTGCTGGGCGTCAACGGCCCGGCACACATCGACTTTAGCGACTACGCGCTCACCGAAACCGTCTGCAGCACGGCGCTGCTATTCATCATGTTCTACGGCGGCTTTAACACCAATATCGACCGCGCCAAGCCCGTCGCCGCGCCGGCGGTGCTGCTGAGCACGCTCGGCGTCGTCATCACCGCAGGCATCACCGGCGTGTTCGCCCACTTTGTACTGGGCTTCGACTGGATCGGCGGCCTGCTGTTGGGATCGGTCGTGGCGTCCACCGACGCGGCCAGCGTCTTTAGCGTTCTGCGCGAGCACAGCCTGTCGCTGAGGGGCGGCACCGACTCGCTGCTCGAGGTCGAATCGGGCTCCAACGATCCCGTCGCCTATATGCTCACCGCCGTGCTCGCCACACTCGCGGCCGGCGGCGACATCAACATTCCCGCACTGCTGGCCAAGCAGATTATCTTGGGCGTGGGCCTGGGCCTTGCCATCGGCTGGGCGGCGGGCCGTCTGATTGAACGCGCACACGCAACGGCCGAGGGCGCGCAGACCATCTTCTTGTTCGCCGTGGCGATCGTCGCCTACGCGCTACCAAGCTATCTGGGCGGCAACGGCTTTTTGGCCGTATACCTGGCCGGCATTGTGCTGGGTGCGAGCGACATCACCGGCAAGGTCGAGATGGCGCACTTCTTTGACACCCTCACCGAGATGGCCGAGATGACGATCTTCTTCTTGCTCGGCCTGCTCGTCACGCCCGCACGCCTGCCGCAGATGCTGCTGCCGGGCCTGGCGCTCATGGCGTTTATGCTCTACGTGAGCCGTCCCATCGCCGTCGGCGTGCTCCTGGCGCCCTTTAAGACGAACCCCCGCCAGGTCGCGCTCGTAAGCTGGGCGGGCCTGCGCGGAGCAGCATCGGTCGTCTTTAGTCTCTTTGCCGTGGTGGCCGGTGTTCCCGGTGGGCACGACCTGTTTGACCTGGTCTTTGTGATTGCCGTGTCGAGCATTGTGGTGCAGGGCTCGCTGCTGCCAGCAGTGGCGAAGAAGCTCGACATGATAGATGCGGCCGGCGACGTGCGCCGTACGTTTAACGATTACCGCGACGAGGACGGCATGTCGTTCGTTAAGCTCAAGGTGGGCGTGGGCCATCCGTTTGCCGGGCGCTCGCTTGCCGATATTGGCAGTGCAACGGACATGCTCGTGGTCCTGGTGCTGCGCGATGGCGCGCACCCGGTGCTGCCCAATGGCGATACCGTGATTGAGGAAGGCGACCTGTTGGTGATGGCTGCCCCGACGTTTGAAGAGCGTGCCGAGGTTACGCTGCGTGAGGTCACCGTGACACCCCACGGGCGTCTGGCCGGCCAACGTCTACGCGACGTGCCGCAAGGCAAGCACCCCTTTATCGTCGTGATGCTCAAGCGCGACGGTCAAACGATCATCCCCGACGGTAACACCCTCATATACGCCGGCGACGAAGCCGTCATCGCCACGCTGGCGTCGTAGTGACCAGGAAGTGGCTAATTTGCGACGAAGAGATCAAGCGCCTAGAGAACCTCATGCCTTCGCTCGCAGATTTGGATTTGCTTGAGGAGTAAAGCACCCCTCCCCCATGTAACCATCCTGTAAATCATAGCGGCGCAGTCGAGTTTTACCGTGATACGGTCGCGCCTGGCGCTCCACTGTGCTAAAGTATCCCGAACGTCCAAACGACTACGAGGGGGAACTAGAAGATGGCACGTGTGCACAACTTCTCAGCTGGCCCGGCCGCGCTGTCTACAAGCGTGCTCGCCGAGATCGCCGACGAGATGATGGACTACCGCGGTTGCGGCATGTCCGTGCTCGAGATGAGCCATCGATCTAGCATGTACCAGCAGATCATCGACGACGCCGAGGCAACCCTGCGTCGCCTGCTGAGCATCCCCGACAACTACCGCGTCCTGTTTTTGCAGGGCGGCGCCACGCTGCAGTTTGCGGGCATCCCCATGAACCTCATGTGCCGCGGGCGCGCCGGCTACATCGTGACCGGCAACTTTGCCAACAAGGCATACAAAGAAGCCGCCAAGTACGGCGAGGCCGTGTTGCTCGCGAGTTCCGAGGACACCAACTTCGACCGCATTCCCGACATGGCCGACATCAACGCGCGCATTGCCGCCGAGGCCGCGGGCGACGGGCTCGACTACGTCTACATCTGCCAGAACAACACCATCTTTGGCACCATGTTCCACGAGCTGCCCGATTGCGGCGACGTGCCGCTGGTCGCCGATGTCTCGAGCTGCTTTCTATCGCAGCCGCTCGACGTCGAGCGCTACGGGCTCATCTACGCCGGCGCGCAGAAAAACGCCGGCGCCGCGGGTGTGACCGTGGTCATCGTGCGCGACGACCTCATCGCAGATGGCCCCGCCTTTGCGCAGACGCCGCAGTACATGGACCTCAAGACCCAGGCCGCCAAGGGCTCCATGCTCAACACGCCCAACACCTTTGGTATCTACGTATGCGGCAAGGTGTTCCGTTGGGTTGAGAAAACCGGCGGACTTGCCGCCATGGCCGAGCGCAACTGGGCCAAGGCCAATCTGCTCTATGACCTGCTCGAGCACAGCGAGCTGTTCCATAGCACTACGCAGGCCGACAGCCGCTCCATCGCCAACGTCACCTTCCGCACCGGCGACGCCGAACTCGACGCGGCCTTTGTCGCAGGCGCGGCCGGGCACCAGATTCAAAACGTCAAGGGCCATCGCCTGGTGGGCGGTATGCGCGCCAGCGTCTACAACGCCGTAACCATGGAAGACGTGCAGGCACTGGCCTCGTACATGAAGGACTTCGAAGCGCAGCATAGTTTGAGCCCGCGATCTAACTAGCCCGCAGCACGCGGGCCGACCAGCCATCTCAAACCACCCTGTTTAGATCAAAACCTGCTAAGGAGTTTTTCCATGCGTAAGATTAAGACCATCGACGATATCACCAAGGACGGCAAAGTCGAGTTTGGCGAGGGCTACGAATTTGTGAGCACCGCCGAAGAGGCCGACGCCATCCTGATGCGCTCGACCGACCTGCACGGCTACGAGCTGCCCGAGGGCATCCGCGCCATCGCCCGCTGCGGCGCCGGCGTCAACAACATCCCCGTCAAGGAGTACGCCAAGAAGGGCGTCGTCGTCTTTAACTCCCCCGGCGCTAACAGCAACGCCGTCAAGGAGCTCGTCCTGGGCATGCTGGTGCTCTCGAGCCGCGGCGTGGTGCAATCGATGAACTGGGTGCGCGACAACGCCGACGACCCTGAGATTCAGGTCGATGCCGAGAAGGCCAAGAAGGCCTTTGTGGGCCGCGAGCTCAAGGGCAAGCGCATCGGCGTCATCGGCCTGGGCAACGTGGGCTCCAAGGTCGCCAACGCCTGCGTCGACCTGGGCATGGATGTCTACGGCTACGACCCGTTCATTTCCGTTGAGCACGCGTGGGTGCTGAGCCGCGAGGTGCAGCGCGTGGGCACGCTCGAGGATCTCTGCCGCGGCTGCGACTACCTCACCGTACACGTGCCCAGCAAGGCCGACACCATCGGCATGATCAGCACCGAGCAGATCAACCTGCTGGCCCCGGACGCCGTGCTCATCAACTACGCACGCGAGACCATCATTGACGAGGACGCCGTCGACGCCGCCCTGCGTGCAGGCAAGCTCAGCTGGTTTAGCTGCGACTTTGCCACTCCCAAGACCGTCAAGATGCCCAATACGTTTATCACCACGCACTCGGGCGCCGGCACCGGCGAGGCCGAGGCCAACTGCGCAGACATGGCCATCAGCGAGCTCAAGGATTACCTGGAGAACGGCAACATCGCGCACAGCGTCAACTACCCCGCCTGCAGCATGGGCAAGGCGCGCGCCGCAAGCCGCATTGCCTGCCTGCACGCCAACGTGCCCAACATGATCGGCCAGATCACGGCCATCCTGGCCAAGGACAACGCCAACGTGCAGCGTATGACCAACGAGTCCGCCGGCGAGAACGCCTACACCATGTTCGACACCGATGAGCACCTGGACAGCAGCACCATCGAGGCGCTCAAGCAGATTCCGTCGATGTATCGCGTGCGCGTGATCAAATAGCGCCGGCTGACCTGACGGGCAGTTCCCCATGTGGCCTGCCCGTCACTGACATTGAATGCCAACGGGGGCGCCTTTCGCACGAGAGGCGCCCCCGTTTTTGTGAGCACTCCATTAAATGCACTGAGCCGCTTCTTGGCATACAATCTGTATGTTGACCTAACTATTTGTGAGGTGCCTATGGTTGATACAGATTTTGCTTGGCGGCTTACGCAAGGGCTCGTGCGGATCGACAGTTCCGACCCAGGTGCGTATGAGGGCGAGATTGAACGCTATATCAAAGCGTTGGTTGAGGAACGGTTAGCGCAGCTGAGCCATCCGGTACTCGATGCCGTGCAAATTGCAGAGCTCGAAGTACTCCCCGGGCGCCGCAACCTTATGGTCACCGTGCCGGGAGTGAGCGACGAGCCGCGACTCGTCTATATCTGCCACATGGATACCGTTACCTTGGGCGACGGCTGGGACGCGGACATTACGCCGCTCGGGGCGGTCGTGCGCGACGGCAAGCTCTACGGCCGTGGCGCCTGCGACATGAAGGGTGGCCTGGCCTGCGCCATTGCCGCACTGGTCCATACGCTCGAGCGCGTGGCGGCGAATGGCGCGTTGCCCCGCCGCGACTTTTCGCTCATCTGCTCGGTCGACGAGGAAGACTTTATGCGCGGCTCAGAGACCGCGATCGATGCTGGCTGGGTCGGCTCGCATGAATGGGTGCTGGACACCGAGCCCACCGACGGACAGATCCAGGTGGCGCACAAGGGGCGTACGTGGTTCGAGATTGAAATGGCTGGCGTGACGGCACATGCGAGCCAGCCCTGGAAGGGCGCGGATGCCGTCGCCGCCATGGCCGAGGTCGTGTGTTCGCTCCGTCGCGCGTTTGCGGCGCTGCCCGCGCACGATGAGCTGGGGCCTTCGACCATCACGTTTGGCCAAATCGAGGGCGGATATCGCCCCTACGTCGTACCCGACCGCGCCAAAGTCTGGGTCGACATGCGCCTGACCCCGCCGACCGATACGGCAGCCGCGACGCGCATGGTAGAGCAGGCCATCGCCGTCGCCGAAGCCGCCGTTCCCGGTTGCCATGGCAGCTACACCGTGACGGGCGACCGCCCCGCCATCGAGCGCGACCCGAACTCTCCCCTTCTTGCAGCGCTCAAGCGTGCCGCCGATAACGTGACGGACGCGGACACGACCGTCGGCTTCTTTACCGGCTACACCGACACCGCCGTCATTGCCGGCAAGACAGGTAACCGCAATTGCATGAGCTACGGTCCCGGGTCGCTCGCGCTCGCGCACAAGCCCAACGAATATGTGCCCCACGCCGATATCGTTCGCTGCCAGAGCGTGCTGATCGCGCTCGCCGACAACATACTCTGGGGCGCGGATAGCCAAGTTGGGGCATAATAAGCCGCGAATAAACCGACTCGCGCGTAAGGACCGCCCATGAAAGCACTTCCGTTTCCCTGCATCCGCCCGGCTCAGGACCGCGTGCTCGAGGCGCTGCCCGCAATGGGCAGCATCCTGAGCGGCAACGATGCTCTGCGCGGAGCCATTGCCGATGGCCTGATGCTCAAGGACCCGGGTGCGGCGTATTACGTGTACGAATGCTCGGGCGAGCCGGGACGTGTGACGGGTGTCGTGGCGATCTGCCCGGTTGGTGCGCTGGCGGGCGGCGACGCGGTTGCCGCCGATACGACCGCCGCTGCGCGCGCAATCGCCGACCTCAAGGTACAGCCCCGTCCCGTAACGCTTGTCTACGAAGCCTCTCCCGTCATGGATATCATCCTCGGCGCCGCAAAAGAGGGCGCTTCACTCTATGCCGTCACCGACCCCGCCGGCATTACGCACCGCGTGTGGGAGGTCAAGCGCGAGGACGCCGTCGGGGCCATCCGCGCCATGCTCGACCAGGCGCCGGAGCCGGCACTGGCCGACGACCCTGCCTACGCTGCCGCACTAGTCGAGGCATCACAGCTCCTGGCCGACGATGCACGTGCCGCCGGCACCTACACGGGCAAAGAGCCGTTCAACTTTGCCGTAGCTGCGCTCTTCCCCGCCGCGCAGGTCAGCGGCGGCGCGGCGCAGGTTCCGACGGGTCTGCTCACGCACCAGGTCGCGCGGTTCTAGCAAGACCAGACCGTCCAGCACAAAAATCGGCAGCACAACAAACAGGGGGCGGAGATGCAGCAGGTACATGCATCTCCGCCCCTTTTGCGTCGAGAAGTTATGCCGACGACCCGTGCCGCCGCGCTCGCGTTATCCGCGCTGCGGACCCGCAGTAGCCACGAGCGGTTCAAGCCCCAGCTCGCGCGCGTAGTCTTCCTGCGTAAAGACTTCGACCAGTTCAAACGTATCGGCCGCATCGTCAAACGCAAAATGCAGCACTGAGCAGTTGCCCGGCACGCGTTCGCGCTCGTCGGCCGCCGCGCCCCGCACGTGGTCCAAAAACTCCTTGATAGCCGAACCGTGGCTCACCGCGAGCACGCACTCGTGGTCCGGACGTCGCATAAGATCGGTTATCGTCGCCGCCATGCGCTCGCGCACCTGCATCTGGCCCTCGCCGCCAAACTGACGATAGAAATCTCGCCACGGGCGCTCGGGCATAAGCATCACGCGCTCGGCCTCAAAGTCGCCAAAGAACCACTCACGCAGACCGTCCAGGCGCTCGTACGCCAAGCCCGGCCACAGGTTGGCGATAGTCTGCTCGGTGCGATGAAGTGTGGAGGTGTAGGCATGATCGGGTTCAATGCCGCGCGCACGCAAGAACATGCCGGCACGCGCCGCCTGGTCGCATCCCAGCTGCGTGAGCGGCGAGTCACTCCAACCCTGAATAATGCGCTTAAGGTTGAATATTGTCTGCCCATGACGAACCAGATACAGGTCTTTATTCATAGGGGTCCTTTCGTTCGTTACCAATCAAGGAGCGAAAACGCACCGTCGCAATAGCCAAAATGAAGCACGGCACCGTTGTCGGGTAGCTCTCCCCTGCCAGTCACATACTCAAGAAACTCCTGGCAGGAAGAGCCGTGGGAGACTGCCAGCACACAGTCGTGCTGCGGCCTGGCCATGATGTGGGACAGCGCCGCGACCATGCGCGACTGGAGCTCGCCTTCAGACTCGCCACCAAAGGCCACCGGATAATCACCCCAGGGCTGCGGCGGCATCTCGCGATTTGATGTACCCTCCAGCGAGCCCAAATGCCACTCGCGCAGGTCATCGACCAGCTCTATCGAGCGGCCCTCACCAGCAATTAGCTCAGCCGTACGCCGCGCCCGGCCCAACGGGGAGGAATACACACGGTCAAAGGCCACGCCGCGCGCCGCAAACGCCGCACGCGCCATCAGCGCCTGCTCGCGCCCGCGCGCCGTAAGCGGCGAATCGTGCCCGCCCTGCAAAATGTTCTGCACATTGAGCTCAGTCTGCCCATGCCGCACCAAATACAAATCTGCCACACACCCTCCCCTCGTACCACCACAAAGGGGACAGGCACCTTTGTGGTGGTTTACCGCCGGATCACACCGCGGTGACGCTCAACTACAGCAGCACGTCGGCAAGCGGACGCTTGGGTACGTGGTGCACCCGCGCCTCGTCGCGCCAATAATTGATGGAGCCGTCGGGGTTGGAATCGATCGCATCGATCACCTGCGTCTCGGCCGGAACGCCAAGCGCCATGATCAGCTTGAGCTCATACTTGTCGTTATCGAGCCCCATGGCATCGATCGCGTGGGGCGTAAAGGCCTTGAACATGCAGGCTGCCACCTCGGGCGTGGCGCTGCGGGCGGCGAGCATCATCGTCTGCGCGGCAATGCCCGTGTCGACCTCGGTAATGGGAGCGGCGGGCTTGCCCGGAACGGCGCGCTCGGCAAGAATCGCGATGTAGCCGGTCGGGCGCTCACCCTCGGCAGGACCCGGCCAGTCCTTAAGCGCGCCGGCCCATGCAAGCTCGTCAAACACGCGAGCGCAGTCCTCTGCACCGCTTACCACATGAAAACGCAGACGCTGAGCATTGGCGCCGCAGGGAGCCAGGTGCGCCAGTTCCGCCAGCTCGAGCAAAAACTCGCGCGGCACGCGCATGGACTCGTCAAAACGGCGGCACGTACGGGCACGACGGACCAGCGCATCAAACGCTTCCAAGCCGAGCTTTTCGCAACCCTGCTTTGCCATCGACTCCGCGCTCGACGGCGCCGCGGGAACTGTTTCGTTCATAGGGACCCCCAATTTCGGGCAATTGTTCTTAGGAGAATCTAACCTAAAACCTAGGCAATTACATACAGCGGCGTAATGTTCTACAATTGTTGATTAATCCTCACTGGAGCGGGAACAAAAGTAACAATTCGGGAATGTGGGGCGGCAATTCGTCCTTCCCGCCCCATGCATCGGCGCCCTTGGGCGATACTTGTTGCAGCACTTTTGGCGTACGCCGCACGGAGAGCAATGAACGCGACGTGCACCGCACGGAAAGGAGACATTATGGGCATCTTTAAGAATGATGACCAAAAATCGAGCCAGTTTGGATTTGACGAGAAAAGCATGGCAGGCAAGGCCGTCAAGGCCGTGCGCTGGATTTACGCCATCACGGGCGTCTTGGCGCTCGTCGCCGGCATCGCACTGCTGTTTGCGCCTGCCAAGTCCCTCGTCTTCCTAACGACCGTCTTGGGCTTCTACTTTGTGATCACGGCCGCGATCAGGCTGTTTACCGCTGTTTTCGAGCCACTGCTGCCCACCGGCTGGCGCGTGACGAGCATCATCTCCAACCTACTCATTATCTTGGGTGGCGTCATAATCCTGCGCAACCAGGCCTTCTCGACCGCGACGCTCACCACGATGGTGGTTATCGTGGCCGGCTTTGGCTGGATCGTCGAAGGTGTCATGTCCATTCTGGAGTCCGAGCTTTCGTCCAACCGTGCCCTCGCCATCCTGAGCGGCGCGCTCTCCATCATCGCCGGCATGTTCGTGTTTATCTATCCGCTGTGGTCGGCCAAGATGCTCGTCATCTTTAGCGGCGCCGCACTGCTGGTGTTTGGCGTAACGCTGATTGTTCGCGCTATTCAATTTGGCAAACTGGTGCACTAGATGCCGCGAACGCTCTTTATTGATGCAGACGCCTGCCCGGTCACGCGCGAGTCGATTGACTGCGCGCGGCGGGCGGGCGTTGCCGTCGTTATCGCCGGCAACAGCACACAGAACCTGGAACGCCACATTCGCCGCAACGATCCGCGCGACGTCGAGCATGCGCGACGCGGATTTTGGGTCACGACGCTCGATGTGAGCGTGGGCGCCGACAGCGCCGACTTTGCCATTGTCGAACGCCTGCAGGCGGGCGACGTAGTCGTGACGCAGGACATTGGCTTGGCGAGCATGGTGCTCGGGCGCGATGCCGCCGCCATCGGCGTGCGCGGGCGCGTCTACGATAAGGCGACCATCGACATGCAACTGTTTATTCGCCACGAGGAAAAGAAGGTGCGCCGCGCCGGCGGTCGCACTCGCGGTCCGGCGGCATTTACCAGCGAAGACCGGGCCCGCTTTAAGCGCAACCTCACCGAGCTGCTGCGCTAACCAAGGTAGATTTTCGGGACATGCCCGGAAATCTACCTTTTTGTTTTGGCAGCGGAAATGCCCTGGTCACAGGGGTAGATCGTAAGACATGTCCCAATAATCTACTTAAAGGCCAACGGCGGAGAGGATGAGGCCCCAGCCGGCACCGATGACGTACATCATGATCAGGAACAGGACGTTTTCGCGGGCGCTGCGGTTGGTGCGGAACAGCACCAGGTAGCCCACACCGGCAGAGATGAGCGTGCCGGCGAGCATCGGGGCCAGCTGCAGCGCGCCTTCCAGGTACAGTTGCGTGATGACGACGCTGGCCGAGCAGTTGGGGATCAGGCCGACAAGCGCCGAACCCAGGACGGCGAGCGTCTCGTTGCCACGCAGGAACTGCTCGATCGCGGACTCGCCGAAGGTCTCGAGCACGGCGACCAGAATCAGCGTCACCAGAAAAATGAATACCGATACCTGCACGGTGTGCGAGATGGCGCTGCGAATAATCGACAGGAGGGGCGCGCTCTCGTGAGAGTGGGAGTGACCGTGGCCATCATGGTGTTCATGCTCGCCCCCATGACCGTGATCGTGTCCATGTCCGTGTTCGTACTCGTCCTCGTCTTCATCGCAACCGCAATGGTCGCGCTCGCACAGCTCATGGATGTGATCGGCGCTCACGCCCGCCTCGGCCACTTCATCAATGATGTCGCCCCCGGTATGGTCGTCGTGCGCGCAGTTCACATGAGCCGGATTGGAAGCGGTCCCCAGCACGGTACGGCGAATCGCCGCATGCGCGCGAGCGTTACGACGAAGGCCGCGGATAGCCGCGTCCACGATAAAGCCCGTGACCAGCGCGATCAGTGCCTTCGAAGCCAAAAGCATCGCCATGGTCTGCACGGGAACCTGCTCGGCAAGTAGCAG
The DNA here is from genome assembly GCA_958407465.1 of uncultured Collinsella sp. GTDB lineage: Bacteria > Actinomycetota > Coriobacteriia > Coriobacteriales > Coriobacteriaceae > Collinsella. The sequence continues at coordinate 6,323 of CATYIV010000017.1, read as the reverse complement.
CGGCAGCATCTCGTCGGAGGTCGAAAGGAACACCGCCACCAACGTGCCCAAGGTCACGACGCGACCGGCGTACAGCGTTGCCGCCATGGCCGAAAAGCCGCACTGCGGCACCATACCCAGCAACGAGCCAACCACGGGACCCGCGGCGCCGGCGCGCTTGATGGCCCCGTTAACGCGGTCGCCCGCGACGTGCTCCAAGGTCTCGAGGGCCAGATACGTCACCAACAAAAACGGCACAAGCGAGAGCGTGTCCTTGCCGGCGTCGAGCAGAATATCAATCAGCAAATCCATGACGGATGGAACCTTTCGTGTCTTTCGGCAGCATTGTAAAAGTCCTAGCGGTCAACTAGGGTATTGTAGTTGTCCTAGGCGCGATGCCAATAGTTGCCCATGGTAAACTATCATCTCGCCACATCTCAATGAACCCGAGCCGCGCGCTGCGGCCCGTCCAAGGAGCAGTTATATGAACGTTTCACAAGCACTCGAATACGAGCGCCAGCCGTTTATTCCCATGTTTATCTATGGCGATCACGGCGCCATGGAGTCCGAGCGCCAGAAGGGCGAGGAGGCCCTTAAGGTGCTCGAAACCGAGTACTTTACCGCCGAGGGCGACCCCAGCTTCGACTTTGCCACCGTGCGCGACCTGGCTGACCGCAACCGCGACCTGTGCGACCAGATTGGCGAGGCGCGCCTGCGCAACGTGACGCCCACGACGCTTTCGCGCGGCCTGTCCGATGCCGACACCTGCGCCGCCATCGGTAAGATGCAAAAGCGCACCGCCGCGTCCGTTATGCGCGAGATCCGCGGCGACCGCGACGCGCTCGGCGTGGCCTACGCCCGCAAGCCCATCCAGGGCACCGTGCTCGGTATCGACATCGAGACCACCGGCCGTGCACCCGAGCGCGGCTACATCATCAACGTCGGCTGGGAGATCATGGAGCTCATCAGCGACGCCGTCCCGCACGACGCCGAGGCACACTACTGCGGCCTGCCCGATATCTACCGCGGCGAGGATGTGCCGTTGTCGAATATCCACCACATCACCTGGGACGACATCGACGGAAAGGAGCCGTTCCGCGAGAACAAGGAGCTGCAGAAGCAGCTGCTCAAGCTCATGAAGAAGTACCCGTACATGGCACACAACGCCGCGTTTGAGGACAGCTGGTTCAAGATCCACCTGGACGGCTACGCCGAGGCACGCCGCGCCGGCAAGATCATCGTCATCGATTCACGCCAGATCTGCCGCAGCCTGGATGCCGACGTCCGCTCGCTCCCCCGCGAATCTGCGCCCGCCGCGCTCGAGAACTGGGCCCGCCGCCGCGGCACCCTCGCCGCCGACGCCAACGAGCAGCATCTGGGCCTGGACGACACCGATCTCATGCTCCGCACGGTTCAGGCCGAGTTCAACCTCAAGAACCTATTCGCGAAATAACCGATCCATCTGCGGGAGCGCCTGCCAGGCACAGCGCAATCCGTCTGGGCACACCGACACGCAGTAAACTAGGGCGCAGCCTTATGGCTGCACCCTAGTTTTCATCAAAACGAGCAAATACGCGTGCTTCACATAGTCGGCAGGTTGGCCCACCTACATTTTTCGAGTTGTTCGGCCAGCTGAACCACTAGTCAAGGCCCCTTGAACCGCAATCGAAGCTAAAATCGCCTTAATTTCGCAACCAAGCCCCATAAATCTACCTGAATCAATTCGAATAGGACGTTGCGATCGCACCATTTGTATAGGATAAGGCCGAATAACTCAAATTATGTTGGTGAGGCATCTGAGCGGTCGGCAAAAACGCTTAGAAGCTACGAATCCGCAACTAAAGTTCATCAAAAAGGGGCAGCCGGCAGAAACCTCCCCAGCCAAAGCTGCTCCCTCAATACGACAGCTCAAAACCCACCGTTCGCAGAAGATAAGCCGCACCCCAACACCGTTGCCCGAAGTTTCGGGCGTATGCGGCGTCCGCTATGCCATCATGCGCGTATGGGAATCATTCTGTCACATACCACGGCACGCGCTGTATACCAAACAGCCAACTCGCTCGCAAGCTACGCGACCGGTCCCATACCTATGGAAAAGATCAGGGTGTCTGCGCCGACCACGTCCGACCTGGAAGCGGCACGAGCATGGCTCAACAGAAAGAATGTCGATTCTGAACGCATCCATGTGCTGACGTTTTCCAATAATGCCAAAAGGCACCGCAAGGGCTGCATCTGCCACTGCACGCGCTATACGTTTGATGCAGAAAGCTACCTAGAACTCGAGCCGAACGTCTACATCGTCGATATCAAGCTGTGCGCGTTAGAAGCAACAGCCGACCTCAACCTTTCGGAGCTCGTTGAGTATTACTTTGAAATCTGCGGCTCCTACGCGCTTGGAACGTCCGACGAAACTCAATATCGCGAGCGCCCAGCCCTAACCAGCGTTGAAGAGCTCAGAGCCTTCTTTTCAGAGGCACCGGGGTATCGTGGATCTAATAAAGCACTTAAGGCACTTTCTTATGTACGCGAAGGCTGTCGCTCCCCACTCGAAACGGCGTTTGTCATGATGCTGACAATGCCCAAGTCAATGGGTGGCTTAGCCATACGCGCTATCAAAACGGATTATCCGATCCCAGTCCCCAAAAGATACGCCGCCCTAACGCGACGGACGGTTTTCTACCTCGACGCGCTGCTCGAAAATTCGATGACCGATATCGAATACAACGGCTTTTACCACGACGAACCCGAGCAGCAATCAATTGACGAGGAGCGCCGAAACACGCTGCGAAACATGGGATATGCCGTTATCACAGTTAATCGTCATTCGTTTTTCAAGCAGTCCGCTTTTAAACGGGTCATGGAAGCGATTCGCATTCGCGAGAAGATATGGCCCGGTCGACTCCCGGATAACTTCGCCATCCTGCAAGAAACTCTTCGTCAATTTGTCTTGCGGCGCTACTTCGAATACGGTCGCCGCGTCCTGGAGACACTCAAAGAAGAAGAGGCCACCAAGCGCGAAATTGCAAGCCAATATCCGCAAGCTGATGACCCGAGCATCAACGATGTGCCCGAACCCGACGACATGCAACACGTCGGGGCCCTTGCTGAGGAAATCAATGGGCCTTGGGAATGCGACATGTTCGCAAAAATCGATGAAAACCGCACGGAAGACGACACGATTATTGATCTAATTGAGAATTCGCTCTTCTAAAGGCGATCTCTGCGGATGTCCACCTACATTTTTCGACTTATTCGGCCACCGATGTGCCAGATTGGCTGCAGCAATGCTCAATATAACTTTAGATAAAACTGATTCTGCAGGAACTCCCGTAGAGGAAGAACTGATTCTCGCGGTATTTGACACGATAAAGTACAAATATGAACAGTTCTAATGCTTCTCAAGGTGGCTTTCTTAGCATGCTAGCCGAACATCTCGAAATATGTTGGCGAGCATTGCGTCGATGTCTCCCAACCCACAGAAAATCGCAGAGGCGGCAAGCAGCCATCGAAATTAACGCAAATTGTATTGACATATGAACATACACTCATATAATCGAAAGCAAGTTATATGAGCGCATGTTCATATGAAAGGATATTGCAGTGAGCATCCGCGTTGATGAAACGAAACCCGACACCGAGGCCACCGAGCCAGTGATCCCCACCACCTGCTCGCCCGAGGACCTTCCCGACGAGGAGCTTCTCTACGACCTCGCCGACCTGTTCAAGGTCTTCAGCGACACCACGCGTATCAAGATCCTTTACGCCCTCATGGGCCGCGAGCTCTGCGTGGCAGACATCGCCGAAGCGACCGAAACCTCGCAGTCCGCGGTGTCGCACCAGCTGCGCACACTCAAGCAGTCGCACCTGGTTAAATTCCGGCGCGACGGGCGCAATATCCTATACTCGCTCGCCGACGACCACGTCTACACCATGCTCAACCAGGGCATGAGCCATATCTGCGAATAGCAACCAACCACGGTACCAGCGCGGCCTGCACCCAAGCCGCAAAAACGGGAAAGGAACCCACCATGAAAAAGCAGTACAAGCTCGATGAGATCGATTGCGCCAACTGTGCGCGCGAGCTTCAGGACGAGCTGGCCAAGCTCGAGGGCGTCAAATCCGTGTCCGTCAACTTTATGACCCAGAAGCTGACGCTCGAGGCCGATGATGCTGAGTTCGACGAGGTGCTCAACCGCGTTGTTGAGTTTACGGCCGACGCCGAGCCGGACTGCGAGATCATTCTCTAGCCCAGGTTTACGCCAACCTGCAAGGCCGCGCTTGCCGCGGCCTTTGCTCGCGAAATTATATGAGCGAGTGTTCATTCATTCAAATGGGAGGATACGAGTCATGGCCACCGCCGACCCCAAAAAGAAAAAGAAGAAGCGCAAGAAAAAAGAATCACTCGAGCATAAGCGCAACCGCATCCTGGTAGCGCTGGGCATTTTTGCCGTGGTGTACGCCCTCGATGAGCTCGGCACCCTCACTGCCGCATTCGGCACCCCGGGCGACATCTACGCCAGCTTTGTGCTGTTCCTCGTGCCGTTTTTGATTGCCGGCTACGACGTACTGCAAAAGGCATTCAATAACATCCGCCGCGGCAAGGCCTTCGACGAGAGCTTCCTCATGGCCGTCGCGACCATCGGCGCGTTTGCCATGGTGCTCTTCCCCGATACCGACCCGCACATGGCCGAAGGCGCCGCCGTCATGCTGCTCTACCAGGTCGGCGAGCTGTTTCAGGCGTACGCCGTGGGCAAGAGCCGCAAGTCGATCAGTGCCATGATGGACATCGCGCCCGACTACGCTAACGTCGAGCAGCCCGACGGCACACTCGAGCAGGTCTTCCCCGATGACATCGCCGTCGGCACCGTGATCGTGGTCAAGCCCGGTGAGCGCGTGCCTATCGACGGCGTCATCGTCGAGGGCGAAACCCAGCTCGACACCGCCGCTCTCACGGGCGAGTCAATCCCCCGCCCCGCCAAGTCCGGCGACGACATCATCAGCGGCTGCATCAACATGACGGGCCTCATCCACGTGCGCACCACCAAGCCCTTTGGCGAGTCCACCGTCGCACGCGTCCTGGAGCTCGTGGAAAATGCCAGCGAAAAGAAGGCGCGCACCGAGAACTTTATCACGCGCTTCGCCCGCGTCTACACGCCCGCCGTCACCGGCGCTGCCGCGGTACTCGCGCTCGGCGGCGGCTTGGTCACCGGCGCCTGGTCCGACTGGATCCTGCGCGGCCTGACCTTCCTGGTCGTCAGCTGCCCGTGCGCGCTCGTGATTAGCGTCCCGCTCAGCTTCTTTGGCGGCATTGGCGGCGCATCCAAGCTGGGCGTCCTCATCAAGGGTTCTAACTACCTCGAGACGCTCGCCGATGTGGACACCGTCGTCTTTGACAAGACCGGCACGCTCACCAACGGCACGTTCTCGGTGGTCGCGGTGCACCCCGAGGCTGGCTATACCGAGCAGTCGTTGCTCGAGGTCGCAGCGCTCGCCGAGTCATTCTCCGACCATCCCATCGCGCAGTCGGTACGCACCGCCTTCCAGGGCGAGCTCGATCCCAAGCGCGTAACGGATTCCACTAATGACGCGGGCCACGGCGTGACGGCAACCATCGACGGCAAGTACGTCGTCGTCGGCAATGCCAAGATGCTTGCTGCGGCCGGTATCGACGCTCCCAATTGCGAGGTTGTCGGCACAATCCTCCACGTGCTCGTTGACGGCGTTTACGCCGGCCACATCGTGATTGCAGACACCGTTAAGGCAGATGCCGAGCAGACGATCCGCGACCTGCACGCTGCCAGCGTCAAGCGCACCGTCATGCTCACGGGCGACCGCGAGGAAGTGGCTGCTGCGGTGGCCAAGCAGCTGGGGCTCGATGAGTTCCACGCGCAGCTGCTGCCGGGCGACAAGGTCGAACGTGTTGAAGCGCTGCTCGCGGCCGAATCGGGCAAGGGCAAGCTCGCCTTTGTGGGCGACGGCATCAACGATGCGCCCGTGCTTACGCGCGCCGATGTGGGCATTGCCATGGGCGCTATGGGTTCTGACGCTGCGATCGAGGCCGCCGATGTCGTGCTCATGGACGACAAGCCGTCCAACATTTCCCGCGCGATCCGCGTGGCACGCAAGACCATGACGATCGTCTGGCAGAACATCATCTTTGCGCTGGGCGTTAAGCTGCTGATCCTTGTGCTGGCAGCGCTGGGCATCGCCAACATGTGGCTTGCCGTGTTCGGCGACGTAGGCGTGGCGATCATCGCCATCCTGAACGCCATGCGCGCGATGGGTGTCAAGAACCTGTAGCACTCGTGGTCCCTCCGGCCGGGGCCGGGCTTGGTTTTGAAAAC
>CATYIV010000016.1 GCA_958407465.1 uncultured Collinsella sp. | reverse complement strand
TTTTGCCTCTTGACAATGTCCTGCTCATATTAAAAGGAACGTCCCCAAGTGCCGGCAGTTTGGGACAGTCATTGTTGATGAGAATCGGGCGCAGCGCCAAAAGCCCCGCTGGGCGAAATGTCGAACGGAAAGGTGCCGCAGCGATTGAAGGCGGCGATGAACATGCGGATGTCGTTGGACGGCGTGGTGCCCACGAGCTGGGTTGCCGCCGCGAAGGCTGCCTTTTCCTCGGGCAAGACCTTCGCGACAACCGGGGTCATGTGTTCTGCCATGGCGCTTCCTTTTTGAAACGACGGTGGTGCGGATGGATGCGGGCCACGCGGCTGGGCGACGGGCTGTGAAGGCAACCCGATTGGCCCGCATCTGGAGTTTGTTCTACGGCGTTGGTATTACTTGGTATTCCTAAGTATTACCCCGCAGATAGAATACCATACCCGACCCCATGGGGACGGAGAAAAAACGGATCGATTTGTTGCTGAGTAAGTCTTTAGAGCGTGATGATGTCCGAGATATTGAGGGCCCGAGCGTCAGCGGAATCGTGCGTGGCAAGCAACAGCATACGGCCGTCGAGCAAGTCGAGCACGACCTCGGTGCATGCGTCGCGCGCAGCGATGTCTAGACCGGTAAAGGGCTCGTCCAGAATCACTGCGCCGCCCGGACACAGCAGGGCTCGGGCAATCTCGACGCGACGGCGCTGCCCGCCCGAGAGCTCGGCCACGCGGGCATGCACATCGATCCCCGGTACCAGCAGGCGCAACAAGGCAGCGGCACTCGAGGCATTCACGCGTGCATCGGCGCACACCAGCACGTTATCCAAAGCAGAGGCGTCCTCGACCAGGCGCACATCCTGAAACACCATGGAGCACGGTGCGCACTCCCCCGCCACCAGCGCAAGCAACGTCGACTTGCCCACGCCCGAAGCGCCCATCACACAGGTGCGTCCACCGGCGGGCACATGAAGCACCAGTCCGTCGAGCGCCGGCGACCAGGGCGCCCGGTCGCCCACGGCGAGCGCAAGCTCCGCAGCAGCCCCGCCGCCAGCAGAGCCGCGCGCACGCCCGCGGCCACCGCGCCCATGCGCCCGCACGGCAGTACGCCACGCCACGGGCCCCGAAGCCCGCAGCAACCACACCAGCACGCGCTCGCATGCCCACGATGCCGCCACGATCAGCACGGTCCACGCCAGCAGGTCCGCCGTCTCGATCAAAAGCTTCGCCTGATAGATGCGTTCGCCCACGGTGCCCGTCGCCATGCCGATGAGCTCCGCCGCCACGCCGGCCTTCCAGCTCATGCCGATCACGGCACGCGCACACGAAAGCACAAACGGCAGGACCTCGCGCCAGGTATGGGCGCAAAACAGACGCCAACCCTGCACGCCATGCAGACGAAACATCTGCTCCAGCGGCTGATCAACCTGTGCCAAACCCTCAACCAGCGAAAAATACACGCCCGGCAGCGCCATCAAAAAGACCACGGCGATGCTCACGCGCGCCGACCCCAGCCAAATGAGCAGCAGGACCACCACGCAGGCAACCGGCGTCGCCTTTACAAACGAAAGCGCCGGCGCCACCAAGCGCGCAAACGCCCGCGAGCGCGACGAAATTCCGGCCAGCAGACCACCGCACACCGCGGCAAGCGCCAAACCGCCTAGAATCCGCGCACCCGAGCCCGCCAGAATCGCCCACGTGCTGGCATCGCACACCAGCCGCAGCAACGCCACCACGACAGCGCCCGGCCCCGGCAAAATCAACGGCTGCGCCACGAGACCCGCCACCAGCACCCACACGGCAAGCCAAAAGGCGGCGACGGCACCACCTGCCGCCACCGCCTTCATACGCTCTGTCATGTGTCGAGCAAACGCACGCACGGGCTACTCCATGTAGTAGAAATCACCAGCCGGGAGCTTGCCGCCCACGGCGCTCGCGTCCGCATCGGCCAGCACCTGCAGGTACCCACCGAGCGCCGCCTTCATATCCCTCCCCGTCTGGCACACGAGCATGCACCCGGGAATCGCCTTTTCGGCAATCGCGGCGTTATCCACGATACCCGCATCGGCCACGGCCTGAGCCCAGTCCGCCGGCGCCACGTTCACGGCCTCAACGCTCGCAGCATGGCAGCTCAGGAATTCCGCCACGGCCTCGGGATGCTCCTCGGCAAAGGCGCGGCGCACCACGGTCACGCCCGTCAGCAGGCGCGAACCCGTGTCACCTGCCAGCTCATCCCACACATCGGTCAGACTTACCGGAGCCGACAGCTTGCCTTCGCTCTTTGCGATGGCAGCGGTCTTGAACGGCTCGGGTAGCACGCCCACGGCAGACGAATCGGCAAGCAACGCCGACAGCACCTCGGTGGGCTCGCTCTTAAACTCGAGCGTAACCTGGCCGGTCAGGCCCGCGCGCTCCAGCAGGTAGTTCATGACGTACTCCGGCGTGGCGCCCTTGCCCGTCATGTAGACGGTATGGCCCGCCAGATCGCCAAACGAAGTAACGTCCGCGTTACCCGTCACCACGTTCAGCACGCCCAGCGTGTTGATATCGATGACCTGCACCGCACCCTCGGTCTTGCTGTAGAGCACGCTCGCCACGTTGGCGGGCACCAAGGCAATGTCGACATCGCCCTGAATGACCTTGGGCACGATCTCGTCGGCCACGGCGCTGATCGCAAAGTCGAACTCGTTATCTGTCTCGCCACTCGCTGCCTGGTCCATAAACTGCACCAGCCCAATCGACGTCGGACCCTTGAGCGAGGCGACGTGCACCTCGACGGGCCCCGCGGCGGTCGCCGCACCACCGGCAGCCGAGCCCGCGGCGGACCCCGCCCCCGCAGCTCCGCCGCCACAGCCAGCCAGCGCGAGCGACAACGCGCCCGCGGCGAGCGCCGAGGCAAACCCCCGGCGCGACAGCTCAACATTAAACGCGCGCATCGCTAGCACGTCCCCTCGTTAGGCATCGTCCATGCGTGATGGTCGGTATGCAGCAATTCCTCGGCCAGCGGCGAGAGCGGCGCACCCAAGAACTCGCTATAGCACGCCTGAACATCGGGATTCTCGTGCGAGAAGCGAATCTCGGCGTTCGCATCGAGGCCCCAGAGCACCTGACTGCGCTCGGCTGCCAGCTCGCAGCCGTCGTGAATGGGCTGACCGCCGCCACCGGCGCAGCCGCCCGGGCACGCCATGACCTCAACGAAGTCATAGCTCACACGGCCGTCGCGAATCGCGTCGAGCAGACGTTCAGCGTTGCCCAGCCCGTGTGCCACGGCGACGCGCACCTTAGTGCCATCGATATCGGCGACGGCTTCCTTCCAGCCGTCGAGTCCGCGCACGTCGGTAAAGAAATCGGCATCCGGGTTCTTGCCCGTCACCAGGTAATAGGCCGAGCGCACGGCGGCCTCCATCACGCCGCCCGTGGCACCAAAGATCACACCCGCGCCCGTGCCAAAGCCCAGCGGCGTATCGAGCGGCTCCTCGACCAGCGTGTCAACGCTCACGTGGCTCGCGCGGATCATGCGCACCATCTCGCGCACCGTCAGCGCAACGTCCACGTCGGGCGCGCCGCCCTCGCCCATCATGCTCGGCAGCGCACACTCGGCCTTCTTGGCCGTGCATGGCATAACGGACACCACGAACAGACGCTCGGGCTCCACGCCCAGCACCTTGGCGTAGTAGGTCTTGGCGATAGCACCGAACATCTGCTGCGGCGACTTTGACGTGGACAGGCTGTCGACAAACTCGGGGTAACGTGCCTTCACAAAGCGCACCCAGCCCGGGCAGCAGCTCGTAAACATGGGCCAGCCGCGGCTGTCGCCCTCACCCTTAGCGGCGGCGCCCAGGCGCTCGAGCAGCTCGGAGCCCTCCTCCATAATGGTGAGATCGGCCGAGAAGTCGGTGTCGAACACGTACTCAAAGCCCACGCGGCGCAGCGCACAAGCCAGGCGCTCGACGGTAGCCTCCTCGCGCGGAATGCCGAGCTCCTCGCCCCAGGCGCTACGCACGGCCGGCGCAATCTGCACCAGCACGATCTTGTCGGGATCGGCGATAGCGTCGAACACGGTCTCGGTATCGTCACGCTCGCGCAGGGCGCCCGTCGGGCAATGCGTGATGCACTGGCCGCACGCGACGCAATCGGTCTTGCCGATCGGCGCACGCCCGCGGGTGCCCACGGCGGTATGCGTGGCGCGGTTGGTCAGGTCCCAAATCCCTAAGCCCTGCACGCTCTCGCACACCTTGATGCAGCGCATGCATTTAATGCACTTGTCGTTTTCGCGGATGATGGGAAAATCGAAATCCCAGCCCTCGCCCGCCAAATGCCTTTGATACGGCAGATAGAAGATGCCCAGGTCGTTGGCGATGGTCTGCAGGTTGCAGTTACCACTGCGCACGCAGCTCGTGCAGCGCGAGTCGTGCTGGGACAGCAGCAGTTGCACGTTGGTGCGACGCGCCTCGCGGGCTTTGGGGCTGTTGGTGTGGACCACCATGTCGTCGAGCACGTAGTTGTTGCAGGCGGCAACCAGCTGGTCGCAGCCCTCAACCTCGACCACGCACACGCGGCAACCGCCAATCTCGTTTAGATCGCGTAGGTAGCACAGGGTGGGAATCTGGATGCCGACGGACTTGGCCGCGTCCAGGATCGTGGTGTGCTCGGGCACCACGACCTCGCAATTATCGATAGTGAGCTTGACCATGTTGAGTGCTCCGCTTTCGGTGTTGTCGCTGACAGTGGGGTTGTTGAGCTCTACCATTCCAGGTTCCTCCCTCCGCGGAACGCACCAAAGCCAAAGTGGTCGCAACGCAGGCAGCGGCTTGCCTCCTGGCGTGCCTCCTCCTCGGTAAGGCCCTGCTCGACCAGATTCCAATCGTGGATGCGCTCGCCGGCCTCGCGCTCGCCCAGCTCGCAGCGGCCGCACTCGTGCTTGCCCTTAAACTGTACGGTCGGTAGCTCAACGTCAAGCTTGATCTTGTGGTCAAAGCCCAGATAGCGATCGATATTTGCCGAAGCAACGCGGCCGGCGTTGATGGCCCGGATGACGGTGGCGGGACCGGTCTGGCAGTCGCCGCCGCTAAAGAGGCCATCGAAGTTGGGCACTGCGCCATCCGAATCGGTAACGACGCGACCCCACTTGCAGGCGATGCCCATGTCCTCAAACGGCTTGGAATCGATGTCCTGGCCAATGGCCACAAACACGCGCTCGCAGGGAATGACGCGCTCGGGCGTGGCTGCGGCACGCGGGGCCGGACGCCCACGGCGAGGCTCGCCGATAATCTGCGGTTGCACGCGCAGGCCGCTCACGCGACCATCTTCGCCCGTCTCGATGGCGAGCGGGGCCGTAAGCTCCAGAACCTCGCAACCCTCGGCCTGGGCGCCGTCGATTTCGGCGTCCTGAGCCGTCATATCGCAGATGCGACGGCGGTAGACGATGCTTACCTTTTCGGCGCCGCAGCGCACGGCAGAGCGCGCCACGTCCATGGCCACGTTGCCGCCGCCGATGACGCACACGCGCTGGCCGCTCAGGTCGGGCAGTTCGTCGTCTCCAATGGCACGCAGCATCTTGACGGCCGACTCCACGCCGGGCGCCTCTTCGCCCGGAAGGCCGAGCTTCTTGTCGCTATGGGCACCGATGGCCAGATAGACGGCATCGAACTCGTCGCGCAGGCGGACAAGCTCCTCGCCGTTGACGGAGTGATCGAGCTCAACGTCGATGCCGGCGCTCAAGATCCAGTCGGTCTCGGCCTGCAAGCGCTCGCGCGGCAGACGATAGCTGGGGATGCCGTAGCGCAGCATGCCGCCCAGGTGGTGGCGCTGCTCAAAGATGGTCACCTTATGGCCCATCACGGCCAGGTAGTAGGCGCAGGAAAGGCCGGCCGGGCCGCCGCCGATCACGGCGACGCGCTTACCGGTGTTGTCCACTACATGCGGCTTGTGGTCGTTGAGGTCACTGTGCTCAACGGCAAAACGCTTGAGGGCGAGGATGTTCATGGGGTCGTCGACCATGCCACGGCGGCAATGCATCTCGCAGGGATGCTCGCACACCAGGCCGCAAACGAGCGGCAGCGGGTTATTCTTGCGGATGACCTTGACGGCATCGGCATAGCGGCCGGCCTCGACGAGCGAAATGTAACCGGGAATGTCGACATGCGCCGGACAGCCCGAGACGCACGGGACGCGGGCCTCGCGGTCAAAGCCACAGGAGTGCTCGCGGATGTGGTGCTCAAAATCGTCACGGAAACCGCGGATAGCCGTAAGCGCCATGGCGCCGGCCTCGTAACCGATGGCGCAATCGCTCGAAAGATAGATGGTGCGGGCGGTGCGCTCGATCAGATTGAGCGTGGACTCGTCGGCGCGGCCCTCGAGCACATCGGCGAGCAGATCGCTCAGCGCGCTCAGGCCCACGCGGCAGGGCGTGCACTTGCCGCAGCTCTGGGTGGAGCACAGGTTGACGAGCGCTGCCGTAAACTCAACGGGACACGGGGCGAGCGAACTCACCGCCAGACGACGTCCGAGCGCATCGTGCAGGTCGTCCATGACGGCCTGAGCGTGGCTGCGTTCCATTACGTGCAGTCGAGCCATAAGATCCCCTCTCACATGGCAGCCCGGAGGCGAGGCCGGGCGAAATTGCTACACGCACAACACTGACCTAAAAAGTTGTTAGGTCTCCACGCAGTTCGGCAGGCGGTATGAAATGTCACCATCAGCGGTGAAAATGAACATTATCGCAGATAAATGCCATATTTGATAAAACGCGTTACCAAACGACAATGCCCCGCCCACGCAATCACGTGGGCGGGGCATTGCTTCAGGCATGCGGCCAGCGACCCTGTTGCTTTTACTTAAGCTCGGGCCAGTAACCCTTGTTGGCCTCGATCATGTCGTCGAGAACCTCCTTGGCGACCTTCATCGACGGCACGGTCTTGTTGAGCGTAAAGGCCTTAAGCGCCTTCTCGTACGAACCCTCGATCGTAGCCTCGACAATGAGCTTCTCGGAGTTCAGCTGCTGCATCATGAGGCCCTGCTGGAACAGCGGAATGTTGTCGCGGCTGATGACCTCGGGGCCGTTCTTGCCAATGTAGGCAGGCAGCTCGACCATAGCGTCGTAGGGCATGTTGGGGATGGCGCCCTTGTTCTCGCAAATGACCAGGAAGCGCTGCTTGGTGTCGTTCTTCAGAGCGATAGCCAGATCGGCAATCCAGTCGCCGTGGCTGCCCGCATAGAACGTGCTCTCGTCGATCTCGCCCGTCTTCTCGTAATGGTCGATACCATCAAAGAGGTTCTTCTCACGCGTCTCCTCAACCTCGTTAGCACGGGTGCGCTCGGGGTTGGAGTGCTCGACGAACTCCTTCTGCTGCAGGTAGTAGTTCAGATACGTGTTGGGCAGGTACTCCGGGAAGCACTCCATGATCTCGTACTCGCCCTTCCAGACGTAGTACCAGCTGCCCTTGGTGTGGCGGTTCTGCTCGGGGTGCTCGTCGACGGCCTCCTCGGGCTTCTTTGCCATGAGCGAGCCCATGCCCTTGAGGTAAGAGTCGGGCAGCAGAATCTCATGCTCCTTGATGTACTCGCGCAGCTGCGGGAGCACCTCCTCGCCCTTGTGGCGGATCGAGGTGAACCAACCAAAGTGGTTGAGGCCAAAGTAATCGTACTCGACATCCTTCTTGTCGATATCGAGCGCGGCGCAAACCACGTCGATGATCGCGATCGGCATGTCGCAGATGTTGATGATACGAGCGTTGGGACGCAGCACGCGGCAGCCCTCGGAGACGATGGCGGCAGGGTTGGAGTAGTTGAGAATCCAGTAGTCCTTCTTGGCGTACTTCTCAACGTCATCGATCAGCTCGACCATGGGGAAGATGGTGCGCATGCCGTAGGCAAGGCCGCCGCAACCGCAAGTCTCCTGACCCACGCAGCCGTGACGCAGCGGAATCTTCTCGTCCTGCTCGCGCATGGCGTAGCCGCCCACGCGCATCTGGGCAAACACGAAGCTCGCGTCGGTAAAAGCCGTCTTTTTGTCGGTGGTCACCGTGAGCTTGATGTCCAGGCCGAGGTCCTCGTGCAAAATCCAGTCCACGAGCACGCCGATCTTGCGCTGGCGCTCCTCGTTGATGTCGTACAGACGAATCTCGTCAACGTCGAGCTCGTCCTTGCGCAGGGCGATGGACTTGACGATGCCGGGGGTAAAGGTGGATCCGCCACCACACAGAGTAATGATCATTGTTTACTGCTCCTTCTCAATTGCGTTTTCGACCTTGTCGCGCATCTCGGCGACCTTCATGCCAAAGATGATCTGGATATTATTGCCGTTGCGGTTGATGCCGCTGTTGGGCACGTGGTTGATGAGGTCCTCATTGATGAGGTCCGGGTTCTTAACGTTCACGCGGAGACGCGTAAAGCAGTTCTCGAGCTCCTCGATGTTGTCCTTGCCACCAAGACCTGCGACCAGGTCGGCAATACCTGCATCGACGCCCTCTGCGGGAGCCGCGGCAACAGCGCCCTGCTTCACCGCGACAGACGCGGCGGCCTCGCCCTCGGCAACGGACTCGGCAAGCTCGGACTCTTCCTCGCGACCAGGCGTGTGGAGGTTGAGCTTCTTGATAAGGAAGGTGAAGAGGAAGAAGTACAGAGCGGCGTTGACGACTCCAAGCACCAGCATAACCGGCCAGTTGGTCTTATCGACACCGAGGACCAGGTTGGAAACCACGATGTTGATGATGCCGCCTGCAGTCGAAGCGGGCACGGAGAGGACCTTGAGCAGGACCAGGAAGATGCCGGAAAGAACCGAGTGAACGACAAAGAGCACGGGAGCGGCAAAGACAAAGAGGAAGTCCATGGGCTCGGTCACGCAGGAGAGCACGGCGGTGATGATCAGCGGGATAATAACGGCCTTGGTCTTATCCTTGTTCCCCTTGTAAGCGGTGACGATAAAGGCGAGACCGATACCGATGTAGGGCCACAGGTTGTTGAAGGTGTAGCTGTTGAAATACGTACTATCGGAGAAGGGCTGACCCGTCATTGCCATCTCGGCAACACGGATGGGATAGGCGCCGGCAATAACCTGATCACCCAGCGTCAGGGTGCCACCCACATCGGAGAACTGGAACGGGGTGTAGATGAGGTGGTGCAGACCGGTGGGAACGAGCAGCTTGTTGAGCATGCCGTAGATAAACAGACCGATGTTGCCCGACTCCTTAATGATGCCGGCAACGGAGGAGATGGCACCCTGAACCGGAGGCCAAACGATGCAGAAGCCAGCGCCCATGATCCAGGAAATGATGATCATAATCAGGAACGGGAAGCGGACGCCCGAGAACATCGAAAGGGCAATGGGGAGCTGCTTGTTCGAGTACTTGTTGAACACGGCACCGGTGATGCAACCAAGGATGATGCCGCCGAACACGCCGGTATCGAGCACCTGAATGCCCATAACGGTGGCCTGGCCGGTTCCGGTAAGACCGAGCATGCCGCTCGCATCGGCAAGAGAGCCGGTGGCGTTGAGCACGATGTTGTTAGCCTGCAGGAACAGGAAGAACGACATCAGGGCAATCAGCGAAGCATGGCCCTTGTTCTTCTTTGCCATGGCGCCGGCGATGCCCACGCAGAACAGAATCGAGAGGTTGTTGATGATAAACATCAGCGACTGATAGACAACGGCGCCCACAAGCTGGAACGGACCGGAGCCCAGTACGGGGACCAAAGCGCAGATGGTCTTGTTGGTCAGAATGATGCCCACGATGAGCAGGATGCCGGCAACCGAGAGATACATCATCGGCTGAACGATCGACTTCGCGAACACCTCCAACGGCGCTTTGAAATTGAACTTCTTTTTTGCGGTCATAGCGGTACTCCCCTTCCTTTTCCGCAAATTAAGACAGATGTGCCCTGGACAAGACCGTGAGCCTTGCCTTATATCAATCGATGTGTGGGCACGTTATGCCTAGAGACCAGGTTCTCCAAGCAGGTTAACAATGTGATATGCGAGATAACTCTTCTCAGCATCGGTAACGACAACGTTATAGGTAGACGACAAGTGGGCGGCTATGGCGTCCGCGCACGAGAATGCGCACGGATACGCCGTTTCATCGATTCGGAACAGCGCGTCTCCGTTGATTTGCCCTGCCGTAGGATCGAGCGCTCGCTGTGCGAAAAACTGCAGGTGACGAACGAAACGTTCGTAAGGCAGCGAGGTGTCATCGAGGGTCGTAGCATAGCGCTTGGAAACAATCGCGAGCACGTCGCGAACAAGCTGGACCGAAACAATCAAACGATCGGAGCGTTGCGGCATGGTGGCGTTGACGATATGCAGCGTAATGAAACCCTGCTCTTCTTCGCTCATCTGAATGCCCATATACTCCTTGATAATCTGCAGCGCACGGCCCGCAAGTGCATACTCCTTGCGATAGAACTGCTGGATCTCGAGCAGCAACGGATTCTCACAGGAGACGCCCTTGCGCTCGCGCTCCAAAGCAAGGCTGATATGGTCTGCGAGAGCAATGAGAATCTTGTCGTTGATATCAACATTGAGCTCTCGACGGAGCATCTGAACAATGTCCTCGGCAATCACGAGGTTGACGGTGGGGATGGACTCCAAAAGATGTGCCAAGCGGTCAATCGTACGCGAATCCTGAGAAGTTCCCTCCTGCAACGCGTAGGTCTTTTCGATCGACGCCTCGTCGATGGCATCGCCGGCATGACGGCCAAAGCAGAGGCCTCGACCGATGACGATGAGCTCGGAGCCATCGTCCGAAGTGACCATTGCGACGTTGTTGTTAAAAACTCGCTTGATAACCACGGTACCCACCACAAGAATTTACTCGGAAAGCCAGACGACAGGCTCTTTAACAGCAACAGGGCCGGAAGCATGCTCACGAAGAGTCGAGTTCTCCGAGCGCTCGCACACGATAACGAAGACCGTGGGATCGAAGCCGGCGGCGCGGACCACGTCGAAATCGACCTCGACGAGGGGCTGGCCCGCGTCAACGTGATCACCCTGGGCAACAAGCGCATGGAAGCCCCTGCCCTCAAGTTTAACAGTGTCGATTCCGATATGCAGCATCACCTGAGCAGAGCTGTCGTCGGACATGATGCCCAGCGCGTGCTCAGTCGGAAACAGCGCCGCGACGGTGCCGGAAACAGGAGCGCACACCGTTCCCTCTTGGGGAACCACGGCAACGCCATCGCCCACTGCACGGCTGCTAAAAGCGGGGTCATTGGTATTTTCTAGATGAACAAGCTCGCCGGAAACGGGAGCGAGGATTTCGAACTCGGAAGCCGCAGTCGTCTGCTTATCCGAGCCACCCATTAGGCGAGAAAAGAAACCCATGGTGACATGTCCCTTCATAAATATAGCCCAACCAAAATCAATCGAATGCGCCCATTGAGACGCTCGCGATCAAAGACTTTGGTTAGGCCCACGTCCGAGGGGACTCGGTAACCTTCCGCGTTTCTTTTACGGGGGTTATTGTAGACAAGCCCAAAGCCGGAACAATCATTATGACCGGCGAACGGTATTTTTTCTCCGATAAACGGTATTTATGCGGTACTTAGGGACGTTCCTTTTCTGCCGGCACCCGGGGACACTCCTTGCTCTGGTGCATTGGGGACAGGTTTGTTTGCACCAGGTCGGTGCAGATTAACCTGGCCCCATTGCGCCAATTTCGTATGCGCTAGATGAAGAGCTCGCATTCCTTCCGCACGACGCAAACCTTGCTCAGCATCTGGGAAACAGCGGATAGTTTGCTGGAATCAAGCTTGCGAGCACCTCGCGGACATACGGCGATGCAGCGCATGCAGGAGATGCACGCCTCGCCAGCTGCTCGTTTGGGGTCACCCTTGTCGATAGCACAAACGGGGCACGCCGCGGCGCATGCACCGCAGGAGACGCAATCCTCTGTTGCCTCGGGCGCCATGCGGTGACCTCCAGCTTGTTTATAAGGACGATTGCCGGGGATAGAGGGCTCGGACGCATCCTCAGCCAACAGCTTTTGCTGAATTTGCTGAGCAAACTCAGCAAGCTGCGCCGCATCCTGCGCATCCGGACGACCGGCAGCAAACTGTCGCGCAATGGAATGTTCTGCAATGGCCGCAACTGCCGCGATCACCCGGAATCCCGCATGCTTCGCAACGTCCTCCAGCTCTACGAGCGTGTCCTCAAACGCGCGGTTTCCGTAGACGCACACCAGAACGGCCCGCGCTCCGTTGCCGTGAACCATGCCCAACCGGTCAGCCACCACAGCCGGGATTCTACCGGCATACGCCGGCACAGAGATTACGGCCACGTCGTCCTCAGTCATCGAGACAGCGCTGAAATCTAGCCCGCTATCGGTCAGATCGACGGTAACGGTATTCTTGTCCAGTGCCCCGGCCACAAGGCCAGACACCTTCTGCGTTCCACCCGTCGGACTAAACACAATTTCGAATACGCTCATCGAGACACCCTCCCCCCTACGTCTGGCAACGCGTCAAGCCGTTTTCACATCCAGCCAGAGTATACGGCACGTGGGATCCCCATTTTGGTGCATCAAGCACCCCAATGCACCAACCCTACGCTGTCTACCTCTTCGTTTTGTATAAATTACGGTACAGATTGTATATATTTACGGGATACCGCCGTGTTCTCCCGAGGTACCCCATCCTGGCCCGTGCAAAAAACGGAGTATTCTGCAACGTGACCGCGCCAGCAATACCCCGAGCGGGCAAACCTTTAGGGCGCTGCGTCATTTTGGGTTCCGACATGGCGAGAATGACGCGCCCCTGCTCCGGAAAACGACGAAATCTGACTCAGAACGCTCGCTAGGGATATCCGAAAGCCACCGTTGGCGACGTCAAATCATATGCAGACAACTCGAACTGCAGAATACTCCAAAAAATGCACGGCGCACCCCATGGGACCCATTGCCGCATGGTAGGAAACAGGCCCACGGCATCCTCTAGATGCATTCCCGAGGAAATCACATTTGAACTAGCGATCGGATACGGCAAACAAAAAGGGCCCCGAGCGTAGTTGCTCGGGGCCCTTGGTTCACCTCGCTCTAGCGGGCGATGCGTATGTTACTTGCGCTTGCCGCCGCCGTCACCGGGGCGACGGGAGCTGCCGCCGCGCTTGCCGCCACGACTATTGCCATAGCTACCACGATTATCGCGACCGCCGGCACGGCCGCCGCGGGAGCCGGCCTGGTTGCCGCCACGCCCGCCACGATAGCCGCCACGACGCTCCTCGCGGGTATCGTCGAAGTTGCGCCAGTCATCGCGACGATCGCGGCTGGCACGCGGATCGCGGCGATCGCGCGACTCGTTAGAGCGGCCAGCACCGCCGCGGCTGCCATTGCCACGAGTGCCCTCGCGATGCTCGCCGCCACGGCCACCGCGCTCATCAAAGCGCTTGCCGCCACGGGACTCGCCGCCGCGAGTACCACGCTCGCCACGCGAATCGCGGCCCTCGCCGCCACGGCGCTCATCACGGCCGCCGCGCTCGCCATCGCGACCGGAACGACGACGATCGCCCGAACCACGCTTGCCGCCACGCGAGCCACGGCCCTCGTCCTCGCGCTCAACACGGCGACGACCGCCGCGGTCCTCGTCCTCACGACGACGGCGGTGTGCCTCGCCCTGGAACTGCTTGGCACGGCGCTCGGCACGGTTGCCGCGCGGGGCCTGCTCAACGACACCAGCACCGCCGCGCTCCTCGGCAGCCACCTCGCGGGCCACGCTCTCCACAGCCTCGTCCACGCGAGCCTGAACGCCCTCGCGCACGCGGGTCTTGCCGCCGCGCTTGGGACGGCTCGGACGCTCACCGTCGCCGCGACGCTCGTCTCGACCGCGGTTGGAACGACCGGCCACATCACCGTAATCGTCGCCGTTGCGCTTGCCGTCGCGACGCGCCTGCTCAAGCTTCTTCTTGCTCTTGGACTTGCCGCGCTTGGTCTTCTTCTTCACCTTAAAGGCCGCAGGATCGCGCTCGGGGTCAACCGCGGGCGGATTGGGGCCCACATGCAGGTCGCCGGCCTCGTAGATGTCGGCGGTCTTGTCCATGAGCTTCTCGATCTCGTAGAACTCATCGACATCCTGCTCGGTCACAAACGTGATGGCCCAGCCCAGCTCGCCGGCGCGGCCCGTACGGCCAATACGGTGGATGTAGTCGGTCGGCTCGGCCGGCACGTCAAAGTTCACGACGTAACGCACGTCGCTGATGTCGATGCCGCGGGCGAGCACGTCGGTTGCCACCAACACGTCGACGGTACCGTCGCGGAAGGCCGAAAGGGCACGCTCGCGCTGGGCCTGGCTGCGGTTGCCGTGAATCGCGGCGGCCTTGATGCCCTTGCGCTCCAGACGACGGCAGCAGCTGTCGGCGCGGTGCTTGGTGCGCATAAAGACGATAGTGCGCTCCGGGCCCTCCTTTTTGAGGAACTCGGGCAGCAGGTTGTTCTTGGCCTCGATGGACACCGGGAACACAAACTGGTCGACGGTGTCGGCGGTCGACGTGGCGGGCGCGATCTCCACGCGTGCCGGGTCGCTCACCAGGTCGGTGATCTCGCCCACGGCCTCCTCGTCGAGCGTCGCCGAGAACAGCAGCGTCTGGCGCTCGGCCGGCGTCTCGCGCACAATGCGGCGGACGGCAGGCAAAAAGCCCATGTCGAGCATACGGTCGGCCTCGTCGAGCACCAGCACCTTGACCTCGTCCAGATGGCAGGCACCCTGCTCGATCAGATCGACCAGACGGCCCGGCGTTGCGACCAGGATGTCGCAGCCGTACTTGAGGGCAGCGGTTTGCGGCTTGTAGCTCACGCCGCCCACGACGGTCACGGCAACGTGGCCCGTGACGTCGGCGATCTTGCTCGCGACCTCGTCGATCTGCTGGGCAAGCTCGCGCGTGGGGGTGATGACGAGCATCACGGGGCCGCGGCCGTTGCCCTCGGGCTTTTTAACACCGCGACGGCGGTTGCGGCCGCCGCGCTCGCGCACGGGTTTGGGAGGAGCGATGTGCTCCAGATTGTTCATGGTCGGCAGCAAAAAGGCAGCCGTCTTGCCGGTGCCGGTCTGAGCGGCGGCAAGCAGGTCACGGCCCTCGAGCACTACGGGGATCGAGCCGGCCTGCACGGGCGTGGGCGCCGTGTAGCCCAGGTTCTCGATAGCACGAAGCATCTCGTCGGAGAGGCCCAGCTCGTCAAAGGCGGGCAGGCTCTCGGTAGCGGACTCGACGGCCTGGGCGGCATTGGCCTCATCGGCGGCATCGAAGGCAGCCTGGGTCATGGCCTCGCGGGTCTCGTCCAGAATCTCGGCGTCCGTGACGTCGGATACAGAATTACGCATATGTTGTTGTTCCTTATCTGCACGCGCAATGGGCACGGCATGCGGCCGCGCGGGCGTGCTTGGTAGTGCGCTAATACATACAAAAACAGGTGCGCACAGAGAGGACGTTGCTCAGCACGCTGGCGATCGCTTTGGCAGCCCTATCACGCGCCGTCCAGACGCAGCAGCTCTAAGCGATGGAGCAGATTCGCCTCCGGTTAGTATACCCGTGCTTCGCATGCCCCCACGTAAACCACAGATGACGAGGCGGACGAGGCGAGTCTGGGCCAATTGTCTAAATCTGTAACAGTTACGGCTCAAAAAACGGTCCAGATGTTACAGATTGAGATGATTGATTGGGACGGTCCATCGGTCAACCAACTACCCTCATCTGTAGCGAGATGTCATACATTTATTCTGTACTAGACACCCCCAGGGGGTATGGGTGTATAGTATCGGCAGGTTAACATTTCCAACACCACGCCACAGAAAGGAGAAGCCATGGCTCAAGATAAGTTTGACGTGGGCGGCATGACATGCGCCGCCTGCCAGGCGCACGTGGACCGTGCTGTGAGCAAGCTCGACGGCGTCGAGAACGTCGCAGTCAACCTACTCGCCGGTTCCATGATGGTCGACTATGACCCCGCGCAGGTCTCCCCCGACGATATCTGCACCGCCGTCGACCGTGCGGGATACTCGGCCTCGCCCGTCGATGCAGGCACCGGTGCCGCCGACTCAAACGGCAGCACGCGAGCCAGCTCTGGCGCCGCCCATATGGAGTCGCCAACCAAAAAGCTGGAGGCCGCCGCCTCTGCCATGCGCACCCGCCTCATCGTCTCGATCGTATTCCTCATCCCACTGTTCTACATAGGCATGGGGCACATGCTCGGCTGGCCGCTGCCCGGCATCTTCACCGACCATACCCACAGCATGACGCTCGCCCTCACCGAGCTCGTCCTGCTCATCCCCATCGTCTATGTCAACGACGCGTACTTTATCAACGGGTTTAAATCGCTCGCGCACGGCGCGCCCACCATGGACGCCCTTATTGCCGTGGGCGCCACCGCTTCCATCGCCTGGTCGCTCTACGCCATGTTCATCATGGCCGACCAATTAGCCGCGGGTCAGGTCCACGAGGCCATGATGACGAGCATGGACAATCTGTATTTTGAGAGCGCAGGCACGATCCTGTCGCTCGTTACCGTGGGCAAATACCTCGAGACGCGCAGCAAGTCCAAAACCGGCGGCGCCATCGAGGCGCTCATCGACCTGGCGCCCAAGACCGCGACCGTCGTTGCCGACGACGGCAGCGAGACCACCGTCGACGTCGACAGCATCCTTCCCGGCCAGGTGCTGCGCGTGCGCCCCGGCGAGTCCATCCCCGTCGACGGCGTGGTGCTCGAGGGCGCCTCCGCCGTGGACGAGAGCGCGCTCACCGGCGAGTCCATCCCCGTGGAGAAAACCGTCGGCGATACCGTCAACGCTGCCACGGTCAATCGCACCGGTTCGTTTACCTTCCGTGCCACGCGTGTGGGCGCCGAGACATCGCTCGCCAAGATTATCCAACTCGTCGAGGACGCCAACGCAACCAAGGCGCCCATCGCCCGCATGGCCGACAAGGTCGCCGGTGTGTTCGTGCCCGTGGTGTTCGTGATCTCGGCCGTGACCTTTGCGGTGTGGATGGCGCTGACCGGCAGCATAAACGAGGCACTCACCTCCGGCGTGGCGGTGTTGGTGATCAGCTGTCCGTGCGCACTCGGCCTAGCCACGCCCGTCGCCATTATGGTAGGTACCGGCAAGGGCGCCGAGATGGGCATTCTGTTTAAGAGCGCCGAGGCGCTGGAGAACCTGCGCAGCGTGGGCACCGTGGTGCTCGATAAGACGGGCACGGTCACCCGCGGCAAGCCCGCCGTGACCGATATCGTAGTAGCGACGCGCGCCGACGGCTCGCCCGCCATGAGCGAAAAGGCGCTGCTCAAGCTGGCCGCCGCGTTGGAGCGCCCAAGCGAGCACCCGCTGGCCGAGGCGATTATGGCCGAGTGCGAGGCGCGCGGAATTGTCGCGCGCATGGTCGAGGACTTTGCCGCCGTGCCCGGTCGTGGCGTTACGGCGCGCGAGGGACAAAATGTCATCGCAGCCGGCAACGTACGCCTGATGGACGAGCTGGGCGCGAAGGTTCCCGCCGGCCTTGCCGAACAGTTCGCCGCCGAGGGCAAAACACCGCTGTTCTTTGCC
The DNA here is from genome assembly GCA_958407465.1 of uncultured Collinsella sp. Taxonomy (GTDB): domain Bacteria; phylum Actinomycetota; class Coriobacteriia; order Coriobacteriales; family Coriobacteriaceae; genus Collinsella. The sequence continues at coordinate 28,904 of CATYIV010000016.1, read as the reverse complement.
AAGAACAGCGAGCTTGTCGGTACCATCGCCGTGGCCGACGAGGTCAAAGAGACGAGCGCCGAGGCCATCGCCGCGCTGCGTTCGCTCGACGTCGACGTGCGCATGCTCACCGGGGACAACCGTGTGACGGCCGAAGCAATCGCCCGCCGCGTGGGACTGAGCAGCAAGCAGGTCATCGCCGACGTCCTCCCTGCCGACAAGGAGTGCCACGTCCGCGAGCTGCAGGATGCGGGCGGCAAGGTCGCCATGGTGGGCGACGGCATCAACGACTCCCCCGCCCTGGCGCGCGCCGACGTGGGCCTTGCGATCGGCACCGGCGCCGACATCGCCAAGGAGGGGGCGGATGTCGTGCTCATGCGCAGCGACCTCATGGACGTCGCCCGCGCTATCGAGCTTTCGCGCGCCACGATTCGCAACATCAAGCAGGACCTGTTCTGGGCGCTGTTCTACAACGGCATCGGCATTCCGCTCGCCGCGGGCGTGTTCTTCCCCCTCACCGGTTGGCAACTCTCGCCGATGTTTGGCGCCGCGGCCATGAGCCTGTCGAGTGTCTGCGTCGTAAGCAATGCGCTGCGCCTAAAATCCTTTAAGCCTAAAGTGGCAAAATAGGCTCACCATTAAGTCCATTTATAACGGGTTTTCCAGGTGCCCGAGATTGACCTGAAAGAGGAGCGACGCGTACTTTGGTACGCGAGCGACGACTTGAAGGTCAAGATCGGGTGCCCGGGAAAGCCGACACAACAGAGAGGAATACCCATGCGTTACACGATCAAGACTTCCGGCCTTATGTGCGGCCACTGCGATGCCACCGTCGAGACGGCGCTGCTCAACGTGGCCGGCGTGACCGACGCCGACGCCGATCACGAGACCCAGACCGTCCAGGTTGAGTGCGCCGACACCGTAACCGCCGAGCAACTCGCCGCCGCTGTCGAGGCCGCGGGCGAGAAATTCCACGCCCTGTCTGTGACCGCCGCGTAGCGACCTGAACGCACCCCTCCCCCGACCAGAAACGAGGACCCGCCATGATGGCAGACCATAAATCGGTGACCCGTATGCTCAAGACGGCACGCGGACAGATCGACGGCATCCTGCGAATGGTCGAGGAGGACCGTTACTGCGTCGACATCTCCACGCAGCTCATGGCAACACAGGCGCTCCTCGCGCGCATTAACGCCGACGTGCTCAAGGCGCATATCGAGGGCTGCGTGACTTCGGCAATCGAATCGGGCGACGAAGACCTCAAAGCCGCCAAGCTCGCCGAGATCGAACGCGTCGTCGACAAGCTCTCCAAGTAATTGGGGCATTGGGGACAGACTTCTTTGCACCGTCTTGGTATTCCGGGGACAGGTATGTTTGCACCACATTGGTGCAGATTAACCTGTCCCCCTTGCTCTAAATCGGGTATAAAGGCGTGCAGCATATCGAACGAAAGGCAATTTGCATGAATGACTTTATGAAGGGTCGCAATGGTGCCGATGAACTCACCATCGTGATGGGTTTTGCCGGCATCGTCATCGCGATGATCGGATCGATAGCCCGCATCCAGTGGCTCAGCTGGATTGCCATCGCCGTAATCGTGATTGGCGTGCTGCGCGGCCTGTCCAAAAATATCGACGCACGTCACAAGGAGAACGAGGCCTTTGTCGCCGCGACTGCAAACGTACCCGGCTTGGGCAAGTTTGTAGCTAGCTTGGGCGGCGGAGCTGCAGCGGCCAACGCCTCGCGCGCAGCCGGTACTAGCAAGGAAGACTTTGAACGTGCCAAGCGCACAGCCAAGAAGATGTGGAAGGGCCGCAAGACCACGGCCTATCTCAAGTGCCCCAACTGCGGCCAGATGCTCTCCGTTCCCAAGGGCAAAGGCAAGATCCGCGTCACCTGCCCCAAGTGCCATGCCAAGATGGAGACGCGCTCATAGCCGCCATACCATGGGACAAATAAAAGCCGAGGCCTCGCACTGGGACCTCGGCTTTTTCTGATTATGACAAAAGGATTGTCCCTTTGTCGCATCGCCATATCGCGCGCTTACGCCACGCCATCGCGGGCAAGCTCCTCGGCCAACGCCTCGGCAGGCATGGCCATAATCGCGTCGAGCTCGGCGTCCACCTCGGGAATACGCTTCACCTTGAGCTTGCGCACCAGATCACCGCGACACATCACGTGCGTCGGCTCACACAGTGCGCACAGGTCATCGAGCGGATTCTTGCGCGTCACCAGGATATCGGCGGCCTTGCCGCACTCGATTGTGCCGGTCTCGCCGCCCAACCCCAGTAGCTCGGCATTGACCTGCGTGGCCGTATGCAGCGCGAAGGCGTTGCCCACGCCGACATACTTGGCAAAATAGGCCACCTCACGCCACATGTCGTACTGCGTCACGAACGGGCAGCTCGAGTCCGTGCCAAGGCCCACCTTAACGCCAGCTTCCAGTGCGGCACGGGCGCTCTCGATGATGCCCGAGCACACGATGTCGCCGTTCTTCTTTTGCGTATCGGTAGAATGGGTCTTTTTCGGGTCGAGCAATACAAACGGCAGCGCCGGGCTGATAGTGCAGGTCACACTCGGCGCACGCCCCTCGAGCTGTGTGCCCGCGGCGCCACGATACAGCTCCAAGATTTCGGGTGTCAACGGAGCGCCGTGCTCAATCGTGTCAACGCCGGCCTCAAGCGCGGCCTTCACGCCCTCGGTGCTCTCGACATGGGCCATGACCGGAAGGCCCATATCGTGCGCCGCCTTGCACGCCGCCGCGGCAACCTCCACCGGCATACGCAGCACGCCCGGCTCGCCCACCTCGGTCGCATCGAACACACCGCCCGTTACGAACAGCTTAATGACGTCGGCACCGCGCGCATACAGGTCGCGCACCTGTTCGGCTGCCTCGGCGGGACTGTTTGCCACCTGGGCGAACAAGCCCGCACCATGGCCGCCCGGCACCGTGACGCCCGTTCCCGGCGCCACCAGGCGAGGACCTTGATACTTGCCGGCATCGATAGCATCGCGCACGGCCAGATCGGCAAACAGCGGGTCGCCCGCGCCGCGCACCGTGGTCACGCCGCTTGCCAGCTGCTGCTGAGCGCTGCCCTTGAGGATATGGCGCACGATGGCGCGCCCCACGGGATTATCGAGCTTCTTCATCAGCGCGCCCGCATCGCCCGCCGAAACCGGTTTGCCCGAACCGCACAGATGCACATGCATATTGATGAGGCCCGGCATGAGATACGCCCCTGCCAGGTCGATGACCTCGGCGCCCGCCGGCGCCTGCGCCACAGCACTCGGCCCCATCCATGTGATGACACCGCGCTCAACGGCCACGGCCATATCGGGCTGCGGCTCCATATGCTCCGAGCCATCCAAGACGGTCGCATTGATAAACAACGTGGGACGATCGGCAGACGCCATATCGAGCTCCTCCCTCACGATTAACATGAACATTTGTCCATTATCACCTAATGCAGCGACCTAAAGTCGAGCATATCGGTTAACGGAGGGAAGAGGGGATGTGGGGGACGGAATACGTTGCAGCCCCACCCCAGCAACATCAGGGGAATGTCTCGATCTGTAACAGGTACAGGGTTATTGGGCCCCTTGATGTTACAGATCGAGACATTCGGTCGACGTTTCACCGGTTTGTCTCGATCTGTAACAATTACGAACTCAAACAACTTCTAAACGTTACAGATCGAGACAAAACCTCTCAGCGCCCATACCACTGGCGTCTCCACTCCTCAGCCAATTCAGCCTGCCGAGGAATACCCGCCAACCTCATTTTCTCGACCAGCTTCCCCGGGTCTTTGAGTTCGTTAAACGTAAACCGAAGCACCTTATGCCCGAGCATTGTCAGATGAGATTCCCGCTGACGCTCTGCCACGAATGGGTCGACCGACTCCCGGCCCTCACCGTTCTGCAAGGTGTACTTCCCCTTTCCGTCGAGCTCGCCGATGACACACGTCCCGTCCTCGAGCCGCCAAAAATAGTCGACGCGAAACACCTGGCTCGGATCGAGCGGGTCGCGAAACTCCGCCTGCAGCTCCGGAACCGGAAAGCCGTACGCAATAAAGAACGCTCGGAACCGAGACTCGCCGCCGTTTTCGGACAGCCCGTCCGCATACGACGCAATCGCCTGTGCCCTGCGATACCCTCGCCTGCCCTCGCAATCGGCGCGGAGGCGCTCGCACAAATCCCCACGTGATACGCCCTTCGCCCGCAATGCAGAATCGGCGATCGCCAGACCATACGAAAACGGCGCACGCAGCAGACAATCCTCCACCGTGCGCCAAAACGACGTCACCCGCACGCCGTCGACGCGCTCAAGCGCTCCCGCCATCTGAGGACGCAACAACCTGCACCCGCTGCTCAACGTCACCGAACAACCCGTCTTAACAAGAAAACGCGGCCCGAGCAGATCATTCGGCACCTCCAGGCCCCACAAAAGTGCCGCGTCATAACCCCAAAACGCCCAATCGGGATGAAATTCCGCAAGCCCTTTGATAGTCCTCAGCGCTCGCTCCGCCGGCGTCAATGCATCCCAATCATGCTGAAAACAGAACAGGTACGGCTCGGGCTCCGCGATATCGTCGGTTCCAACATGGCGTCGCAGCCACATGAGCTCGGTATTGTCATGCGTTGCGAGCAGCGCACCTTGCTTGGCCGTCTCCGTGAGCCGCGCGAGCATCCTATTCCGCGCCAACGTGTTGCGAGTCGCATGTTTGTGTTTGAGAACGGTATTAGACACTTTCATCACCACCACGTCAGACAAATGGACCATCGTCACCGTTGCCTCCGCTGGCAAATGTCTTGATCTGTAACAGGAAGACAGTCTTTAAGCCTCTAGCTGTTACAGAACAAGATCTTTCGGCAGCCGCCAACCTTCCGTCTCAATCTGTAACAGTTACGGGCCCAAACAGCCGCCAAACGTTACAGATTGAGACAAAGTCAGGGCTGTAGGGCGGCACCAGTCACATCCCCTACTCCCATTCTTGTTCGTAGATGTTGAGGGACTTCACGTAGCGCCCCTGGGCGCCCATGATGTCGCGGACCAGGCGCAAAAAGAAGCTAACGCACGAGGTGTCAAAGCCGTCCTGCAGATCCTCGGGATGCACCGCACCCGGTCCATCGACCGCCGTGTCACTCAGGCGCGCGATGTCATACAGATAGAGCTGTCCCGCCGTCAGCCAGACATCGTCGACGCAGGCGAGGCGCACCGCGATCGCGCCGTCGCTCCAATGCTCCTTTTGCACGATATGCGGGTCGTAGACATCAAAGCGAAGGTCGGCGCGCGTATCCTTCAGCGCAACCATGCCGTTCGCAGGATCCTTGTCCAAAATGCCAAAGCGCGAGAAATACTGTGTGTCGCGCACCTGCTCGAGCCGCTTAAGCGAGGCAGGCGAAAACGATGCCGGCGGCTCATCAACATACAGCTCGAGCAGCGTCTTGCCATGGCGATAGGGGCGCTCGAAGAGCAGCCAATCGGTAAACGCCATGTTGTAGGCCATGATTTCGTTTTGGGAAGGCTCGGTGCGATAGCTGAGCCACGGGTCGACAATAATCTCAAACTGCTCGCGCGCCGGCTCCAAAAACTGAAACTTCCGCAGCATCCAAAAATGGGCCATGTCGGCAATATCGTTGCCGACGGCTTCGGCCAGATGAGCTCGGTCTAAAACGTGGTCAGTCACGGCATCCTCCTCAAACTGATGAACCTCAATTTGAGCTTACGAGGAGGGTGGGCAGCCACTGTCAGCACGGACAAAATAGGCCGCCGGCTGCAAACCAACTGCTGACCAAACACTTGACGGGACACTTGACCGAATATGCGCGCCGCAACAAAACCGCAGGTAAACATAGACGGCCAACCCGCTCTTTTGAACCAGATGCCCGTAGCCACCACAGAAACAACAGGTGACCACAGCCCAAGAAGTCGACAAATGAACACCCGTACGTCGGCAAACGAACAAATCGGTCGCAAACCCGCAAGGAGTGTCCCCGAATGCCGGCACATAAGGAACGTCCCCAGCTGCCGGCACTTGGGGACGTTCCATTTGGGCCAGCCGTTGGGGACAGCCCTTGTCGATTCAGCTGTGGACAGCCGCCTTACAGCTCCAGCGCCTCGGCGACTTCGGCTGCGCAGGCCAGGGCGTCGGCCATAGCGTTCACCACGAGCGAGCTGCCGTTACGAGCGTCACCGGCAACATACACCGGCGCGGCATCCGCGGCGACGCCGTCGACACGCGCCGCAAGATGCGAGCCCTCGGCGGCCATCACAGGCAGCGGACGACCAGCAGTGGCAACGGGCACGCCAACGGCGTCGAACACACCGTGCTCTGGGCCCGTAAAGCCGCAGGCGATGAGCACCAGCTGCGCCGGTACCTCGTGCTCGGAGCCCGCGATGCGCTCGGGCTTTCCCGCCGACCAGTCCAAATCGACCACGCGCAGACCCGCAGCCGCACCCTTCTTGTCCAGCAGCACCTCGAGCGTATCCACGCCCCAGGCACGCATCTCGCCGCCCATCGCAGCAATAGCCTCCTGCTGGCCGTAGTCGGTCTTCTTAATGTTGGGCCACTGCGGCCAGGGGTTGCTCGCCGCGCGCTTATCGGGCGCAGCCGGCAAGAACTCAAACTGGCGCACGCTGCGCGCCCCTTGGCGCACCGCGGTACCCACGCAGTCGTTGCCGGTATCGCCACCGCCAATGACCACAACGTCCAGGCCGCGCGCGTTCACCGCGGGCTCGCCGCCATCGAGCACCGAGACGGTCGAAGCCGTCAGGTAGTCCACGGCATACACTACGCCCGGGGCATCAATGTTCGCAGCCGAAAGCCCACGCGGAGCACGGGCGCCGGCAGCCACCACAACGGCATCGAAGTCGTCGAGCTTGGCAGCCACCGCAGGATCATTCACGTCAGCACCCAGCTCAAACACAATGCCCAGCTCGCGCATGAGCGCCACGCGGCGCTCGACCACGGACTTCTCGAGCTTCATGTTGGGAATGCCGTACATGAGCAGGCCGCCCGGACGGTCGTCGCGCTCAAACACCGTCACGCGGGCCCCACGACGCGCAAGCTCCCATGCTGCCACCAGACCAGCGGGACCGGAGCCCACCACGGCAACCGTGGGTGCACCCTCCCCTGCCGGCTCAAAGCGGTGCGGACCGCCGTTGGCCCACTCATGGTCGCTAATCGCGCGCTCGTTGTCATGGATCGTCGTGGGCTGGCCATCGACCGAGCCCAGGTTGCATGCGGCCTCGCACAGCGCCGGGCACACGCGACTCGTGAACTCGGGCATGGGCGAGGTGAGCGACAGGCGCTCGGTAGCCTCATCCCAGCGGCCGCGGTACACCAGCTCATTCCACTCGGGAATCAGGTTGTGCAGTGGGCAGCCGCTCGGGCGTGCCTTGCCAAAGCTCGCGCCCATCTGACAAAACGCCACACCGCACATCATGCAGCGGCTCGCCTGGGCACGGCGCGCATCGTCGTCGAGCTCCACGTACAGCGGATCGAAATCGCGGCTGCGCTCCTCCACGGGGCGCAGCTCGTGGGTCACGCGATCGATATCAAGAAAAGCACCGGGCTTACCCATGGCACTTACGCCTCCTTCTTGGTCGAAGCAACAGAGCTGGCGGTGGCGGGCGCAGCGCCAGCGACACCACCCGCCACATCAAAGCGAGCGACATCCGCGGCGTCGGCGCGACCGGTCACAATGTCAAACGCCAGCTCCTCGGCCTGCGCATGCGTCTTGCCGACGGCCTCGGCGGCGGCGACAATCGCCAGCACGCGCTCGTACTCGGTTGGAATGACCTTCACAAAGTGCTTGCTCATCGTCTCAAAGCTGTAGAGCAGCTTAATGCCGCGCGGGCTCTGCGTCGCGTCCACGTGCTCCTGGATGAGCTCGCGAATCTGTGCCAGCTCACCGGCCGTCGGGGCCTTGAGCTCAACGCTCTCGTGGTTCACACGGGCATCGAGGGTGCCGTACTGGTCAAAGACGTAAGCCACGCCGCCCGTCATGCCGGCGGCGAAGTTCTGCCCGACCTCGCCCAGGATGAGCGCCAGACCTCCCGTCATGTACTCGCAGCCATGGTTGCCGCAGCCCTCGACCACCACCGTGGCACCGGAGTTGCGTACGCCAAAGCGCTGGCCGGCCAGGCCGTTAATGAAGCCGCGGCCACTCGTAGCGCCAAAGAACGCAACGTTGCCCACGATGATGTTCTCGTCGAACTTGTAGGTCGCATGCGGGTTGGGGCGCACCGACACCTCGCCGCCCGAAAGGCCCTTGCCAAAGTAGTCGTTGGCGTCGCCGCACACGTTGAGCGTAATGCCGCGCGGCAGGAAGGCGCCAAAGCTCTGACCGGCCGAACCATCGCAATCGATGGTGATGGAGCCGGCGGGCAGGCCCTCGGGATGCGCCTTGGTCACCGCGTTGCCCAAGATGGTGCCCACGCAGCGGTTGACGTTGGCGATATCGGCGCGAAAGCGAATCGGACGCAGGTGCGCACGGGCATCGGCCGTATAGGGCACAAACAACGTGGAGTCGAGCGTCTTGTCGAGCTCGCTGTCCGCAGCCATCTGGGGCAGGAAGTGACGGCCGTCGGCACCCGGGATATGGGCACCGAACTCGCAGGTCGCGCTCGCCAGCACGGGCGACAGATCCAGCAGGTTGGCCTTGCGGTTGCCCGGGACCTCAATCTGGCGCAAGCACTCGGGATGGCCGACCATCTCGTCGACGGTGCGGAAGCCCAGGCTCGCCATGACCTCACGCAGCTGCTCGGCAACAAAGAGCATAAAGTGCTCAACGTGCTCGGGCTTGCCGCGGAAGCCGCGACGCAAGCGACAGTTTTGCGTGGCAATGCCGGCCGGGCAGGTATCCTGCTGGCAGTCGCGTTGCATGAGGCAGCCCATGGAGATGAGCGGCATGGTCGCAAAGCCAAACTCCTCGGCACCCAGCAGGCAGGCGACGGCGACGTCGGTGCCGTCCATGAGCTTGCCATCGGCCTCGAGCACCACGCGTGAGCGCAAACCGTTTTGCAGCAGCGTCTGCTGGGCCTCGGCAAGGCCAAGCTCCAGCGGCAGACCCGCGTGCCAGATAGAGTCGCGCGCCGCGGCACCCGAGCCGCCATTGTGGCCGCTGATCAAGATCTTGTCGGCAGCGCCCTTGGCCACGCCGGTGGCGATGGTGCCGACGCCGGCCTCGCTGACCAGCTTGACCGACACGCGCGCGCCGGGGTTGGCGTTCTTAAGATCGAAGATAAGCTCTGCCAAGTCCTCGATGGAGTAGATGTCGTGGTGCGGCGGAGGCGAAATCAGGCCGATGCCGGGCGTGGACTGACGGACCTCGGCAATCCAGGGGTAGACCTTCTTGCCGGGCAGGTGACCGCCCTCACCGGGCTTGGCGCCCTGGGCCATCTTGATCTGAATCTCGAAGGCGCTGCACAGGTAGCGGCTCGTCACGCCAAAGCGCGCGCTTGCCACCTGCTTGATGGCGGAGTTCTTGGAGTCACCGTTGGCCAGCGGGGTCTCGCGGCGCGGATCCTCGCCGCCCTCGCCGGAGTTGGAACGGCCGTGCAGGCGGTTCATGGCGATGGCCATGCACTCGTGTGCCTCTTTGCTGATGGAACCGTACGACATGGCGCCGGTGTTAAAGCGGCGGACGATGTTGAGCGCGGGCTCGACCTCGTCGAGTGCCACCGGGGTGCGGCCGCCGGCATCAAAGTCCAGCAGGTCGCGCAGGCGCACGGCACGGCCGGTGCGGTGCAGGCGGGCGCTGTACTCCTTAAAGGTGTCGTAGCTGTCCTCACGGCAGGCGGTCTGCAGCAAGTAGACAGTCTGCGGATCGATGAGGTGATCCTCGCCGCCGAGCGGGCGCCACTTGGTCAGACCCAACGTGGGCAGCTGATCGGGAGCCGGGCTCTTAAGGATAGCGAGCGCGGCGTCGTAACGCTCGTTTTGCTCGCGCTCAACGTCCTCGACACCCATACCGCCCACACGGCTCACCGTGCCGGCGAAGTACGCGTTGACGAACTCCGGCGTAAAGCCGACGGCCTCAAAGATTTGCGCGGAGTGGTAGCTCTGCACCGTGGAGATGCCCATCTTGGACATGATGGAGACGATGCCCGCCGTCGCGGCCTTGTTGTAGTTGGCGATGCCCTGCTCGGCTGTCACGTCCAGATCGCCGTGCGCCGCCAAGTCGCGGATGCACGCATGCGCGTTGTACGGATAGATACCGCTCGCGGAATAGCCCACCAGCGCCGCAAAGTCGTGCGGGGACACGGCGTCGCCACACTCCACCACGATGTCGGCAAAGGTACGCACGCCGGCGCGGATCAGGTGGTTGTGCACGCAGCCCACGGCGAGCAGCGACGGCACGGGCACCTCGCCCGCTCCGGCGCGATCGCTCAACACCACGATGTTCACGCCGTCGCGGACCGCGGCCTCAACGTCCTCTGCAAGCTGCTTGAGCGCAGCCTGCAGCGCACCCTCGCCGGCATCGCGGCGGTAGACGGCACGGAAACGGCGGGTCTTAAAGCCCACGCGGTCGATGGCGCAGATACGCTCGAACTCCTCCTCGTTGAGCAACGGGCGCTCCAGGCGCACCAGTTGGCAGGCCGTACGGGAGTCCTCGAGCAGGTTGCCGTGGTTGCCCAGGTAGAGCGTGGTCGAGGTGACCATGTGCTCGCGCAGGGCATCGATCGGCGGATTCGTGACCTGGGCGAACAGCTGATAGAAGTAGTCAAAGAACGAGCGCGTCTTCTTGGACAGGCAGGCCAGCGGCGCATCGATGCCCATCGAGGCGAGCGGGGCCTTGCCCTGCTGGGCCATGGGGCGCACGACCTCGTCAACATCATCCCAGTGATAGCCGAGCTTGGCCATGCGTACGGCGGCGGGCACCTCGGCGTCCTCGGCGGGCGTTGCCGCAACGGGCTCATCGAGCGCGTCAACGGTCAGCGTCTCCTCGGCAATCCAATCACGGTAGGGCTTTTCTTTGGCATAGCGGGCGCGCAGTTCGTCGTTGTAGATCACGCGGCCGCGGGCAAAGTCGACCTCGAGCATCTGGCCCGGCCCCAGACAGCCGCTCGTCAGGATGTTCTCGGGGCGCACCTCGATGGTGCCCACCTCGCTTGCCAGCATAAAGCGACCGTCGCGCGTCACATAGTAGCGGGCGGGACGCAGGCCGTTACGGTCGAGGGCGGCACCCAGCGTGCGACCGTCGGTAAAGGCGATGGCCGCCGGGCCATCCCACGGCTCCATGAGCATGGACTGGTAGGCGTCGTAGGCGCGGCGCTCCTCGCTCAGACTGTCGTTGTGGTCCCACGGCTCGGGCAGCAGCATGGACGCGGCACGCGTGAGCGGACGGCCGTTCATGACCAGGAACTCGAGTACGTTGTCCAGAATCGCGGAATCGGAGCCCTCGCGGTTGATGATGGGCATCACGCGCTCAAGATCGTGCTGCAGCACGGGGCTGTACAGGTTGGGTTCGCGGGCGCGAATCCAGTTGACGTTGCCCTTGAGAGTGTTGATCTCGCCGTTGTGGATGATAAAGCGGTTGGGATGTGCGCGCTCCCAGCTGGGCGTGGTGTTGGTGGAGTAGCGCGAGTGGACGAGCGCCACGGCCGTTTTGACGGCGGCGTCGTTGAGGTCGATGAAGAAACGGCGCATCTGCGTGGCCACAAGCATGCCCTTGTACACGATGGTGCGCGAGCTCATGGAGCACACATAGAAGATCTTGTCGCGCAGGGCGAACTCGGCGTCGGCCTTCTTCTCGATGGTGCGGCGGCACACATACAGGCGGCGCTCGAAGGCGTCGCCGGCGGGCGTGTCGTCGGGGCGGCCCAGGAAGGCCTGCAAGATTGTGGGCATGCAGGCGCGGGCCGTCTCGCCCAGGTCGTGCGGGTCGACGGGCACCTCGCGCCAAAAGAGCAGCGGCACGCCGGCCTCGGCGCAGCCCTCCTCAAACACGCGGCGGGCATCCTCTACGCCCTTGTCGTCCTGCGGGAAGAACAGCATGGCCACACCATAGTCGCCCTCTGCCGGCAGAATCTGGTCGCACTTTTGAGCCTCTTTGCGGAAAAAGTGATGCGGAACCTGAAACAGGATTCCGGCGCCGTCGCCGGTGTTCTTCTCGAGTCCGGTGCCGCCGCGGTGCTCCAAGTTGACCAGAATGGACAGTGCGTCGTCCAGAATCTGGTGATGGCGCTCGCCGTTGATATCGGCAAGCGCGCCGATGCCACATGCATCGTGGTCGAATTCGGGGCGATAAAGGCCCTGCTGCTGAGCGGAATCTGCCTGCATCGCGATCCTCCCCTAGGTGTTAGACAGTCAGTTGACTAGGCATACTAGAAGCATCACCGGTCCGTTGTGTTTCCCGCCCGTTTCGAAACAATCGCTTAACGCACGCCCTACGAGTGGACACCGCCGACCTCAAGGGCGACAACATAGGCCCCCAAGTTCAGCCCGTATGCTCACCGCTTCAAACATCTCAATCCGTAACAGGAAGACCCAATTTTGGCGCCCAACTGTTACAGATTGAGATGTTTTTGAGAGACGGCTCCGAATGTCTCAATCTGTAACACGAAGGGCCGGTTTTGGCGGTCAGCTGTTACAGATCGAGATTTTCCATAGAACCATTTCTTCCTGTCTTGATCTGTAACAGCTAGGTCCAATTTCCATCCCTAGTTGTTACAGATCAAGACATTTCGGCAGTCCCCTTCCTCATCCTATTCAAATACAGCTATTTTGTTAGTCTTGGTTAACTTCGAGCCTAAAACGGGTATCCTTTGCGGCGTCAAGCAAACGGCACGCAGGAGCGCACCATGATCAACCATCTCAAACAACACTTTGGTTCCCGGCGCACCGGTGGCCACGGCGGACTCGACATCGCACGGCATATCGGCCCTGGGCTGCTCGTGACCGTTGGCTTTATCGACCCGGGCAATTGGGCCTCCAATATGGCCGCCGGCTCGCAGTTTGGCTACGCGCTGCTGTGGATCGTCACGCTGTCCACGATCATGCTCATCGTGCTGCAGCACAACGCGGCGCACCTGGGCATCGCCACGGGCATGTGTCTTGCCGAGGCCACGACGCGCCACCTGCCCCGCCTCGTCGGGCGTGCGATACTCGGCAGCGCGTATCTAGCCACGGTCGCCACCGCCATGGCCGAAGTCCTGGGTGGCGCGATTGCCCTTCAAATGCTCTTTGAGCTGCCTGTGCGCACCGGCTGCATCATCGTGGCGGCAGTATCGATGGCGATGCTCATGACGAACTCCTACAAGCGTGCCGAACGCTGGATCATCGCCTTCGTGGGCGTGGTGGGACTTTCGTTTTTAGCCGAGCTTGCACTAGTCAAGATCGACTGGCCGCAAGCCGCCACAAGCTGGATCACACCCAGTATGCCCACCGGCTCGGCAGCGATTATCGTAAGTGTCCTAGGCGCGGTCGTTATGCCCCACAACCTCTTCCTGCACTCCGAAGTCATCCAATCCATGCACTTCGAAGGCCAAGGCGAGCGGGTTATCGAAGAACGTCTGCGCTACGAGCTCTTCGACACGCTCTTTTCGATGGGCGTGGGCTGGGCAATCAACTCGGCCATGGTCATCCTGGCCGCAACGACCTTCTTTGCGCACGGCATGGTCGTAGACGACCTCGCCGTCGCAGCGGCCACGCTCTCCCCCATTCTGGGCCCGGCAAGCTCGACCATCTTTGCCGTGGCGCTGCTATTTGCGGGGCTCTCGAGTAGTGTGACGGCGGGCATGGCGGCGGGCACCATCACCGCGGGCATGTTCTACGAGGAATATGACATCCACGACCGACATTCCTCGATCGGAGTGGCGGCCTGTTTCGTCGGCGCAGTGGCGGCGTGCCTGGTCGTCCCGAATCCTTTTGAGGGTCTCATTTGGAGTCAGGCGCTGCTGTCGCTTCAGCTGCCGATTACGGTCTTTGTGCTCATACGGCTCACCAGTTCACGCCGCGTCATGGGCAAATATGCCAATTCACGCCCGCTCAACGCGTTGCTCGTAGGGATCGGCGCCATCGTGACGATTCTCGATGTCGTGTTGTTGACAGGGATGTAATGGGACGGGGCACCTACCCAGGCAAACGTCTCGATCTGTAACATCTAGACCCGCTTTTGATGTCTAGATGTTACAGATCGAGATCATTCCGAGGGATAGCTCCGTTTGTCTCAATCTGTAACACGTAGACCCCGTTTTCACTGTTAGATGTTACAGAGTAAGACAAACGGTCGGCCGGACTCACAACAGACTGGATCGGCTAACAGCAGCCGTGATCCCTTGAGGACGGAGGAAAAGGGCCCCGGCCGGATATCCGACCGGGGCCCTTGGACAGAGCTATGTTCGGCTTTCGCCGTGTGCCTGCGAGTTACTCCTCGACAAGCTCAAACTCATCGGGGCCGACGCCGCAGACCGGGCACACGTAGTCCTCGGGCAGCTCGGGCGTGTCGACCTCAACCTCGTAACCGCAAACGGTGCACACAAACTTATACGTCTTCTTCTCCTCAGCCATGATGTTCTCCTCTCGAATGTGACTGCTGGTGTACTTACTTATTAGTATATATTCTCAATAACATAATGCAAGTATTTTTAGAACATTTCTAGCCTTGATACGACGAGGCTTTGGGCGGCGTCTTGCCCTTTAGCACCTTGTGATAGTAGTCGTATGTCAGCGGCGTCTCGTCGCTCAGGCGCTCGGCATCCTCGACCTCGCCAATAAACAGCAGATGCGTGCCCACATCCACAGTGTCGATCAAACGGCAGCTAAACAGGGCCGCCGCGTGCTCAGGCACATAGGGCATGCCCAGAGCCGTCTCGCGGGTCTCGTATTTGGCAAACTTGTCATAATCGCTGCTGGTGCGGAACCCAAAGTTACCGATGTAGAGCATGTCGGCAGTCTGATCGATCACGGTCAGCGCGAACGCTTTGGCCGATGCGATGACGCCCGAGGTGACATTGTCCTTGTTCACGGCAACCGAAATACGCGGCGGCATGGACGTCACCTGCACCGCAGTGTTGATGACGCAGCCGGCGCGCAACCCGTCTGCCGCAGCGCTCACCACGTACAGACCGCTCGGCATGGTAAAGAACGCAGTTTTGTCCATAACGATCACTCCCCTAGCTCGGGTTGGAACCTCATGAATGTATGTACCCACAAAAAAGGCGGCACCCATAACGGACGCCGCCTTTAAGACATATGTGTCAGAACAGTAAGAAAGATGAGACGCCCGCAGTTGCGGTGAAATAGGGACTGAATAGCCCCTCAAACAGGCAAAACAGTCCGTATTCCACCGCAACTTATACAGAGTGCCTAGCGGTTGCGTTCCTTAAGGGCGCGGTCGATCTCGCGTTGGACATCACGCTTGGCCATGTCCTCGCGCTTGTCGTAGAGCTTCTTGCCGCGACCCAGACCCAGCAGCAGCTTTACGCGGCCGTCGGTATTAAAGTAGAGCTCCAACGGAACCAGCGCATAACCACGGTTGCGAAGTTTGCCGTCAAGAAAGTCGATCTCCTTGCGGTGCAGCAGCAGACGACGCCGACGGTCGGGATCGCGATTCCACACGCCACCATGGCTATAAGGGTGGATATGCAGTCCGACGAGCCAGCACTCGCCGCCACGAATCAGCGCAAAAGTGTCAGTGATCTGACAGGCGCGCTCGCGAATCGACTTGACCTCGGTGCCGCTCAGCTCAATACCGCATTCGAACGTCTCATCGATAAAGTACTCGTGATGCGCCGAGCGATTCTTAGAAATGAGCTTGCGTTCACGCTTACTGGGCATCGCCGGCCTCCTTGGCGCCATCGGCGTTTGAGCCCGTAGCCTCGCGCTTTGCCTTGCGCTCGGCATTGAGCTCGGCATCGCTCTCGCGCACCAGTTTGATAATCGCCGCGCAGGCCTCCTCGCCCACCAAGTCGCGAGCACGCACCGTCAGGCGCGTCGCCTCCTGCTTGTCGCCGTCGCTTGCAGCATCGGTCGCGCACATGATCAGGCAGATGGCAATCTCGGCCGAAGGCGAGGTCGGCACGCCTTGCAGGGCCAATTCACCCATCACGTGGTCGTCGCTCTCATCAGCGGCATCCGGATAGGTGGTATGGATCTTGTTGAGCAGGCGCGTCGTATGCGCATCGTTGGGCGCCAGGCGCAGCGCCAGACGCGCGCAGCCCACGGCAGCCGAAACGTTCTCGGTCTCGGGCTCCAAAAAGTACTGACCTAGATTGGCGTAAGCGCGGGCGGCGCACTTGCCATCGCTTGCACGCTCCAGCACCGAGAACGAGAGCGATGCCCATTCCTGCTTGTCCTCGAGTGCGCGGAACAGCTCGGCCAAATCCAAGCGATAGTTGCAGTTCATGGGGTCCCAACGCACAGCCTGCATCAGGGCATTACGAGCGCTCACATAATCCTGCTGACGAATGTAGGCAAACGCCATATCAGAGTACAGGCGGTCAAACGGCACCTCGACCTGCACGAGCTCGCGCGGATCCTTCTCCACGCGGCGATAGGCCAAGCGCTCAAACTTGCTATCGAAGCTAAAGTATTGGCGCTTCTCCTCCGTCTTGCACTCAGCGTCGATATACTCCTCGGCGAGCTCCACCAGACGCTCCAGCAGCGGCGTCGCCGTAGCCAGGTCGCCCTGCGCCAGATAGTTCTCGGCATACGTGATGTCTTGCAAGCTGATGGGCAGATCCATGGCTACTCCTCGATCTGAGCGAAACACGGCAGGCGCCGTATATACGGTCAATACACAAAACCCGGGTCTCTTACGAGGCCCGGGCGTTCAATTTTGGTAGCCCGTACCAGATTCGAACTGGTGATCTCCGCCTTGAGAGGGCGGCGTCCTAAACCGCTAGACGAACGGGCCATATGTAGCAAATGCAATGGCTGGGATGGAGGGAGTCGAACCCCCATTGACGGAACCAGAATCCGCTGTCCTGCCATTAGACGACATCCCAATGACTGCATCGCTGCGCTCGGCTGTGCCTTTGCGCAAGAAAGAAATATACGGGAAGTCTCGCCGTGACGCAAGCCCCAATTTTGACTTTTTTGAAATTCAGTCAAATTGGCCTTATTTAGTCCAACCCGTGAAGGACCTGTGAAGCCGACCGCTGTACACGAGGGGCAAAACGCCGCGAGCGGTAGCCGTCAACCGTTGGCAGATTCTACCGCGAAAACGATAGCACCAGGCAACACAATCGAAGTATCAATGATCGCGTAGATATCGAGGCGCCATGGACGAAGAGCTTGATTACCTATGGGAGACCCTGGGCCTCGAGATCACTGCCGACCTTTGGCCCGAACGGGACAAAATCCATCCCACACTGCGCCCCGCCATTACTGTGGTGCAGGCAAAATACCGCCGTGCATCCTTTTTGATCATGCGGATGTCATGGCACGCGGGACTACCCGACCTTAAGCGAATCCAGGCAAGTCTCGTCGAGCTGTCCGGCATGCCGACCGTCATATCCGAGGCGCACCTGGAACAGCGTCAGCGCGAGCGACTGCAACAGCAGCGGATTCCCTTTATCTGCCCTGGCGTTCAGGCATATCTGCCCTTTATGGACGAGGAGTACTGGAGTGGCAAGCCCAACAAGCACGTAAAAGTCTACGATCCGCACGAATGGGCACAGCTGGCGGACTGACTGAGGCAGGCCCGCCGGCGGAAAGTGCGTCCCAGATTTCAAGCTCAAACTGGTCCCTACTTTCCCGTCGAGCTCTCAACCGGAAACCGTGTCCCGCAATCGAAGCTCAGAATGGGACGTGCTTTCCGCAACCGGCCACTTTGGGAAAGTGCATCCCATTCTGGAAGCGAATTCCGGGTCGCACTTTCCGCAGCCGCTACAGCAACGCCTCGGCCCAAGCCGATTCCCTAAAGCCGGGAATCACAAAGTCGTCGCCCACCAGCAGCGGACGCTTGACCAGCATGCCGTCGGTCGCCAGCAGCTCGTAGCACTCCCGATCCGTCATGCCCGCATCCAGACGCGCCTTCAGGCCCAGCTCTCGATATTTCATGCCCGACGAATTAAAGAAACGCCGCACCGGCAGCCCCGAACGAGCAATCCAGGTCGCAAGCTCATCAGCCGTGGGATTGTCCAAAACGATATCGCGGTCGATATACTCAACCCCATGTTCGTCCAGCCATGCCTTGGCCTTCTTACAGGTCGAGCACTTGGGATATTCAACAAACAGTACGGTCATGGGAATCCTCCGAATATAGATCGGCCAACGCAGGCACACGCCACACGAGGCGCCTTCGTATGATGGGCCAATTGTAGCCCACGGGTCACACGCTAAACGAACCGTACCCCGAATCCGCGTTTGATGAACGGCAGCAGCTCCATTGCCTCGGGCGTGATATGGCCCGCAACGTTCATGCGCTCGTCACCGGGAAGATCAACCCGCGCAATCTCAAGCTCGCCTTCGTAGCGCCCATATCCGCTATTGCTCACAGCGATCGACCCCGCCTTTCGCGGCAGGCCGGCTCCGGCATCCGTCGGCACGGAATCCGGCTTAAGCGTTGTACGTGACTCCTGAGACCTAAAGATGAAGACGCTCGAGTCGGGCCGGTCGTGATGAATCTGCCCGCGCGCATAGGCATAACCGGGCTCAAGCTCGCATTGCAGGTCCACGTATCCGGCGGAAACTTGAGCAAACTGTGCCCAGCCCGCATCGGAAAGATCGGGGTCGCCGACCAACACAATGTCGCAATCGGCGCCATGTGCAAGCTCAAGCATATTGAGAGCAACCTTTGACGCGCGACCGCGTTGCGCCTCGACCGTCGGCAGTCCCTCGAATACCGGCCCGCGAACGTTAGCATCACCCGGCACAAAAGCCATGATTTCGAATCCAAGCGCCGCAAGACGAAGATTCACCCGAGCAATGTCCTCCAGAGCTAAACCGGTATAAGGCTTGGGGTAAAAATTGTGGCAGGCGGCAAAACGAGTCACATCGGCACCGGCCTCACGCCACGATGCGATTTCATCAGAACTCACTGTCGATGCATTAACCACAATGCGAAATACACCGGACAGCTCCGCGACCCGCTGGGCGCTAAAGCCATAGTCCAAACGAAGGTATTCCAACCCCAGATCGCGCAGGTCCTCAATGCGCTCAAGCCCGAGCAAATCGCACGTGCGAGGCCCCACATCGGCAATGAGCGCAATGCCGCGGGCGGAAAGCAGCGACAGCACATGACGGACCTTATCGGCATACGCCGCTCCCCCATCCTCGGGAATATGCAGTGAGGTAAACGCATAGTGCGCACCCGCCGCGGCACCACGCTCAATCGTCCGCTCAATATCCTGCAGAGGGCTGGAAAGATAAATCGAAATACCCGTTTTCACGCTTCAACGCTCCTTTAAAAAAGGCCGGCGGAGCAGTTAGCCCCGCCGGCACAACCATATCATCAAGAAATCTGCCGCGCTCCGCGAGCCCCGAGCAACACGGATCGCGATATCAAACTACTCGCCAAAGAACTCGTTGATCTTCTGCTCGTCGACACCGAAGAACCACGTCAGGACAAAGCCGGCGGCATAGGCAAGCAGCATAGCGGCAACGTAGCCGAGCTGCTGGCCAGGAACGACGATCAGCAGGCCAAACAGACCGGAAACGCCCTGAGAAACCGTGCCGATGTGAAGCAGCGCCGCGAGCGCGCCGCCAAATCCGGCACCCAGGCAGGCCGTCACAAACGGACGAACGAGCGGCAGCGTAACAGCATACATCAGAGGCTCGCCCACACCCAGGATTCCAACGGGGATGGACTCTGCGACGTACTTCTTGAGCTTGGCGTTCTTGGTCTTAAAGTACAGCGCCAAACCGGCACCGACCTGGCCGCCGCCAGCCATCATAAGGATGGGAAGTAGGTAATTGATACCCTTGGTAGCGCCGTCGGGATCGTTGAGCATGGCGTGGATCGGCGTGAGCGCCTGATGCAGGCCGACGGACACCAGCGGCAAGAAGCCTGCCGACAGGATATAGCCGCCCAGGACGCCCAGCTTCTCGAAGATAAAGGTCAAAACGCTAAAGATGGCAGTCGTCAGCCATGCGCCAACCGGCTGGATGACGAGCATCAGAGCAAAGGCGCCGATGATGAGCACCAGCAGCGGGGACAAGAACGTGTCGAGTGCGTTGGGCATAACCTTGCGAATCTGACGCTCCATCCAGGCAAAAAATGCGCCAGCGATGAGAGCCGCGATCATGCCGCCCGCTGCAGGGTTGTACTGCGCACTGGTGAGCGGCAGCAGAATGGCAGCGGCAGGATCAGCCGCGCCAGGCGCAAGCAGGGGCATGGCGCTGTTGGCGATACACATCATGCCGGCGATGCCGCCCAGCGCAGCGGAGCCACCAAACTCACGTGCCGCGTTATAGCCCACCAAGATGGGCAGATAGGCAAACAGGGCCCAGCCCATGGAACGAATGCCCTGGTACCACCACTCGCCTGCAAGCGCGCCTGCCGTCGAAACGTTAATGACGTTGCAGATACCGTTGATAAGGCCAGCCGCAATGATGCCGGGAAGCAGGGCGACGAAGACATTGGAAATCTTCTTGAGGAAGGCCTGAACCGGCTTAGACTCGTACTTGGCCTTCTGCGCGGCCTTGTTTGTGGCCGCAGCGTCAACCACGCTCTCATCGGCAACGCCTTTCGCAAGGCCAGTGAGCTTGGAGAACTCCTCGAGCACCTTATTCACCTTGCCCGGACCCAGCACGATCTGCATCGTGTCGTCCTCGACCAGGCCCATCACGCCGTCGAGTGCCTTAATGCCCTCCGTGTCGACGTTGCCCGCGTCTTTGACGGTCACGCGCAGGCGCGTCATGCACGCCGCGTTTGCCAGCACGTTGTCTTTACCGCCCAAAAGGTCCAGCAGCTTTTGAGCCAGCTCTTTGTTCGTCATAACTCCTCCTTGTATTGGGTATCTCGTCTGGATGTCATATCAGCTCACGCCGCGCACCTATTGGGCGTCGGCATTGCTCTTCTCATGGCCACTCACCGCAGCACGGACATGGCCTCGCGCCCGCTCAAGAGCTACCGTAGCCTGCTCGGCATCGCAGTCCAACAGTACCGAGACAATAGCGGTTTTTACGTGGCCGCCGGCATCTGCAAGCGCCTGAACGGCGCGCTCGCGCGTGCAGCCGGTCGCCTCCATCACGATGTTCTGGCCGCGCACCACCAACTTCTCGTTCGTCTGCTGCACATCGACCATCAGGTTTTGGTATACCTTGCCGATCTTGACCATGGCACCGGTCGAAATCATGTTGAGAATGAGCTTTTGAACCGTTCCCGCCTTGAGCCTCGTTGAGCCGGTCAGTACCTCGGGACCGGGCACGGGCTCAATGGCAAGATCTGCGCTCTCCCCGATCTTCGACCCTTGGTTGCAGGCAATTGCAATGGTCTTGCACCCAGTTGCCTTGGCGTACGCAAGGCCGCCCACCACATAAGGAGTACGGCCGCTTGCCGCCAGGCCGACGACAAGATCCTTGTCCGAGAGTCCACGCTCTCGCAGGTCGTTCGCGCCAAGCTCATCGCTGTCTTCGGCACCTTCGACAGCCTTGATAAACGCCGTCTCGCCTCCGGCAATGAGCCCGACAATCAGATCGGGTGACACGCCAAACGTGGGCGGACACTCCGAAGCGTCGAGTACGCCCAGACGACCGCTGGTGCCTGCGCCCATGTAAAAGACGCGCCCGCCGCGCTCGAGTGCCTCAGCAGCCCAGTCGATTGCTGTGGCAACCTGGGGCAACACTTTCGTGACCGACTGGACGGCACGAAGATCCTCATCGTTCATCGTCGTGACGATTTGCAGCGATGTCATCGTATCGAGGTCCATTGACCTTTGATTACGCTGTTCGGTCGTGAATTTTGTTAAATCGAGCATTTCATTCACCTCATCTTTCCTGTTTCTCGATGTAGTTTTGTTTAATGACATGCGTCGCCCGTTCGTAGTCGCTGGCAACGTAAGCAGCGTACAGGGCATCGACAACCATAAGCTGGGCCATACGCGAAGCCATGGCACCGCTGCGGACCAAGGGTTCACTCGCAGCAACGCCGAGCACGGCATCGGCCATGGTGGCAAGCTTGGATGATCCATCTACTTTGGTAACGGCCACAACGGGACAGTTGTGACGTTGAGCCTCGGCGGTGCAGTCCAGCACCTCTTGCGTCAAGCCCGAGTAGCTAAAGGCGATTGCCATATCGCCCTCATGCATGTTCTTGGCACATAAGAGCTGATCATGCCAGTCGTCGTACAGATGGCACTCTTTGTCGACACGCATGAGCTTTTGCGCCAGGTCGTGCGCGACCAAACGAGAAGCACCAATACCGAACAGATTGACCGCGCGTGCCCGCTTAAGACGGGCCGCGCATCGCTCCAAGACGGTGTAATCGAGCGTTCGCGCCGTCGCCTCAATCGTGCGCACGTTGCTTTTCATCACCTTCCCCACGATACGTTCGACGCTGTCATCCATGGAGATGTCCTCGAGGGCTACGTCTTTCTTGTCACCTAAGAGCGCCAGCTCGGCAATCAGTTCGCGCTGGAACTCCTTGTAGCCCGCAAAACCCAAACGCTTGCAAAAGCGCAAAATGCTCGAGGGCGAGGAGAACGTGACATCGGCAAGACCGCGGACGGACAGCCCGACCACCTCGTGCGGATGAGCGCTTACATATGCGATGACATTGCGTTCCGCCGGGCTCGCGCTGAGCTCACGCTCGCGAAGCCGCAAAAGCAATCCGTTTGCCATCTCAAACACCTCCGTTGAGAAGAATTAAAGACCAACGAACGATTCGTACCGGATACAAACAGCTTTTGCGGTACATTGTGCCGCATCGTGGCGCACAAAGGGCGAGCGTTCTACCGCTCGCCCCTCAAATCCGACCGCTCGGAAATACGCACGACACAAAATAATTCAACGAAGTCGCATTATCAGAAACGGGTTTGTTACCGGCTAGCGCCTCGCATGGGCGCCGATCGGCCGAGTCGCATGGCGCACCAACGCCGCCGCCAGCAATACCAACAGCATGGCGGTGACATAGCCCGCAGCATCGAATCCTAAATCGATAACGTCGAAATGCCTGCCGGGAACAAAGATCTTATGTACCTGATCGCCAACGGAGCAGGCGGCGCAAAAGAGCAATACGGGCACGCAACGGGAGCATACGCTCCACGGACGCCTGGAAAAGCAGACCACGACCACGGAGGCGAATAATCCGACGAAGAAAAACTCTACGGTATGGGCAACGCGACGGACGTTTGTGCCCACCCACATGCGAATGGAAGCAAGTCGGCCAGACCGGACATTCGAGGCAGCCGAATCGGCGCCCCCGGTCATTCCGTTCTCTGTCTGGGCTTCACCCGTGGCATCGGCAGCCTGAACGCCCGTAGCCTGACCCTCCACCACACGCGCGGTGGACTCGCTCAGCAACGACGTCTCCACCGCATTTTGCTCCGTCAGCACCCAGATGCCCGCCAGCGTTGCAACGAACAGAACAATCGCGGTCCATCCGATTATTTGTTTTACGCGCGCCAAGGGCCAACCTCCTTTTTTTGAATATCAGCGAGTGTAGCCCCAAATGGCATCGTCACCGTATCAAAATTTGAATCGCAACAGGAAGCGACAAAGCGACGCAAACCCCTACCCCGCCTCGCGCATCCAGCGATCGAACGTCCCCACGCACACGCCCAGGCACTTTGCTGCCTGGCTGCGGGTAATATCGCCTGCCTCATAGCTATCGCGCACCAGCTCAAACTGAGGAGGGCACGGCTTGCGAGGTCGACCGAAACGGACCCCTCGCGCCCGCGCCGCTGCAATTCCCTCCGCTTGGCGCCGATGGATATTCTCGCGCTCCACCTGCGCCACGTAGCTCAGCAGTTGCAGCACAATATCGGCAATCAGGGTGTTGGTCACATCCGGCGCGCCGCTGGCCCTAGCGCGCGTGTCAAGCAATGGCATGTCCAACACCACAATGGCAACCCCGAGCTCCTTGGTAATGCGTCGCCATTCCTCAAGAATCTCGGAGTAATTACGACCAAGTCGGTCGATAGAAAGCACCACCAGCACGTCCCCGTCTCCCAGGACGTGCAACAGCTCGCGATAATGCGGTCGATCGAAGTCCTTGCCGCTCGCATGGTCGGCATAAATATTCGCTGAGCCCACGCCATAGGCGCCCAGCGCATCCAGCTGCCGATTCAGATTCTGATCGCGCGAACTCACCCGCGCATACCCGTACACCGTCGCCATCTCATCCCCGCTTTCTTGTAAACCTGCCAAAAGGGACAGGTTTATTTTGGTAGGTTTTACCTCTCAAATAGCAGGTAAGCGGGCGGCCGAGCAGACGGCAAGGTAGCCACTATTCAAATGCGGAGGGCGGCCCCGAAAGACCGCCCTCCGCTCTCTCGCCACGAGTCGGGATTTAGCTAATGGATAAGCTTAAAGTCCAAGTGTCCACGCGTGGTATTGACGCGCGAGACCTCGATAATCACGCGCTGGCCCAGTTCATAGCGAGTCCCCGTGTCGGCGCCCGTCAGCGTAAGCGCGTCCTCGTCGAACTCGAACCACTCGTTGCCCAGGCTCTTAATTGAAACCAGGCCCTCGACCTGTGTTAGGTCCAAGCGCACAAAGAGGCCCATGCTGCTAACCCACGAGACGGTTCCGGCATAGCGCTCACCCAGACGGTCCTCATAGTACTGGGCAATCTTGATCTTTTGCGTCGCATGGCTGGCGGCATCTGCCGCGCGCTCGGCATCGCTGCATGCGCGGCAGATCTGCGGCAGAATGCGCGGCAGCGACTCGCGCCCCTTGCCGATCAGCCGCGGCGTACGGACCAAGGCGTCCTTGCCGCCGAGCTGCTCATAGGCCAACTGCAGTTTGAGCACGCGGTGCACCACCAGATCGGGGTAGCGACGGATGGGACTCGTAAAGTGACAGTAGCACGGCGCGGCGAGCGCAAAGTGGCCCTCGTTGCGCGGCTTGTACAGCGCGCGCTGCATGCTGCGCAGAAGCAGCGTGTTGACGAGCGGTGCGTTGGCCGTACCGGCGGCAGCATCAACTGCAGCCTGCAGCTCATCGGGGCTCCCCAGGGCAATACCGGCAGCACGGCGATCGTCGATGATGCCTAGCTGCGCCAGCGCAACGGCGGCACCGTGCAGGCTATCGGGGCTCGGATCCTCATGCACGCGATAGCAGGCCTCGATATCACGGTCTGCCAGCCACTCTGCAACGCACTCGTTGGCGAGCAGCATGGCCTCCTCGATAAGCGACGTGGCACACGAACGCTCACGCGCCACAATCTGCACGGGCACTCCGTCCTCATCCAATAGAGCGCGAATCTCGGCCGTGTCAAAATCGACTGAGCCGCGGGCGCGACGAATACGACGGCGGAGTTCGGCGAGTTCGTTAGCGGCGACAAGGAAATCGCAGAGGTCGACGTTGTAGCCGCGGGCGGCCTCCTCGCACGCAAGACCGCGCTCAAGCGCTTCCTCGCGCGAGGTCTCGGCAGCCGCAACATCCTCGGCCGCACCCTCCAGCACCGAATACTCAACCGCGCCGGCACGCACCAGCAGCGCCTCGGCGCCGTCATAGTCCATACGCACACGCGAGCGAATCACGCTGGGGTACGGATCGTAATGCCGCACGCGACCCTGCGCATCGAGCTCGATATCGACGGTAAACGCAAGACGGTCCTCGTCAGGGCGAAGCGAGCACAGGTCACAGGACAGGCGTTCGGGCAGCATGGGAAGCACACGATCGGCCAGATACACCGATGTCGTACGATGACGAGCCTCAAGATCGATATGCCCGTCCCAAGCCACATAGCGTGAAACGTCGGCGATATGCACACCCAGCTTGTAGCCACCCTCAGGCGTGCGCTCCAACGAAATGGCATCGTCAAAGTCGCGCGCGTCGACTGGGTCGATCGTGATGACAAAGCGGTCGCGCAGATCGCGGCGGAGCGGGTCCTTAAGCGCCGCGGACACATCGAGCGAAAGCCCCTCGGCCTCGTCCAGCGCGGCCTCGGGATAGCTATCGGTATAGCCGTAACGCGCCATCACATATTGAACACCCAAATCGGGCGCGTCATCTCCGCCGATGCGGCGTTCGATCGTCACGGTACCCGATTCCAGGCGCGTCGGGTAGGTCAAAATGCGCGCGACAACAGCGTCACCCGGGTGGACGCCCAGACGATCCGCCGAGGTATCCTCGGGCAGAATGAAGAAGTCGGCCTTCAGACGCGAATCGAGCGGCTCGATCACACCGAGCGGACCGGCGGTCTGGTACGTGCCCACCACGCTTATGGCTGCGCGCTCAACCACGCCTTCGATCACGGCGCGACGCTCGCCATGCGGGCTGTTCTTAATGCTCACGGCAACGGTATCGCCGTCCATGATCTCACGCTTACCGCGGCCCATGACCTTGTAGTCGCCGTTTTCGGTTACAACGTAGGCGCTGTGCTCATGGAGCTGCACGCGCCCGGTCAGGCTCGGACGGCGTTCGCTGCGCACCGGCCCGCGCTTATTGCGAGCTCCACGCTTATGCTTGTTATTGCGCCCCATGGCGCCTCCTAACTATCGATTGCCGTTTACATCCCAAGAGTCTACCCAAATGATCCCTAGGGGACAAAAAACGGGCCGCCCCATAAGAGACGACCCGTTGGAAGGGATGAATTCCAGGCATGCCTACACGCGCAGGTAGCGGCGCATGGCGATGGCAGAACCAAAGAGACCGATAATCACGCCGACCAGAATCAGCGCAGCATAGGTCACCAGGTAGTACTGCATCGGCAGGGCAAACGACATCCAGCCGATGCTCTCCTGCAGACGCGGAATCATCAGATTGCGCAGCAGCTCCAGAACGCCGATGGAAAGCAGCGAGCCCAAAATGGCCTGCAGCACGCCCTCGGTGATAAACGGGCCACGAATGAAGCCGTTGCTGGCGCCGACCAGACGCATAATCGCAATCTCACGACGACGCGCCGTGATGGACAGGCGAATCGTGTTGTTGATGAAGATGAATGCGATAAAGGTCAGAAGGCCAACGAGCACCACGGCGGCGATGCGGATGTAGTTGGTCACCTGGAACAGGCGGCTCACTTCCTCCTGGCCGTACAGCACACTCGCGTTGACGTCGCCGTCATCCGCGATCTTTTGGAAGTCGGCATTCTTCTTGAGCTTCTTGGCCGTGCTCTCGACCTTGGACGGATCGTCCATCTCAATCGCAAACGAGGCGGGCAGCGGGTTCTGGCCGTCGAGCGCGCTCATGGTGGCGTCGGCGTTACCCGACATCTTGCTCGTATACTCGGCCAGCGCGTCGTCCTTGTCCTTATAGGTCACGGACTTGACGTTGCTCCACGTCTTGAGCTCGGCCTCAAAAGCCTGAACATCGGCCTGATCGGCGTCATCGCTAATGAACGCGTTGATGACAACCTGATCCTCGACGGTGCCGATCACGGAGTTCAGCATCGCGGAGCCCATGATGAACAGGCCGATGATAAACAGCGAAAGGAAGATCGTGATGACGGCGCCGAGCGAGGTAGTCCAGTTACGGAAGAAGTGGCTGATTGCCTCTTTGAAGGAGTAGCCCACGTTAGTTGGTGCCATAGTTGCCGTAACCTCCCCTCTCCTGGTCGCGGATAACGTGGCCGCCCTCGAGGGCGATCACGCGACGGTGCATGCTATCGACCATCTCGCGGTCGTGCGTGGCGACGATCACGGTGGTGCCGGTGCGGTTAATACGCTCGAGCAGCTTCATGATGCCCAGCGAGATCGCCGGGTCGAGGTTGCCCGTCGGCTCGTCGCAGATCAGCAGCGGCGGACGGTTGACCATAGCGCGGGCGACGGCAACGCGCTGCTGCTCGCCACCGGAAAGCTGGTCGGGTAGCGAGTCCATCTGATCGGCCAGACCGACCAGACGCAGCACCTCGGGCACCTGGCTGCGAATGACGCCCTTGGGCTTGCCGATGCACTGCAGGGCAAACGCCACGTTTTCGTAGGCGGTTTTTTGCGGCAGAAGCTTAAAGTCCTGGAACACGGCGCCAATCTGGCGGCGCAGGAACGGAACCTTGCGGTTCTTGATCTTCATGAGGTCCTGACCGGCAACCAGGATGCGGCCGCTCGTCGGCTTGACGTCGCGGTTGAGCGTCGACAGCAGCGTGGTCTTACCCGAGCCGGAGTGACCGACCAGGAAGACGAACTCGCCCGGATAGATCTCGATGTTGATGTCGTCGAGTGCGGGCTTGTTGGGCTGTGCCGGATAGATCTTGGTGACATGCTCCATAAGGATGACGGGCTCGACACCGGCCTGCTTGGCCATCTTCTTGCGGCTGGCCTGCGGATCGATGGGCGCAAACACCGACGTAAAATCGGGGTTGTTGAGCGCGTTATCGAGGCTTGCGACCTCGGCGGCCTGATCGCTCTCGACCACCGGGGCAGCAGGCTGCGTGGGGTCGGGAATAGCGGCAAAGAGACCGGACTGCGCAGACTGAGGAGCCGGCGTCGCAGGGGCCATGGGGTCGGGAATGCCGGCCATGGTAGGCTGCGGCGTGGCGGCGCCAGCCTGAGGCTGCTCCACGCGAGCGGTCACGGCCTGAACGGGCTCAAAACCCGCCGTGCCGGAAAGCGCGACATCGCTGGTGGGATTGTAGGCAAAGGGATCGGATGCCGGCTGTGCCTGATCTGCCGGCTGAGCGGGGGCCTGAGCAACAGGCTGGCCCTCTGAATCCGGAGTGGCGAAACGACTGCCCTGGACGCCTGCCTGCGTCTTGGGGGCATCATCGCCCGCACCGGAGGTACGGAAGTGGTTACCCACTGGTGCTCCTTATCGTCGTGCGTTTAAACTACATGAGCGCTTTGTATTTTAGCAGCATTAGCTTTGCTGCACATAAGAAGCATGGCGGGCTTAGGGATCCCGTCGGCCGGGCACAGGGTTACTCTCCAAATC
>CATYIV010000015.1 GCA_958407465.1 uncultured Collinsella sp. | reverse complement strand
GGTCAGCCCGTGGGAGGCCAGGGCGCCGCTGACCGGTGGACGGCACCGAGCCGTCGATCGACTTGAAGAAGGGGGAGGCCTCGCGGCCTCCCCCTTTTTTTGCGTTAACACTTCACAATGTAGTTGCATTTCACCTGTAACCCGATTGGGCTTATGGGTAATGAGCTTTTATTTAAAGACAATAAATCGAATCACAAGTGCAACTGCTATGACCACAATGATCAAAAGCAGGATTGTCAGTCGATGCTGCTTGCGTCGTTTACTTGACGAAACGAAGATTGATTTTCCCTGTTTTGGCGTTTCGAGATAACGAGCCGAATGCGTTAAGGTTTGCTTAGGTCGAGGACCTCTTTGCTGTCGAGTTTTGGGCGTTTTCGTCGGGTCGTCATTGATTGCGCTGTTTTTTGATAACGGTGCATCTTTTAGATATACGGGATCGCCCGATGCGACGCCCATATGCTTACGTCCCGTTTGGGCATCCTCGAGCGTTTGATAGCGATTTCTCGTCACATACTCGGGCTCTGCATCATTAATGGGCTCTTGCGAGATGTGGGGGCGATGGAACCGTGGCGGCTGCGTGGAAGTATCTCCCCCCTGCGTCGGCATAAACATATTGTTCTGGTTTTGGTCGTCCATGATGCCCTTTAGCTCGTTGCCAACAACGTGTACGCGCTCATTGTAAGCCCCTTGTTATTTGTAGCTGTGGACATACTCGTTATTTAAGCTCTGGTTCAAAGAACCTTAACCTTCCTAAAACCTGAGTCATACACACTTAGATATGCTTATAGTACTGGACTCAAAAAACTTTATAGTCGATGTATATATGAGCATCGGGTGGGCATATATAAGAGCGTCAAAAGAAGTCCCAGTCACCTAGAAGATGACTCGGCTGTCCTATAAAGGAGTGGTAAACATGGCAAGCATGGTTCCTTATCGTTCGGTTTTTGGCGTTCGTCCCTCTGCAAGCTCGCTGTTCGATCTGTTTGATGATATGAGCGACCTAGCGAACAACTCGATTGCCTCTAAGGCGTTCCCCGTTGACGTTGAGGATAAGGGCGATGGCTATGAGGTCAAGGCGTATCTGACCGGCGTCGCCAAGGACGATATCGATGTCGAGCTTAACGAGGGCCGTCTGTCTATTAGCGTGAATGTCGAGGAAGACGAGGAGAACGAGGGCAAGAACTTCCTGCAGAAGGAGTTCAGCTCGTACAGCGCGACCCGTGGCGTGTATCTTAAGGACGCTTCGAGCGAGGGCCTCTCGGCTAAGTACGCTGACGGCATCCTGACCGTTACGGTTCCCAAGATTGTCGAGAAGAAGAACGTTACGAAGATCTCCATCGACTAACTTCGTTGGTGTTCTGAGCTATTAAAAGATAACAAAAGGGGCTGGGAAGCGATTCCCGGCCCCTTTTGCTGTCTAGGAAAGCCTATTGAATGGTTGCTGGCCGATACTGGCTTGCGGGGCGTATCGAGAGTTTTCGCGATCCTTGGAGAAGGGTGGCGGAGCTGCCGACCTCGTCATCCAGGGTTGCGGCTAGAGCGTTGGCATAGCTTTTGACGGTAAGGCTCGGACGATTGTTATCTTGGCTGATATGCATGGCAATGAGCTGTTCGGTGCGATCGGTAACAAGTTCGCGCGCGGCTTCGGCGGCTTGGTCGTTGGAGAGGTGTCCCCTTGCAGACAGGATACGCTCCTGAAGAAAGCGGGGATATTCTCCCTCGCGCAGCATGGCCACATCGTGGTTGCTTTCGAGCGCGAGGACTCGACAATCTTTTAGGGTGTTCATGGCCTGGCTCGATAGCTCTCCGGTGTCGGTGGCAAAGCCGATGGAATCATCGAGAGCATTGAATCGATAGCCGACAGGATTGATGACATCGTGTGATGTTGAGTAGGTTTGCACGTGGATGCCGGCAATGGATAGGGTGTCACCGGGATCGAATTCCTCGACAGGCAGATGTGAAAGATTTTCTTTGTTCGAAAGTGTGCCCCTGCTGGCAAAGAGGGGGCCGTGCCAGTGCTTGCACCAGACATCGAGGCCCTTGATGTGATCGGTATGCTCATGAGTAATGAGAAGAGCCGAGACGTTGTCTGCCGAGAGCCCCAGTTCTGCCATGCGCTTTAATGTCTCGCGGCGAGAAAGACCGTCGTCAATCATGATGAGCCCCCGGGGGTCTTCGATGAGCGCGCAGTTGCCTTTTGAGCCGCTGCCAAGGATATGAAGGTGCAGACGAGACATAAGATTCCAAAGGATACAATGGGTGCGAACGAATAGAGGAGGAAGCAAATGCCAACGGTATCTCAACATTATGGACACCATGCTGCATCGCGGGCTGATGATAAAGCCCTGGCAACGCGGCAGACGGCTGCCCCCGTGGTGCTCATGGTATCAGGTGGTGCGGACTCGACGGCTTTGCTCCTTATGGCGTGCACATCAAAGTTGGATATTCTGGATGGGCGTGGTGTAGCCTCCATCGCGCGCGAGCGGCTGCACGTGCTGCACGTGAACCATCATCTGCGCGGCGAGGCATCCGATGGCGACGAGGCCTTCGTGCGTGAGCTCTGCGCGCAATATGGTCTACCGCTGTGTGTTGAGCATGCCTATTTTAATGATGAATCGGGCAATATCGAGGCGGCTGCCCGCGAAGTGCGCTATGCCGCGGCGCGGAGGTATGTTCGTGAGCTCTGCGCCCAGACGGGGGCACCGCGAACGGCGGCTCGTATCTGCACTGCGCACACGTCTTCTGATCGGGCGGAAACGTTTTTGATGAACGCGATTAAGGGTTCGGGCCCCGCTGGCCTATCGAGCATTCCTCGCCGGAGGAACATCGTGGTGCGTCCCTTGCTCGACCTGACTCATGATGAGCTCGTGGGCTATCTGCAGGTGCATGGTCAGCCGTGGCGAGAGGACGAGAGCAACGAGGACGTGTCGTACTTGCGTAACTACGTGCGCCATCGAGTGATGCCGGTGGTGGCGCAGCGCAACGCGAGCGTCTGCAAGACGATTGGCGCCGCCTGCGAGATCTTAGGCGATGAGGATGCCTTTCTTTCCCAGCTTTCCGCACAGGCGTTTCGAAGCTGCCTGCGTAAGGAGGCGGTGGGCGCACTGGTCCTCGACGCTCGCCGACTGGCCGCGGCCGAGGTGGTGATTGCTCGGCGCATGGTGCGACTGGCAATTAAGCGTATCGACCCCGACGCTCGCCCGGAGATGCGGCATGTGGAGCGCGTGCTTGCCTGTGTCGCCGAGGGCTCGGGTTCGGTCACGCTGCCGGCGGGAATCGATGCGCGCGTGGAGTTTGGCATGCTGTCATTCAAGGCCCCGGCGGCGCGCGAGGGGTTAGTTGCCGATTGGGTCACCATTCCCGGTCGATTGCCGCTGGGGGCGGGCCGCATCCTGGTGGCAGAGCCGATAGCCGTCGAGCCGGGGTGTGATATTGTGCGCCGTGCCCGCGAACTTGCGGGTGTCGGAGGGGTGGTCGCTATGGTGGATGCCGCGACGCTTGGCTTTGCCGATCGCGATAGCGAACGGATGCTCGCCGGCTCGCGCGGGGAGATTCCCGCCGAGGCGCGTTTGGCGCGTCTGTGGGTAGACGGTCCCGTGCCGGGGGATGTGATGTGTCCGTTGGGCATGAGTGGGCGAAGTAAGAAGGTATCCGACCTACTCAACGAGGCTCGTATTCCTGTTTCTGAGCGCGCAGGCGTTCCCGTGGTGAGAACGGCTCCGGGAGGTGCCGTGGTATGGGTCGCAGGCGTTCGCACGGACGAACGTTTTAAATGCACGGCCGCAACGCGCGTGGCGTATCTGCTTCGTGTGGTCGATGCGGAATAGCGTCCCACGCCAGCTATTCTGTGCGACGTTGACGGTATTCCCGCGCTGATGGCGTACGGGCTGGAAAATATACCCCGTGCGCTGCTAGAATGTGAAGTTCGCGTCCATACGGCGGTGTGTGGGCGATAAGCACAAGAAAGGGTTGTCATGGCTTCTCAACATCCGGATATCGAGAAGGTTCTGTTTACGCAGGAGGATATCGACGGTATCGTCTCTCGCCTAGGCGAGCAGATTACTCGTGACTACGCGGGTAAGGATCTGGTGCTGATTGCGGTCCTGCGCGGCGCCGTGGTCTTTATGGGCGACCTGATGCGCAAGATCGAGCTGCCGACCAACATCGATTTCATGGCTGTTTCGAGCTATGGCGACGGCGTGAAGTCCTCGGGTATCGTGCGTATCATTAAGGACCTGGATATCGACATCCGCGGTCGCGACGTGCTGATCGTCGAGGACATTCTGGACTCGGGCCTGACGCTCAAGTATCTGATGAAGAACCTCGAGAGCCGCAAGCCCGCTTCGCTGGAGGTCGCCGCCTTCCTGTGGAAGGACGTTGAGGACCGTACCTCGGCCATCACGCCCAAGTATGTTGGAACCCATTGCCCCGATGCCTTTGTGGTGGGCTACGGCCTCGACTATGCCGAGCGCTATCGTAACCTTCCGTATCTGGGCATTTTGAAACCGGAGGTTTATTCGTAAGATGCCCGACGACCGTAACGATAACAATTCCCAGACTCCCCGGGAGCCTAAGATCCCGGGGATGCCCGGAGGCAAGAAGCCCACGCGTACGGGCTGGCTGTATTTTATTTTGGCTTGCGCGCTTCTGGGCTACGCCTTCTTTAACATGGGCTCCGGCTTTGCCAATTCCAGCAATACCGTAAAGCTCGCGACGAGCGAGATGGTCAACGCCATCAAGCAGGATCGCGTCGAAGATCTGACCTATACGGTTCAAGACGGAAGCGTGACGGGTCATTACTGGAAGACAAAAAAGGACAAGGGCGATACGAGCGAGCTCAAGAGCTTCTCCTCGACCTATGTCGGCTCCGATTCGCTTGCCGAGCTTATGGCGGAGCACCCCGATACCAAGTACATCGTCAACACCAATGATCCCGATTTTTGGGGCGACCTGGCGATGAGCGTGCTTCCGACGATCGCCCTGATCGCCATCATGTTCTACTTTATGCGCCAGATGATGGGCGCCAACAACAGGAACATGCAGTTTGGCAAGACCAATGCCAAGACCAACGAGGCCACGCGCCCCAAGGTCAAGTTTGAAGACGTTGCCGGCGTGGACGAGGCGGTCGAGGAGCTCGAGGAGATCCGTGACTTTTTGAGCGATCCGGATCGCTATCGCAAGCTGGGCGCCAAGATCCCGCGTGGCGTGTTGCTGGTGGGCCCTCCGGGCACCGGTAAAACGCTGCTGGCCAAGGCCGTTGCCGGCGAGGCGGGCGTGCCGTTCTTTAGCATCTCGGGTTCCGACTTTGTCGAGATGTTCGTGGGTGTCGGCGCCAGCCGTGTGCGTGACCTCTTTAAGGAGGCCAAGTCCCAGGCCCCGTCGATCATCTTCATCGATGAGATCGATGCTGTGGGACGTCAGCGCGGAGCTGGCTTGGGCGGCGGTCACGACGAGCGCGAGCAGACGCTCAACCAGCTGCTGGTCGAGATGGACGGTTTTGAGGAGAGCGAGTCGGTCATCCTGATCGCTGCGACCAACCGTCCTGACATCTTGGATCCGGCATTGCTGCGTCCCGGTCGTTTTGACCGTCAGGTCACGGTCGACCGTCCGGATGTGAAGGGCCGCGAGCAGATCTTGCGCGTGCATGCCGAGAACAAGCCGATGGACGAGGACGTGAAGTTTGAGAAGCTCGCCCAGATGACCGTTGGCTTCACCGGCGCCGATCTGGCAAATCTGCTCAATGAGTCTGCGCTGCTGGCTGCCCGCCGCCATCGTTCCGTGATTTCGATGGACGAGGTCGAGGAATCGATGGAGCGCGTGATTGCCGGACCGCAACGCAAGGGTCGTGTGATGACCGAAGCCGAGCGCACCACGATTGCCTACCATGAGAGCGGCCATGCCCTGGTGGGTCACATCTTGGAGCACTCCGATCCGGTTCATAAGATTTCGATTGTCAGCCGCGGCCAGGCTCTGGGCTACACACTGCAGCTTCCGCAGGAGGATCACTTCCTCAAGACCAAGAACGAGATGCTCGACGAGCTCGCCGTGTTCTTGGGCGGTCGCGTTGCCGAGGAACTCATGTGCGACGACATCACGTCGGGCGCGAGCAACGATCTAGAGCGCGCGACCAAGATGGCGCGCGAGATGGTCACACGCCTGGGCATGAGCGAGGAGCTTGGAACGCAGGTGTTTGGTGAGGCGCAGCATCAGGTATTCCTGGGCCGCGACTATGCCGATCATCAGGACTACTCTGAGGAGACGGCGCGTCGCATCGACATTGAGGTCCAGCGCATTATGCGTGAGGCCCATCGTCGTGCGGTCGAGATCCTGGATGCCCGTCGCGATCAGCTCGACCTGATGGCCAAGGTGCTGCTTGAGCGCGAGACCGTCGAGGGCGATGCCGTGAATGCCCTGCTCGATAACGAGTGGGACGCCTACCTTGAGCGCGAGGGCGATATCCTGGCGGCCAAGGAGGAGCGCAACGCCAAGGCGGCCGGCATGCCGACCAAGAAGCGTGCGCCTCGCATGAGCGAGGAGGAACTTGCGGCCGATGCCGCGGCATTTGCGCAGGCAGCCATGCAGGAGGATGCCGAAGCCGCATCCGATGATGCCGGCGATGACTGTGCCGTCAATGCCGGTGCCGACACCGACGACGACAAATAGTCTTTGTGGCGAAAGCCTCCGCGGGGAAACCTGCGGAGGCTTTTCTTTTGAGCGATATGGGGCCGTCTGTTGATTGGGGACAGACTTAAATGAGCGTTTTCACGCATTTAAGTCTGTCCCCAATCAACATTGCTGCGGCACTTTGCCCGACTAAAGCGTACAATACCGCCTATGCGAAAGGGGAACAGATGATCAACGAAACCATGTATGCTCGCGGTGCGGAAAGCTCCATCATCCGCGAGATTTTTAGCTATGGCCTTGAGCGTAAGGCGCAAATCGGCGCGGAAAACGTGTTCGATTTCTCGCTGGGCAACCCGAGCGTTCCGGCACCCGCTGCCGTCGCGGAGTCCATCAAAAAGGCGCTTGAACTGCCCAGTGACCAGCTGCACGGCTACACTCCCGCACCGGGCCTACCGCAGTGCCGTACCGCCGTTGCTGAGTCGCTCAACCGTCGCTTCGGTACGAGCTATGAGGGCAAGGACGTCTTTATGACGGTGGGCGCCGCGGCTTCGCTCACCTGCACGCTCAATGCCGTTACGAACCCGGGCGACGAGGTTATTGTTATCGCCCCGTACTTTCCGGAGTATCGCGTGTGGATTGAGAAGGCAGGCTGCACGTGTGTCGAGGCGCCTGCCGATGAAGACACGTTCCAGCTGAGCGTGGACAACGTGCTCAAGGCGATTAGCGATAAGACAGCGGCCGTCATTATCGATTCGCCCAACAACCCGACCGGTGCCGTGTATACGCGCGACACGCTGACGCGACTGGCCGATGTTTTGCGCGAGGTTAACGCCAAGCGCGATCCCGAGAATCCGATTATGCTCATCTCGGATGAGCCGTACCGCGAGATCGTGTACGGTGCCGAGGTGCCCTGGGTGCCCTCGATCTACGAGAACACCGTGGTGTGCTACTCGTATTCTAAGTCGCTATCGCTGCCTGGTGAGCGCGTGGGTTGGATCTTGGTTCCCAACACTAATCCGCAGGCTGCGCGTCTGATGCCGGCTGTTGCAGGTGCTGCCCGTACGCTGGGTTTTGTATGCGCACCGGCGCTCTTCCAGCGCGTGATTATCGATTGTATCGATGAGCCGAGCGATATCGATGCCTATGCCCGCAACCGCACGGCGCTCACCGACGCATTGGCGGAGTACGGCTACACCTACGTTGAGCCGGACGGTGCTTTCTACCTGTGGGTGAAAGCGCTCGAGCCCGATGCGAATGCGTTTTGCGAGCGCGCAAAGAAGTATGAGTTGCTTGCGGTTCCCTCGGACAGCTTTGGTATGCCGGGTTGGTTCCGCCTGGGCTATTGCGTGAGTTACGAAACGATTGTCAATTCGCTACCTGCTTGGAAGCAGTTGGCGGACGAGTATCGTTAAAAGTAAAGCGCTCTGCCTACAATGTTTTACGTGAAACGGGGTTTGGTGTTAAGCCGAACCCCGTTGTCATGGACGTTGTGTCTTTGGGATGGAGTGGTTTTACGACTATCGAAGGCTATGCGTACAATGAATATAAGCGACGGCCGTGCCAGATAAGGAGACCCGATGCCCTACCTGCTTTCTTGTGACATTCATACCCATACGATGTTCTCTGCGCATGCATATTCGACTATTGAGGAGAATGTGTACTGGGCGGCAGAGCGTGGCCTGCAGGTGCTCGGATCTGCCGACCATCTGAGCTCTATGGTTACGGCTTGCCCTAATGACCTGCGCAGTTACCAGTTCTTTATCAACCAGGATATCTGGCCGCGTATATGGAGCGGCGTGCTGGTGCTGCGTGGTGCCGAGACCGATATCGTTTCACTGGACGGAAGCCTGTTTGGCGAGGACACTCCTGTCACGCTCGATATCGCCGGCGATTCATACAGCCGTCAGCATTCACTGTTCGATTTGGTTACGCGTAATTTGGATTATTTGGTTGCGAGCGTGCATAATCCGCAGATTGCTGAAGGCGCGGCGCTGGCCCAGACGACCGAGATGTATATCAATGCCCTGGAGCACCCCAAGGTGTTCATGTTGGGCCACACGGGCCGCGCCGGTGTTCCCTTTGATATCGATGAGGTGCTGCTGGCGGCTAAGGCCAAGCACAAGATTATCGAGATCAACAACCATAGTCTTGAACACGGTGTCAACACTGAGCATTGGGCCGTATGCCGCAAGATTGCCGAGCGTTGCGCCGAGCTGGGCGTGGGTATTGGTGTGTCGACCGATGCCCACATTGGTATGGCCATTGGCAAGCTCGATCACGCCCGCAAGTTGCTCGACGAGATTCACTTCCCGCTGGACCTGATCGTGACACGCGACCGCGAGACGCTGCTGCGCGAGATGGCGGCAGCCGGCGTGTGCGACCTGCGCAAGAGGATGTAACGAGACTCATATGCCCAATGAAAGGGGGCGGTCCAGACGGGCCGCCCCCTTTCATGTTCCAAAAATCTACCTGGGTTGGTTAGCGGCGCTCGAGGACCGCTACGGT
Source organism: uncultured Collinsella sp. (assembly GCA_958407465.1). GTDB lineage: Bacteria > Actinomycetota > Coriobacteriia > Coriobacteriales > Coriobacteriaceae > Collinsella. Next base: position 37,518 of record CATYIV010000015.1, on the reverse strand, counting down.
TTCGGTGTGGTCGGTATGGGGGAACATGTCGACGGGCGTGATCTTGAGCAGGCGATAGCCTCCGCCGAGGAGCTGGTGCAGGTCGCGCTCTTGGGTCACGGGGTTGCAGCTGATATAGGTGATGCGGCGTGGCTTAAGCGCGCAGGCGGCTTCGAGGAACTCGGGGGTGGAGCCGGCACGCGGCGGATCGATGGAAAGGACGTCGACGCGCTCGTTGTTGTCGGCGGCATCCAGGATGTAGTCGGTGGCATCGTCGGCCATAAACCAGGCGCTGCGGGTAAGACCGTTGAGCTCGGCATTGCGGCGTGCATCGGCAATGCCTGCCGGGTTGCGCTCCACGCCGAGCAGCATGATGCCGATACCCTTGTTCTGGGCATCTTTAGCTGCGCAAAGACCGATGGTGCCGCTGCCGCAGTAAGCATCCATGAGCACGTCGCCCTGGTGCAGATCCATGCCGTCGATAGCGAGCTGATAGAGCAGCTCGGTCTGCTGCGGGTTGGTCTGGTAGAACGCGGTGGGGGAGATATCGAACTCGCAGCCGAGCAGCTGGTCGCGCATGCACTCGGCGCCATATACAATGCGAGTTTCCTCGCCGAGGATGGCGTTGCCGGTGCGTCCGTTGATGTTTTGGGCGACGGTGACGATGCGCGGATCGAGTGCGGCGACGGCCTCAAAGAAATCCTGTGCATGCGGCAGGTCGCGCTGGGCGGTCACGAGGGTGACCATGATTTGGTCGGTGCGCCAGCCGCAGCGAACGACGGCATAGCGAAGCAAGCCCAGATGCTTGTCCTCGTTAAAGGCGGGAATGCGCAGGCGCTCAGCCTCACGCGCGATGCCGTTGAGAATCTGACGGGCACCCGGCGCCTCGACGGGACATTCGGGAACAGCAACGATTCTGTGCGTGCCACGTTCAAAAAAGCCGCAGCGGACAGCGCCCTCTTTACCGGGGGCAAAGGGAGTGGCGGCCTTATGGCGAAACCCGCGCGGCGCAGGATATTTACCCGGGTCGCCCAGGGTGACGCCCATACCGCGAATGGGGTCGACGCTAATACCCTCGCGCTCGCAAAGAGCAGCAAAAAGCTCCTCCATAGCAGCCTGCTTGGCCGCCAACTGCTTTTTATAAGGACGATTGAGCGCCGTGCACCCACCGCAAGCTTTCATGATTGAACAGGGAGACTTGGGGTCCACAGCCTTACGCGCAGACGAAGCCTGATCTTTATGCGAGCGCTTGGAACGAATCTGAGGCGCTTTGTCTCCGCCTCGACGAGAGTCAGAACGCTTGGTCTTAGCTCTGCTCTTGGTCGGTTTGCTTTTTGCAGCTTTAGAAGACTTGGATTTCGTAGAAGATTTCTCCTCCTTCGACCCCTCAGCCGCCTCGATCAAAGCACGACGAGCCTTACGCTCCGCACGAGATTCTGCCATGAATTAACCCCACTAATTTACAAATTGAAATCTGAAAGCATTGTACCGTGCCAAGCTAGCGGACGATATGCAAGCGTCCATTTCGTGTCAGTGATAAGTCCAACGATGTTTGCTCCCCGCCCACGCCGGGCAAACCATCCCTTGTACTTTATCAAGGTAGAGTGTATGATTCTGGACGTTACACGACTCACTTTACTTAACTAAAGTGCCATCAAGGGGGAATACCATGAATACCGATATGTCTCGTCGTCAGTTTGTTGGTCTAGCCGGTTCGCTTGCCACGGCGCTTGGCCTCGTCCTGGTAGGCTGCGGCGGTGGTGCCGATAAGGGCTCTGCTGCCGGATCTACCGCAGCCAAGGACGTGAAGGGCGCCGCGGAGTCCAAGAAGCTCGTGGTGGGCTTTGACAAGTCCTATCCTCCGTATGGCTTTGTGGGCGACGATGGCGAGTACACCGGCTTTGACCTCGACCTTGCCAAGGCCGTTGCCGATAAGCAGGGCTGGGAAGTCGATTACGAGGCCATCGACTGGGATGCCAAGGACACGCTGCTCAACTCGGGTGCTATCAACTGCATCTGGAACGGCTTTACCATGGAGGGCCGCGAGGACGACTACACGTTCTCCGAGCCGTACATGCTTAACGAGCAGGTGCTCGTGGTCAAGAAGGACGCGGGTATCAAGAGCTGGGACGATCTTGCCGGCAAGACGGTGATTACCCAGACTGATTCCGCCGCACAGGATGTGCTCGAGGGCGACCAGAAGGATCTGGCCGCGACGTTTGCCACGCTCGATACCATCGGTGAGTACAACACGGCGTTTATGCAGCTCGAGAGTGGTGCAGTCGATGCCGTTGCCTGTGACCTCTCGATCGCCCAGTATCAGCTTGCCGCCAAGCCCGATGCCTATACGCAGCTCGACAAGCCGCTGTCCAGCGAGCACTACGCCGTTGGATTTAAGAAGGGCGACACCAAGTCGGCCGACGCCGTGACCGAGTCGCTCAAGGCACTCTATGAGGACGGCACGGTCAAGGACCTCTGCGAAAAATATGCAGATTACGGTCTTTCCTTCGATAATTGGGTACTCAAGTAATGTCTATTCAGGTCATGATGCAGATGCTTGGCCAGGGATTCTTGGTCAGCTTGCAGCTGTTTGTGCTGACGCTGCTCGGGTCGATTCCGCTGGGAATCCCCGTGGCGTTTATGCGCATGAGCAAAATTGCGCCGCTACGCTGGATTGCGCGCATCTACATTTCGGTCATGCGCGGTACGCCGCTCATGCTTCAGATGTTTGCCATCTACTTTGCCCCGTACTACGTGTTCGGCATTTCGCTCACGCCCGATTCCAAGTGGACGGCGTGCGTCGTGGCGTTCATCATCAACTACGCCGGTTACTTTGCCGAGATCTATCGCTCGGGCCTGCAGTCCATTCCGCGCGGTCAATACGAGGCCGCCGAGGTGCTGGGCTATTCGCGCACGCAGACGTTTCTGTATATCGTGATGCCGCAGGTCGCCAAGCGCATTTTGCCGGCGATGGGCAACGAGATCATCACGCTGGTCAAGGATACGTCGCTGGCGTTTGCCATTGGCGTGGGTGAGATGTTCTCGACGGCCAAGGCGCTGGTCGCCTCGCAGGTGAGCATGGTACCGTTTGCGATCGCGGCACTGATTTACTGGGTCTTTAACTTTGTAGTCGAGATGCTGTTAGGCGCTGCCGAGAAACGACTTGACTATTACCATGACTAGCCTGTCCCGTTGTGCTTTTCAAACACGTGGAGGTTCCTGTGTCCGGAACGGTTATGAATATATCGAACGCGCGTAAGGCGTTTGGCGGCAATGAGGTGCTCAAGGATATCTCGCTTGAGGTGAAGCGTGGCGAGGTCGTGGCGATTATCGGACCTTCGGGTGGCGGCAAGTCCACGCTGTTGCGGTGTGCCACGCTGCTCGAGACACTCGACGGAGGCTCGCTCTCGTTTGGTGACCTTGCCGTTGCGACGGATGCGGGTTCGGGCGCGGTGTACGCAAAGGGCGATGTGCCTAAACAGGCGCGCTCGCGGTTTGGTTTGGTGTTTCAGAACTACAATCTGTTCCCGCACTATACCGTGATGAAAAACATCACCGATGCACCGATCCGCGTGCTTAAGCGCCCGCGCGAGCAGGCGGAGGCTCGCGCACACGAGCTCATTGCACAGATGGGGCTTACGGGTAACGAGAACAAGGTGCCCTGCGAGCTTTCGGGCGGTCAGCAGCAACGCGTAAGTATTGCCCGCGCCCTGGCGCTCGACCCGGAAATCTTGTTCTTTGATGAGCCGACCTCGGCGCTCGATCCCGAGCTGACGGCCGAGGTTCTGCGCGTCATCAAGGATCTGGCCGCGCAGAATATGACGATGGTGATCGTGACCCATGCGATGCAGTTTGCGCGCGATGTTGCCGATCGTGTGGTCTTTATGGACGGCGGCCGCATTGTCGAGGAGGGGCCTGCCGAGCAGGTCATCGATCATCCGCGCGAGCAACGTACCCGTGAGTTCTTGAGCCGTATCGAGGGGTAGGCTCAGCTATTTGCTCAACTATTAATTGAGGCGAAGCCGCCGCAGGTCTTACGGCCTGCGGCGGCATTTTATTTGCATCGGCGGGGTCCAATAATCGCCTCGCAAGCTCGCGCCCTCCTCTCGCCGCCTGTATTCATACGTGCGCCGAAAGGTGTGCATGGACAGTCGCCTGTGAGGGTAGGGTGGTGGCATAGGACATTTGGAGGGTGAGTCGGCTCGGCCGCCGACCATGCTGCTCCCGGGACGGCACCGACCGCGAACTCTCCCCGTTGGCGTCGCGCATTGCGCGCGGCCCTGCAAGGAGGTCATCATGGGTGCTCCCAAGACCGGCAACGTAAGGAACGTGGTGCTCGTAGGCCAAGGCGGGGTGGGCAAGACTTCACTCGCCGAGGCCATGCTCCACCTTTCCGGTAAGACCGCCCGCCTGGGCGGCCACGACGGCACCAAGCCCACGCTCGACTATGACCCCGAAGAGGTCAAGCGTTCATTCTCCATCTCGACGACCATCGCGCCGATCGACTGGAAGGGCGCCCGCATCAACGTGCTCGATGCTCCGTGCTATCCCGATTTTATCGGCGACGCCTTTGCTGCGATGAGCGTTTGCGAGACGGCGCTGTTTGTGGTCGACGCCGAGGCCGGCCCGCAGCCAACGACGGTCAAGCTCTGGTATGCCGCCGAGGACCTGCGCCTGGCGCGTGCGGTGTTCGTAAACCGCCTGTCGCGTCCGGAGGCCAGCTTTGCGACCACGATGGGCCTGCTGCAGGAACGTTTTGGTACGCGTTTGGGTGCCGTGACCCTCCCCTGGGGCGAGGGCGAGGACTTTGACGGCATTATCGACCTGGTGCGTATGAAGGCGCGCCACTGCAACGGCGCCGAGGCAGTTGAGTCGGAGATTCCCGAGGAGTATCGCGCCCAGGCCGAGGAAGCCCACGACCATCTGTGCGAGCTGGTGGCCGAGGCCGACGATGAGCTGATGATGAAGTACCTGGAAGGCGAAGAGACGCTGACGCAGGAGGAGCTCGAGGGCCTGTTGTCCAAGGCGATCGCCGAGCGCATCTTTGTGCCGGTCTTTGCGGGCGATTGCATTAAGGAGCAGGGCGTCAACTCGCTGATGGACGACATTGCCACGTACTTCCCGGCGCCGACGGACTACGGCGAGATGCCGCTCATCGACGGCGATTCGCTTAAGATCTCGAGTGACGATGACCGCCCGGTGGCGTTTGTGTTTAAGACCCTGGCCGATCCGCAGCAGGGTCGCATCAGCTTTATCAAGGTGCTGACGGGTACGCTTGAGCCGGGCCTTGAACTGGTTAATGCGCGCACGCGCAAGGGTGAGCGTCTGGCCCACCTGTATGTGATGTGCGGCCGTGACATGACCGAGGTCGGCCACGCTTATGCCGGCGACATCATCGTGGCGCCCAAGCTGGCGGCAGAGACGGGTGACACGCTCTCGATTACCGGCAAGGTCGAGGCTGCGGCGTTTAAGTTCCCCAACTCGCAGTACCGCATCGCCATCGAGGCCGAGAATCGCGGCGACGAAGAGAAGCTCTACACGTTTATCGAGAAGGCCTGCAAGGCCGATCCGACTATGAGCATCGACCGCGACGAGGAGACCGGCCAGACCATCATTTCGGCGGTGGGCGAGGCGCAGGTTTCGGTGCTGCTCAATCGCCTTGAGGACCGTACCAAGGTTGTGGCAAAGAGCGTTCCGATTCGCATTCCGTATCGCGAGACCATCCGCCGCACGGCAAGCGCTCAGGGCCGCCACAAGAAGCAGACAGGCGGCGCCGGTCAGTACGGCGACTGCTGGCTGCGCGTGGAGCCGCTCATTGGGCCCGACGGCACGAGCGACGGCTATGAGTTTGTGGACGAGGTCGTGGGTGGCCGCATCCCGCGCTCGCTCATCCCCGCTGTGGACAAGGGCGTCCAGGAGACCATGAAGGACGGCATCATCGCCGGCTACCCGCTCACGGGCATTCGCGTCGCGGTGTATGACGGCTCGTATCACAGCGTCGACTCCAACGAGATGGCGTTCCGCGCGGCGGCCCGCATCGGCCTGCGCAAGGCGTGCGCCGATGCCGACCCGGTGGTGCTGGAGCCCATCGAGGAAATTACGGTGACTATCCCCGAGAGCTACGCCGGCGCCGTGATGGGCGACATCTCGGCCTCGCGTGGCCGCGTGACGGGCATGGAGACCGATGAGCGCGGAGACACCGTGGTCATTGCCCAGGCACCGCTAGCCGAGCTGACGGATTATTCGACGCGCCTGCGCTCTATCACGCGTGGCACGGGCGACTTTACCATGAAGCCCGCAGGCTATGAGCAGGTGCCTTATGACGTTCAGGCCAAGCTGGTCAAGCGCTATGAGGAGGGCCGCGCCAAGTAACGTGTGGTTTTGCCTGCAACATACATTCTGATGCAAGGGCCGCTCTGGGCAATCCGGGGTGGCCCTTTTTGATCCCCGGTGGGGTTGCAAATCGGTTCTTGTCGTGGCTCGGGGCTAGTCCCCCGAGGCCTGGTTGCGGCCGGTGGCGTAGTCGATCTGCACGTGCGGCTGCAGGTTGTAGCAGTACACGTGGAAGCAGAGGGTCTTACCGTGGTCTTCGACCGATTGTGCTTCCAGACGAACGCCACGACAGACGAGTTCCTCTTCGTTGTACACGGGCGTGACGCGGTAGAGCACATGGTTGCCCGTATCGCGAATATAGTTGAGAATCTGCTCTTCAAACGGCAGCATGCCCGTCTCGTTGAGATAGCGCGTGCCGGTGAGGAGATTCTTGCGGTTGGCGTTTTCGCCGCAGAGCGACCAGGCGATAAGGTGGCAGCGGTTGTAGAGGCTCTGGCCCGGAATAAAGTCGTAGCGCTGCTGGTGCCAACCGGCAGGATGGATGCGCGAGATATCGCCGCGCTTTCCCTGTCCGAGCGACTCGGGGCCTACACAGGCGAGCGCCTTGCGAGTGCGACCCAGGCTGTCGAGCTTGGAGAATTTCTTAAAGCAGCCCTCTTCGGTGGCGCGATCGTATTCATCGAGTGTGAATGACGGCGTGCCGAGCGGGTGCGTGCTGTCGGCGCGAAGGGCAACGTAGGGGTTGCCGGCGTAGTCGGGAATGCTGCTGAGATAAACACCGCGGGCGCGGTTGAGGTCGGGGTTTTCGACCTCGTCGATGGGGGTGGCGGCACTGCCCGCGGAAACGTCGTCATCGGTGTCGGTCGCGGCGGAATCGGAGCCATCGCCGGAGTCCTGGCTGTTTTGAGGGTCCGCCGCGCTCGCCGTTCCCGATTCGAGCCGAGCGACCAGGTCTGCCTCGTCGTCGGTGCGGCTGGGACTCTCGTTTTGTTTTTCGGCCAGAGCCGCCGCCTGCTCATCGCCTTGCGGCGACAGCAACTTGGGCGCTCCGTCGAGCGATCCCGTAAACAGCGCAAACCCCAGCACCACGGCGGTGCCGATGGAAAGTGCTTGCTTGTAGGCGGGCTTGCGCGACATTGAGGCTCCTGGATGGACGGTTGGGAATCTACCAGTCTAGCAGGAGCCGGCAAGGGCCGTTCTGTCGAACAAATACTTAAGATTTGAGACAAACGCTACTGATTCATTTGTCCCGCGGTCTAGATCGAGGTGGAGTCGAGCCAGTTGAGCTTGCACTCGAGAATGCGCTGCTCGCCGGGTTCGCTGCTTCCGTCAAGTAGGGCGAGCAGCATCTCGGCTGCTTCGCGACCTTCTTGGTCGACGGGCTCGATGATGGTGGAGACGGTCGGTGTGGTGAGATTAGTCCAGTCTTCGCAGTTGAGTCCCAAAAGGCCGATTTGCTGCGGAAGCAGATGGGCCATTGGCTGGAGGGCCTTGTAGACACGGGGAAGTGCCCACTGATTTTGCACGAAGATAAGGGTTCGCTTGGCGGGATTGAACTTGAATTTAAAGTATTCAGTGAGCTCGTTGATTGACGGCTTGTTGTGATCGATGGGAATCGCTTTGTAGAGCTGCCCGTTCGCTGCCAGCGCCTCGGCATACCCCTGAAAACGCTCCATGCGGGTGCGCATTTCGGTCATGTTGGCGGCAATGGAAAAGAAATCTTCGTAGCCGGCGTCGAGGAGTGCCTGTGTGGCGTTGTACACGCCGTCGTAAAGGTTGGTTTTGATCCAGCTGGTACCTGGGCTATAGATGGCCGCATCGAAAAAGACGACCGGCTTGCCGGCGCGTCTAATGCGGTCATGCACGGCTTTGAAGTTTGCCGTGGGCTGGATGATAAAGCCATCGACGCCCAGCGAGAGCATCTTGTCGACGTACATGAGCTCGGTCTCGGGGTTAAAGTTGCTCGTGCAAGCGACCGTCTGGTAGCCCGCGGGGAGCATGACCTGCTCCATGCCATTGAGAACGAGCCCCGCCCATTTGTTGGTGTTATCCAAAATGATGATGGCAATGACGTGGGCTTGCTTGCCGGTGAGCGTCTGCGCTTGGGCGTTGGGAACGTATCCGAGTTCCTTAATGACGCGCGCGATTTTGTTCTGCGTCTTCTCGCTAAGCTTTTCTCGTTTGTCGTTGAGGTAATACGAGACGCTTGCCGTCGAGGTTCCCGCCTCTCGAGCGACGTCTGCGATCGTAACGCGCTGTTTTGCCACAGCGACTCCTTCCGACAGATGAGCATTTTCCAACATGATGACTTTGAGTCTTGGTGAAGGATACGCTTCGGTGAGCGGCTTTTTCCTTTCATATGAGTATGCAACAAATGCGGCATACGGGTGGGGTCGAAATTTGTGACCGGCATGCGCATCTGCCGTCTACCGAGAAAATCAAATACTTCTTGACTTTTGAAATCGAGGGCAAAATCGCAGGATTCATTTTTGGTTAAACGCATAACTAAATCGCATAACCAACGCTCTGACCTGCGCGTTTACCGAAATAAGCTGGCATTAAGAAAAACGAGCACCTATATTGTTCTTGTCGAAAAGACAGCAAGTCCAAACGGCAGGGGATGCTCCGGAGGCCTCCGCAAACGGTGTCTTGCGCACGCAACTCTATGAAAAGAGGGAAGCAATGAAGATCGTAGGCGTTGCCGCCTGTACTGTGGGTATCGCCCACACGTATATGGCCCAGAAGGCGATTCAGGATGAATGCGCCGCCCGTGGCATCGAGTGCAAGGTCGAGGCTCAGGGTGGCCTGGGTATCGAGAATGAGCTCACGCAGGAAGACGTGGACCCCGCCGACCTGGTCCTGGAGTCCGTCGACGTGGGTGTCGAGAACGAGGACCGTTTTGAGCAGAAGATGGCCGAGGGCAAGTTCCTGAAGGTCGGCACCTCTGATGTAATCGCCGATCCGGTCAAGATCATCGACCAGGCCATTGAGATCATCAAGGCGACGGGTGGCGCCGTTGACGCGCCCAAGGCCGAGGCCAAGGCAGAGAAGAAGGCCGTCTCCGCTGCCCCGCAGGCCCCGACACCGGCGTCCAAGCAGTCTATCTTTGCCGATCCTGGCAAGACGCTGCTCAATGCATTCAATACCGGCGTTTCCTATTTTATCCCCATCGTCGTTATCGGCGGCGTGTTTCTTGCCTTCTCGCTGGCATCCGGTACCGCCGGCGCCAACGGCATGGAGGTTACGAACCCGCTGATGGTGAGCCTTAACACCATCGGCATGGCCGGCATCTCCATGATGATCCCGGTGCTTGCGGCATACATCTCCTACTCGATGGCCGGCAAGCCCGCGCTCGCCCCCGGTTTTGTCCTGGGCTACCTGGTCAATAACGCAGTCGTTACCCCTAACGGCAACAGCGTTTCGACCGGCTTCTTGGGCGCCATGATCATGGCGGTCATCTGCGGCTACTTTGTCCGCTGGATGAAGACCTGGAAGGTCAACAACACCATCCAGACCATCATGCCCATCCTGATCATCCCGATTCTGACCTCGCTTGTCCTGGGCATGGCCTATATCTACATCCTGGCCACGCCGCTTGGCTTTGTGATGGACTGGCTCACCGGCGTGCTCGGCAGCCTGCAGGGCGGTTCCGCAGTTGTCCTGGGTCTGGTCATTGGCGTTATGACCGCCTTCGATATGGGTGGCCCCATCAACAAGACCGCCTCGACCTTCACCATGGCCATCATGGCCTCCGGTATCTACGGTCCTAACGGTATGTTCCGCGTCGCCGTCGCCGTTCCCCCGATCGCCTGTGGCCTCGCTGCGCCCATCGCCAAGAACAAGTTCGATGACGCTGACCGCCAGATGGGCATCTCCGCGCTGTTCATGGGCTGCATCGGTATTACCGAGGGCGCTATCCCCTTCGCGGTCAAGGACCTCGGTCACACCCTGCCCGGCATTTGCATCGGCTCTGCCGTGGGTGCGGCACTTGCCGCCTTCCAGGGCATCGACTGCTACGTCCCGCACGGTGGCTTTATCGTCGCCCTTGCCACCAACAACGTCGCGCTGTTCTGCCTGGACATCGTGATTGGCGCCGTGGTCGCCGCTGCAATCCTGATTGCCATGAAGCCCACGCTCGATAAGCAGGCCAAGTAAACCTTTAAGGACTCCGGTTGTGCGGAGGGATGGATTTGACTCCGCACAACCGCCCCTACACAACAAAATCCATCCGTACTGATAGGGCCCACATCTGGGTCCCAGGGAACTTTTGTCAAAAATCCTCTGGAGAAGGAGAACAAAATGTCCAACCTCACCATCCGTCAGGCCGTTCAGGGCATGCTCAAGCTGCAGGATAGCGGCGATCACGCAACCATGGTCGGCATTGGCCCCATGAGCCCCAACCTGATTCAGGCCGTGTTCGAGCTTGCCAAGGACGAGGATTTCCCGCCCATGTTTATCGCCAGCCGCAACCAGGTCGATATGGACGAGATGGGCGCCGGCTACGTCAACGGTTGGGACCAGACGCGCTTTGCCGCCGACATCAAGAAGGTTGCCGACGAGGTGGGTTACACCGGTCCGTACTACCTGTGCCGCGATCACGGCGGTCCGTGGCAGCGCGACGAGGAGCGTAACGCCCACCTGCCCGAGGACGAGGCCATGGAGCTCGCCCGCAAGTCCTTCGTCGCCGACATGGAGGCGGGCTTTGACCTGCTGATGGTCGACCCCACCAAGGACCCCTATCAGATCGGCAAGGTTATTCCGCTCGACGTGGTGCTTCGCCGCACGATCGATCTTATCGACTACCTTGAGCAGTACCGTCGCGAGCATAACCTGCCCGAGGTCGCCTATGAGGTCGGTACCGAGGAGACCAATGGCGGCTTGACCTCTACCGATAAGTACGAGGAGTTCATTTCTCAGCTGCAGCCCGAGCTCGAGAAGCGCGGCTGCCCCATGCCCACCTTTATCGTCGGCCAGACCGGCACCCTTACCCGCTGGACGGAGCAGGTCGGTCACTACAACTTCAAGAACGCCCGCGAGCTTGCCGATATGGCCAAGCGCTATGGCGTGGGCCTGAAGGAGCACAACGCCGACTATCTGGACGACGCGACGCTGCTCGAGCACATCCCGGCACACGTGACCGCCTCCAACGTCGCTCCGCAGTATGGCACCGAGGAGACCCGCGCCTACCTCAAGCTCTGCGCCACCGAGCAGATCCTGGTCGACAACGGTCTGTGCGATGACCCCTCCGACCTGTATCACACGCTGCTGGTCAAGGCTATCAAGACCGAGCGCTGGCGCAAGTGGATGACTGGCGACGACGTCAACCTGCAGGTCGATGACATCCTTGCCGACGATGAGCTCAGCCTGAAGATCCTGGATGTCTCCGGCCACTATGCGTTCAACGATCCCGAGGTCAAGGAGCAGGTCGAGAAGCTCTATCGCAACCTCGCTGCCCAGGACATCGACGGCAAGCGCTTTGTGATCGAGCACATCAAGCGCCCGATCAAGCAGTACGTCGTCGGTCTTAACCTCAAGGGCGTCACGAGCCGCATCGAGAAGGCTCTCGAGGACTAAGTAGCTTTTCCTACACGACGCCGGGCCTGGGGCATGTCCCAGCCGCAGGCCCGGCACATAGGACAAAGGGACATCCCCTTTGTCCTATTTTTTGAGTTTTGGATTCCTTCGAAGGAGTTTGCACCATGAAGTTCTTTATCGATACTGCCAATCTGGACGAGATCGCCGAGGCCAAGAGCTGGGGCTGCCTGGCCGGTGTTACCACCAACCCGTCCCTGTACGCCAAGACCGGCGGCAAGCTTGCCGACTTTGAGCCGCATATGCTCAAGATTGCCGAGCTCTGCGAGGGCCTGCCCGTTTCCGCCGAGTCTACCGCTACCACTGCCGAGGGTATGATCGAGGAGGGCAAGCGCCTTGCCGCCCTCGCCCCCAACATCGTGGTCAAGCTTCCCGTGTGCGAGGCCGGCCTTGCCGCCTGCCGTGCACTGGCCGATGCTGGCGTGCGCGTCAACATGACGCTCGTCTTCTCGCCGACGCAGGCCCTTATGGCCGCCAATGCCGGTGCTCGCTACATCAGCCCGTTTGTCGGTCGTTTCGATGACATCGCCGAGGACGGTATCTCGCAGCTCGACAACGTCGTGACCTGCATTAAGAACTACGACTGGACGGGCAAGAACGTCGACGACACCGTCGAGATCATCACCGCCTCGGTTCGTACGCCCAACCACGTGACCCAGGCCGCGCTACTCGGTGCCGATATTGCGACCGTGCCCATGGCCGCTCTCAAGAAGTGCCTGCATCATCCGCTGACCGACCAGGGCCTCGCCTCTTTTGAGGCTGACTGGCAGAAGGTCGTCGCTCAGGCTTAACGAGTGGATTGCCCCGGCATCGCGTCATCCGGTGCCGGGGTTGTTCTCAAGAGAGGAATTCGTATGACCAACCAGGAGCTGGCGAAGGTCGCCAATGAGGTCAGGAAGGGTGTCGTGACTGCGGTTCACGCGGCCAAGTCGGGACACCCGGGTGGATCGCTCGGTGCTGCCGACATCATGACGTATCTGTACTTTGAGGAAATGAATATCGATCCTGCCGACCCTCACAAGGCCGATCGCGATCGCTTTGTGCTCTCCAAGGGTCACGCGGCGCCGGGCCTGTATTCGGTGTTGGCAAATCGCGGCTATTTTCCCGTCGAAGAGCTCGAGACGCTCCGTCATATTGGCAGCCGACTGCAGGGCCATCCCAACATGAACGACGCCCCTGGCATCGATATGTCCACCGGATCGCTCGGTCAGGGCATCTCTGCTGCAGTTGGAATGGCGCTTGCCGCTAAGCACTGGGGCGACGGCTACCGTGTCTACACGTTGCTGGGCGACGGTGAGTGCGAGGAAGGCCAGGTGTGGGAGGCGGCCATGTTCGCCGGCAACCATGCGCTCGACAATCTTGTTGCCGTCGTCGACCACAACGGCTTGCAGATTGACGGCACGATCGATGAAGTCAACTCGGCCATGCCGCTCGCTGACAAGTTCCGCGCCTTTAAGTGGCATGTGATCGAGCTCGCCGACGGTAACGACATGGCGCAGATTGCCGCCGCCTTTGCCGAGGCCCGCAAAGTGAGCGACTCGCCCGTGGCCATTATCGCCGAGACGGTGAAGGGCAAGGGCGTCTCCTTTATGGAAAACCAGGTGGGCTGGCACGGCAAGGCACCCAACGATGAACAGTTTGAGCAGGCCATGGCCGAGCTCGCAGCAGCAGGGGAGGAGCTCTAATGGCAGACGTCAAGAAAGTCGCCACGCGCGTTAGCTATGGCGAGGCACTTGTCGAGCTGGGCAATGAGCGCGATGACTTTGTGGTTCTCGATGCCGACCTGGCCGCCGCCACGCAGACCGGTAAGTTTAAGGCTGCGCACCCTGAGCGCTTCTACGACGCCGGCATTGCCGAGAGCAACCTGATGGGTCTTGCCGCCGGCATCGCGACCACGGGCCGCGTTGCTTTTGCGAGCACCTTTGCGATGTTTGCCGCCGGTCGCGCCTACGAGCAGGTCCGCAATTCCATCGGCTACCCGCACCTCAACGTCAAGATTGGCGCTACTCATGCCGGCATTTCGGTGGGCGAGGACGGCGCCACGCACCAGTGCTGCGAGGATATCGCACTCATGCGCACGATTCCGGGTATGACGGTGGTCGTTCCCGCCGACGACGTCGAGGCTCGTGCCTGTGTGCGCGCCGCCTATGAGTTTGAGGGCCCGGTTTACATGCGCTTCGGCCGCCTGGCAACACCGGTCATCAACGACTGCGAGGACTATGAGTTCAAGATTGGTCGCGGCGTGGTCGTGCGCGAGGGGTCCGATGTGACCATCATCGCTTGTGGCCTTATGGTCGCCGAGGCGCTTGAGGCTGCCGAGGCGCTCGCTGCCGATGGCATCGATGCCGAGGTCATCAACATGCATACGATCAAGCCGCTCGACGAACGCCTGGTTGTAGCCAGCGCCAAGAAGACCGGTCGCGTGGTCACTGCCGAGGAGCATTCGATTATCGGCGGTCTTGGCGAGGCCGTTGCCTCGGTGCTAGCGGAGCAGTATCCGGTGCCGATGCGTCGCGTCGGCGTGCGCGATGTGTATGGCGAGTCCGGCCCTGCGGTCGATTTGCTGCACAAGTACGGTTTGGACGCCGACGGCATCGAAGCTGCGGTCAGGTCTGTGTTGTAAGGAAGGTTTCCATGGGATTTGTATCTGCCAACCAAGTGACGATAGGGTATACCGCCGCCTCGCGCGAGGATGCCCTGCATTATTTGTCCGATCAGGCCGTCGAGCTCGGCTTTGCTGACGACGCATCTGCCGTAGAGACTGCCTTCATGGCTCGCGAGAACGAGGCCGAGACTGGCCTTGTCGCCGGTTTTGCCGTTCCACATGCCAAAAGCGATGCTATCCACACGCCGGGCGTTGCCGTGCTTAAGCTGGTCGAGCCCGTTGAATGGCCGAGCTTCGATGGTGTGCCCGTCGATGTTGCGCTCGCGCTGTACGTGCCTGCCGGCGAGGCAGGAACCACGCACCTGCGCTTGCTCTCCAAGGCTGCCGTGATGCTGATGGACGCCGGCTTCCGTGACAAGGTGCGCGCGAGCACCGATCCCGTTGAGATTGCGGAGCTCATCAATAGCGGACTCGAAGACTAGAACGGTCATCCCGTTCAATCAATTGATCCTTCTCCAAGGAAAAGGGCCGCGACGCCGTATGGGTGTCACGGCCCTATTTGCGTTTCCCCAGATAAAACCTGCCAAAATAAACCTGTTCCTTTTTGGCAGGTCAGTTAACGCAGTGCAGGTTGAGCATATGCGAGCGAGCGGGCTCCGGGTGCGGTAAGGTGACGTGAAACAAGCGGGCGCTGACCTTTTGGTCGCGCCCGTGAAGTTGAGCGTCAGATTGCCGTGCCCGGGGCCTGCGCAGCGCCGAGCGGTTACGCCGTTTGTAAAACGGCGTAACTTAAAGATTCATGTTGCCGTGAATGTAGGGGGTGACCTCGGGGGAGATATGGTCGCAGCCCAGTTCGCGCAGCGCGGACTTGATAACGGCGGGCAGCGGGGTCTTGCCCTTGTCGTCGACGGCGGCACCGCCGAGGGTGGCAATCTTGGCGACATCTGCGGGTGCGGCCTCGATATGCATGCAGCCGCCGACCAGGCGCGCGCGTACCTGTGCCAGATCAAGATCGTGCAGGTAATCCTCGCAGGCGCGAATCAGGGAGACCTTCTCGCGCGTAAGCTCCTCGCCCGTGGGGACGCGCGTGGCAAGACATGCTCCCGCCGGCAGGTTCCAAACGGGATAACCCCATGCGCGCAGCAGCTCGCGCTCTTCGTCCTTGGTAAAGCCGACCTCCATAAGGGGTGAGCGTACGCCGAGCTCTTCTGCCGCACGCATGCCGGGGCGGTAGTCACCGCGATCGCTTGCATTGCTGCCATCGATGACGGTGGGAAAGCCGAGCGACTTGGCGTGGTTGACGATGGCGGTAAAGCCAGCGTGCTTGCAGTGGTAGCAGCGATTGGCATCGTTGCAGGCTACTTGGGGGAGCTGCAACTGATCGACCGAAAGATTGAGCACGGGGAGCTTAAAATGCGCCCCTTCATTGGCTTGTCCATCAACGGACTGCTCAAACGAAGCCTGCTCGGGCGTGCCGATGAGCGGCGTGGTGAGATGGACGAGGAGGGTATTGGTAGGCATGATGCGGGCGCATACGGCGGCCAAAAAGCTGCTGTCAACGCCGCCGGAAAACCCGATAGCCACGCGCCCGTATGCCAAAAGCAGCTGTTCGAGCGCCGATAGCTTGTCTTGAAGCTCCTCTGCGGGTGCCGTGGTGTCTAAAATCATGAAACGTTCCTTATCGTTGAGTACTCGATCGAAAACTATAATCCTAATGCGTTACTTGCCATAAGACTTCTATCTGTGTAACGAAAGTGCAATATGGTATATACGTTATATACAAGTTGCCAAATGCGGTAGAGTTGCAGCAACGCGACAGCGAGAGTCGATGGGGGACCGATATGATCAAGGCTGTTATTTTTGACATGGATGGAACGCTGGTCGATACCGAGCGTTTGGGGATTAAGGCCTGGAAGGCAGGCGCCGCTGAGCTGGGGCTCGCGATTGATGAAGCGCTGATCCATCAGTTTATCGGCCGCACGCTGCCCGATGTCATGGACATCCTTGATGAGCATTACGGCAGCCACGAAACCACCGAGGCGGTCTATGTCCGCCACAAGGAGATTCGCGACGAGATGGTCAAGACCGAACTGGAACTTAAGGCCGGCGCCGCCGAGTGCCTAGACGAGCTGCTGGCTGCGGGCTATCACGTTGGTCTAGCGACGTCGTCGCGCCTCGTTACGGCCGAGCGCAACCTTAAGATGGTTGGCCTCTTTGACAAGTTTGAAACGGTAACGTGTGGCGAGGACGTCGTGCACGGCAAGCCCGACCCCGAGATGTATCTGCTCGCCTGCGAGCGCGCGGGCTTTGCTCCCGAGGAATGTGCCGTGGTCGAGGATTCGCGCAACGGTTGCGTCTCGGGCATTACGGCCGGCTGCCATGTCTTTGCCGTCCCCGATATCGTGCCGCTGCCGCAGGACGTGGTGGATGGCTGCGAGGCCGTGCTCGATACGCTGTTCGATCTGGCGGCGGCGGTCAAGGCCGTGCGCTAGACAATTGCGGCGTTGAAACGAGCAATTGCTTACGTTTGCGCTTAAACAAAAGGGGTCCGGCAATGGTCGGGCCTCTTTTGCTTGAGCGGCGACTTAGCATACTTGCGGGCGTGCTATAGATACGCGCCGAGGTTGATGGCCGTGGCGTCGGTCTGGCTGCTTGCCCGGGTGCTGGCGCGTTCCAGCAGGAACGGACGTACCAGTTCTTGGCGGTTGATATCCTCGGCGGCGACTGCGGTGACGGTACGCACTGCGGAGCCGACACGGATATGCTTGATCTTTGCCGGGGCCTTGTTCTCGATTTGCTCCATCAGCAGTTGGACACCCTTGCGGCCAATCTCGTAGCCCGGGGGCGCTACCGTAGTGAGTGGGACCGATCCGCTCCAAGCGAGCGGGTTGCCGTCGCATCCGGCCACGCGAACCTGCTCGGGGACGGAGATGCCTTTGTCGACCAATGCCGAGATAACGCCCGAGGCCAGCACGTCGGTCAGGCCGACGACAAAATCGGGACGTTCGTCCGCGGGGCGCTCGGCGATTTGGGCACCGATGCCGTAGCCGTCGGCAGCGGTATTCCATTCGCCGGCGTCGATGACTTCGATCTTGATATCGGGGTGCAGGGCGAGCGCCTTATGAATGCCAAGGACGCGCAGGGTGAGTTGCATAAATGCTGCTCGGCCGACGACGACAATATGGTGCGCGCCGCGGGCGATGGCAAGTTCGGCAATGATGCGACCCTGGGCCTCATTGTCGGCCGCTACGTAGTAGCCGGGCTCGGAGCAATGGATGTCCAGATGGACGATCGGCACGGGCATCTTGGTCATGGCGGGGTGCCAGTCGGGGGATGCCATGGGCTGAACCATGACGCCGGACATCTGGGTGCCCATAAAGTAGCGCAGGTAATGGTCCTCGAGAATATCGTCGTTATCGGCGTTGGCGATGAGCAAGTCGTAGCCGTGCTTGCGGGCCTCGTTGTGGGCGCCGCTGGCGATTTGGAGCGAAAAGCCGTGATCGAGACGGGGGAGCACCAGGCCAAAGGACTTGGTGGCGCCGCCCGCGAGCTGACGGGCGCTTTGGTTGGGCAGGTAGCCAAGGCGATTGATGGTCTCGTTGATGAGCTTGAGGGTCTCGGGGCGCAGCTTTTCGGGGTGGTTGAGCGCGTTGGAAACCGTGCCCAACGAAACCCCGGCCTCGCGCGCGACGTCGCTGATTTTTACCTTTGCCATAGCGGCCCCTTTGATGCGTTTCAAGTACAAGCCAGATTGTAGCATCCCAAACCTACCAAAAAGGGACAGGTTTATTTTGGCAGGTTTATCTGGGGAAACGCCGTTGCCAGCGCGACCACCACGAAGGGGGCAGGTACCTTTGTGGTGGTTTGGACCGGCTGGACGTGTGTGCATCGAGTGGTATCTAAGTTGAGATACCACCTCTGGTATATCAGCTTGCGTTTGCGTGAGTACAATACTCGAACGTTATGCGTCTCAGCGCCCCCTGTGCGTGGACGTTTTGCAGTCAAGCGGACGAAGGGATTTATCCTATGTGCGGAATTGTCGGCTACACCGGCTCTGATATTGCAAAGAACATCCTGGTCACGGGCCTCAAGCGTATGGAGTATCGCGGCTATGACTCCTCGGGCGTCGCGCTCGAGGTGGGCGAGGGCGCCGCGGCGCACCTCGATGTCATCCGCCGCGTGGGTAAGGTCGCGGGCTTGGAGAGCGAGCTTTCCAACATTGACAGCGACGCTACCTGCGGTATCGGCCACACCCGTTGGGCCACCCACGGCAAGCCCTCCGTCGTTAACGCTCACCCCCACACCAGCTGCGACGGTCGTATCGCCATCGTCCACAACGGCATCATCGAGAACTTCGCCGAGCTGCGCGAAGAGTTGGAGGGTCGCGGCCACCACTTTAAGAGCGAGACCGATACCGAGGTCTTCGCGCATCTGATCGAAGAGGCCTATGCCGAGACGCACGACCTGATGGCCTCCGTGCGCGAGGCTTGCACCCACGTGGTCGGTGCCTATGGTCTGGCCGCCGTGTGCGCTGACGAGCCCGGCGTGATCGCCGTGGCCCGCAAGGATTCCCCGATCGTAGTCGGTGTGGGCGAAACCGGCTCCTATGTTGCTTCCGATGTCATCGCGCTCATCGACGCCACCCGCGATGTCGTGGTGCTCGAGGACGGTCAGTTTGCCAAGCTCACGCCCGCAGGCGTCGAGTACACCGACGAGGCCGGCAACGTTATCGAGCCCAAGGTCACCCACATCGACTGGGACCTGGACATGGCAGAAAAGGGCGGTTATCCCGACTTTATGCTCAAGGAGATTCACGAGCAGCCGCGCGTTGTGCGCGACACGCTGGTTGGTCGTATGACGCCGGCCGGCGAGCTCGACATCGACGAGCTGGGCCTTTCGCTCGAGGAACTCAACGACATCGACCGCGTCTACGTGATCGCTTGCGGCACCAGCTATCACGCTGGCCTCATTGCCAAGAATCTCATTGAGGGCTGGGCTCGCATCCCCACCGAGGTGGAGGCGGCCAGCGAGTTCCGCTATCGCAACCCCATCATCACGCCGACGACGCTCGTCGTGGCCGTGTCCCAGTCGGGCGAGACGGCCGATACCCTTGCCGCCATTCGCGACGCGCGCATCAAGGGTGCCAAGGTCTTCGGCATCACCAACGTGGTGGGCAGCCCCGTGGCGCGTGAGAGCGACGGCGTCATCTACACCAAGGCCAACAAGGAGATCGCGGTCGCCTCGACCAAGAGCTTCATCGGCCAGGTCGTGAGCCTTACGCTTTTGGCCCTGCTGCTGGCGCAGGTCAAGTACCGCTTGACCACCAAGCAGGCGCGCATGCTGTTCCGCGAGCTTTCCGATACGGCCGAGCAGATCCAGTGGATTTTGGATACCCAAACCGAGGCCGTTCATGAGGCCGCCCTGCTGTGCAAGGACGCGCAGTCGGCGCTGTTCGTGGGCCGTGGCATGGGTGCCGCTATTTCCTACGAGGGCGCGCTTAAGCTCAAAGAGGTCAGCTACCTGCACGCCGAGGCCTACGCCGCCGGCGAGATGAAGCACGGCCCCATTGCCTTGATCGACCCGGGCTTCCCTGTCATCGCCGTGGCCACCAAGAGTGCCACCTACGACAAGACCGTGTCGAACCTCATGGAGTGCAAGGCGCGCGGCGCCAAGGTCATCGTCGTTGCTACCGAGGGCGACGAGGAAATCAACAAGATTGCCGACTGCATCATTCGCGTGCCGGCCGTCCGCGACGTGTTCAGCCCCATCACGGCGAGCGTCCCGCTGCAGCTGCTCGCCCGCGAGGTTGCCATCCTGCGCGGCTGCGACGTCGACCAGCCCCGCAACCTGGCAAAGAGCGTTACCGTGGAGTAGTTGGTTCCGCCATTCTGGCGACCAAGGCCCGGCTCCGTTGCAGCGGAGCCGGGCCTTGTTTCATTTGCCCAGATAAAACCTGCCAAAATGAACCTGTCCCTATTTGGCAGGTTAGCGGAGCTTGCTGGTCTCGAAGTACTCGGGGAACTGGTCCAGAACCTCGGTCTGGTTGCGGAACATCATATGCAGGTGCTTGCTGACCAAAAAGCTCGCTTCGATGGGGTCGCGACCGGCGATAGCGCGGCGAATCTGCTTGTGCTCGTTCACGATGTCCTGATTGTCGAGAACCTGCGTGGCGGCGCGCAGCCAGCGGAAGCGCTCCAGGTCGGCATTGGTCTCTTCGAGCCACGACCACACGGTGCTGCGACATGCGATGCTAAAAATCATGTGATGCATGAGGTTGTCGCTCAAAAAGAAGCCGATGCGATCCTCTTCGGCCATGGCCTTTTCCTGCAGCACGATGGCGCGGTCGAGCTGCTCGATGCCGGCCGACGTGGCGCGCGCACAGCACTCCACAATCACCTGCTTTTCCAGATGCTCGCGGATGTAACAGGCACTCTCGGCAAGGGTGAGGTTGATGGGCGAGACGTAGGTACCGCTCTGGGGCACGGTGCGCACCAGGCCTTCCTGCGCCAAACGAACCAAAGCCTCGCGCACAGGGGTGCGCCCCATATCTAGGTCGTCGCAAAGTTGCTTGACGCCCAGCTTTTCGCCCGGCTTGTAGTCCAGGTAGACGATTTTGCGTCGAATGGTGTGGTAGGACTGGTCCTGTAGGCTCGTTTCCTGCTCGCCGACGTGCATCGATTCTTCCATAGCGCCTCGCAACTGTTCTATCAAACTCATATGTCAGTTGTTAATTATGCCGCGAATCAGCTCTCCGCGGTGGGCAATTCGGCTGTTGCCTGAGAACTATTGCGGCATCTTAGTCTGTGTTTGCGCAAGGCTGTGCTCAATGTTGCCGTATCATAAGCCGTCGCAAACGTGAAATAGAAAGAAGGAATCCCATATGCAACTGGCAAATATCGTTCGCGAGCGCTGGAAAGGCGTCTTGTTCTGCCTGATCATTGCCATTCCCGCGACGTTGCTCGGCAAACAAATTGAGGTGGTCGGCGGTCCGGTATTTGCCATCCTCTTTGGCATGGTCCTGGCGCTCGTCTTTCCCAAGAATCGTCGCGAACAGCTCGCCGCCGGCGTCACCTATACGTCCAAAAAAGTCTTGCAGTACGCGGTTATCCTGCTTGGCTTTGGCATGAACCTCTCCCAGATTCTGTCCAAGGGTGCCCAGTCGCTGCCGATTATCGTGGCGACGATCTCGACCTCGCTTGTCATCGCCTTTGTGCTCTGCCGCGTCATGAACGTACCGGGTAAGATCGCGACGCTTGTGGGTGTGGGTTCGTCGATTTGCGGCGGTTCGGCCATCGCTGCGACCGCGCCCGTCATCGATGCCGACGATCGCGAGATTGCCCAGGCCATTTCGGTCATCTTCCTGTTTAACGTTATCGCGGCGCTCGTGTTTCCGACGCTCGGCGGCATGCTCGGGCTGACCAACGAGGGCTTTGGCCTGTTTGCCGGCACCGCCATCAACGACACCTCGTCGGTAACGGCTGCGGCGAGCGCCTGGGACAGCATGCATCCCGGCGCCAATGTGCTCGAGAGCGCCACAGTGGTCAAGCTCACCAGGACGCTGGCCATTATTCCCATCACGCTGGTCCTCGCATGCTGGCAGATGCATCTGGCACGCAAGGCCGGCGGTGACGCCAAAAGCACGTTCTCGCTTAAACGTGCGTTTCCCATGTTTGTGCTGTTCTTTGTGCTGGCGAGCGTGATCACCACGGTGCTTCAGCTTCCCGCGTCCATCACGGCGCCCATCAAGGAGCTGTCGAAGTTCTTTATTGTGATGGCCATGGCGGCTATTGGTTTTAATACCGATATCGTCGAGCTGGTCAAAAAGGGCGGCAAGCCCATCGCGTTGGGCTTTTGCTGCTGGATTGGCATTGCGTGCATGAGTTTGGGAATGCAGCACGTGCTGGGAATCTGGTAGAGAAGTAGCTTATTCGCGTGCTGGCTGCCGGTGAGCGCATTCTCACGGTGGAGCGATAGGAGCTCTTGCGGGTATGGCTTGTCCGCAGGTTTATAAGTCCCGAAGAGCTCTTATCGCCCCGCCAGGATGGCGATGCGGGGCAACACCTATACTCGCAGGACGGCGCTTTCTGCCCTATAGTGTTTGGTGAGCAATATCGTTCAATTTTGAAACACTCGGTCGTGCGACCGTCGGCGGTTGCACGTCGCCGCGGACAGGGGCAAATCATGGATAGCAATGCTAAGCTGAACATCTTGACCGATGCCCTAGCTGCTGCCGGGGCCTCGGCATTGGCAATCGATGCGCGTGGGGACGTCGCGATCTCGACCATGAATGACGCGGCGCTTGAGCGGGATGTGGCGGCTTTTGTCGCTGAGCGTCTCGACCGTATAGGAGACGGCGCGCGTCTGGTTATGGGGCGTGAGGGTACGCGCCTGAGCCTGACCGTTCGCCCCACCGACAAAGAGGGCGGGAGGCTTTGGGTCGTTGTGGTCCGCGAGGTGCGCGGTGCCGCGGCGCATGCGGGCATCGAGTGGCTCAACGCCGACGAAGTTGAGGTCCGCTATGAATCGAGCGCGTACGGCATCGTTGAGGGGGCGGCCTCGGTGGCTGTACCGGTTACCGAGAGCTATGCGCGCGGCGTGCCCCTTATGCTCGAGGGCGAGCTGGGAGCGGGTCAGGTCGAGATTGCCAAGCGCCTCTATCTGGATGGCCCTTTTGTCGATCAGCCCTTTGTTTCCGTCGCGCTCGATGAACTCACCGATCGCGGTTGGCGCCATGTGCTCAAAAGCTCCGAATCGCCGCTGTTCCAAACGGGGCTGACCCTTTGCATTGAGGGCTGGAATGCGGTTGGCCCCCAGCGCCTCCGCGAGCTGGTCTCCACGATGACCGACACCGCGTTGGCGACGCGCTGCCATGTGGTGCTGACGGCGAATGACATGCCGGGCGGCGGCGAAAGTGATCAAGCCGCCTTTGTGACCGAGCGTTTCGCCTGTGCGGTGAGCGTGGCGCCGGCAATCGCCGAGCAGGGAGCCGCGTCGACGAAGGCTGCGCGCTATTTGGAATATCTCGCTGATGCATTTGGGACGGCAGCGCCCACGCTGTCTGCCACGGCGACGAAGACGCTCGATGCTTACCGCTGGCCGCGCAATTATCTGCAGCTCCGCGAGGTCTCGGAACGACTGTATATATTGGTGGGGGCGGGCACGGTGGACCGCGCTGTGGCGGAGGAAGTGCTCGCCCAAGAGGACGTGATTAAGACCGCAACCTTTGGCGCCCCGACACTCGAAAGCGACCTGTATATCCTGCGACCGCTGGCAGATACCGAGCGAGATATCGCGAATCTGGTTGTAGATCATCTCCACGGCAACCGAACCCGTGCGGCGGAGGTGCTGGGCATAAGCCGTACAACGCTGTGGCGCTTGCTGAAGGACGATGACCGTTGAGCGAGGCGCCCGTGACCGCGCGCGACGCGTGTGCTACAGTCCAAAGCGTTATTGTTTCGATTTGGTTACGGCGTGCGAGGGCATATGGCTGAGACTTCAAAACCGAGCCGCAGAAGGCGGAGCGCCGCGCCGGTTAACCGACGCACGACATCGGTGACGTGGGGCAAACACGCCTCGGGGTTTGATGGCTCGTTCAAGCGCACTAAATACGGCTATCCTTCGGCAAGCGCCCGCTTGGCAATGCAGGCAGAGTCCTCGCTGTTGGGCCGCAAACGCGTGGTGGGCTCAAAGCTCAAGCACGACGGAACGCTCGGCTACATCAGCCGCGGGGCGGCTCGCCGCAGCGGGCTCAATCCCGCCGGCTGGCATCGCTACGTGCCGATCGTGGCCGCCGTTGCAGTGATCGTCATCGCGCTCGCTGCGCTTGGCTACGCCGGCGGTGGCGCCAACTTGGACGCAATGTTTAAATCGCCCGAGCTCGCGCATGTAGGTACAGAAGTTGTCGAGGGCGCTCAGGCCCAGACGAGCGTCGCGCCCCAGCGCGGTATCGTTGCGGCGGCCTCCACCATCGCCGATGCGCAAAAGGACGAGGACAAGCAAGGCGACGACGTCGATGCGAATCAGACGAGCGAAACGGCAATAACTCCATCGGCGGGATAAGTTGCGAGTGGGGCAGCTAATTTGGGACGGGGCTTTTTTAGCTGCCCAAGACAGTGGCTCATTCGATGTCAGTCGCCAAAAGCGAGCGAGCCGCATTTGCGCCAAGGTGACGTGAAATGAGAGGGCGCTGACCTTCTGGTCGCGCCCTCGAAATTGAACGTCAGATTGGCGTGAATGCGGCCCGCGCAGCGTCAACGAGCCCGCCGTTCGGTAGAATGGCGGAACTAATTACCTTACGTAGACCACGTTGTCGCGGCGGGGTTTGGGCTCGGGCAGCGTGTCCTCGGCATAGCCCAGAATGCAGTGACCGACACCGTGCAGGCTGCCGTCGGCGGGTAGACCCCAACTGGCCAGTAGCTCCAGGCCCTCGGGCGAATCGAAAACCTCGTGGGCGCGATGAATCCAGCACGAATCAACGCCCAGCGCATAGGCAGCGTTGAGCAGGTTGCCCATGGCGAGCGAGCCGTCTTCCAGATGTGTGGGCACGCTGCGGTCAACCAGCACCACCACAACGGTCTTGGCGCCATAGAAGGGGTCGCTGTTGCTGCCCATGACTTGCGCGTTGAGCTGCGAGAGACGCTCGACGGTCGCGGGGTCGGTGACGGCGACAAACGTCACCGGCTGGCGGCCCATGCCGCTCGGTGCATATTGGCCGGCTTCGATAATACGTGCAAGCTTTTCGGCCTCGACGGGACGATCGCTGTAGTTGCGGCAGCTGCGGCGGTGAATGAGTGCTTCGATAGTCTCCATGGTGTCTCCTTGCGGTGGCGTTGCAGATGCCCCGTTCATACCCGTCGGGCTCAAACGATAGACGGTCAATTGCCCGGCCAAAAGGATAGATTCCAATTGGGAAAGTAGGTTTGCATAAAAGTACCTTCAGAATGTGACAAACAAATGGGATGGTTAAACGTTTTATCCCGTCTACCCTGCGGTTTTTTACCACTTGCCTAAATGACGAACGCATAACCTCTGATAAAGGTTTTACTAAAGGAGTACCAACGTTTATCAATGCGCCGTGGTGGCGCCGGGCCAGGAGGTAACATCATGTTCCAGGCTGGAGATGTCGTCGAGACCGATTTCGAAGGATTTCTGAAGCTGCTGCGTTCCAAGACGCGCGCTTTCGTGTCGATCAACGATCACGAGTACTACATCACGCACACCGATGGCTATTGGCGTGTTCAGGATTGCGAGGCCCTCAACGACAAGGGCCACTTTACTGACTGTTCTGAGTTGGTCAACACGGTCTGCGAGGTCGTCGAGCTGCCGTGGATTGCCGGCAAGAGCCTGCATGACAGCTTCTCGGGCGCTACGGTCTATGAGGCCGTCGCCGCTTAACAGGCAATAAAACCCGATTTTCACGTGACCGCTGGCGCCGCCCCCGCGCCGGCGGTCTTTTTCTGCCGATAGGCCATAAAAATGCACGCATTTGCGGAGAGCCTGTTGACGATAGTCAAAACTCGGACTAATCTAGAGACACATAATTGGTCAAAAATCGGACAATTGAATGGTGGGATAGATGAATAGTGCGGTTACGCTGGTCGACTTCGATCGGTTGCTCAATGGACTCGACCATATCTATTCGGAGTTCTCGCGCGCCTGCGGCCTTTCGGACTGCGCCTACTGGATGCTCGTCGACACGAGTGCAGCGGGCGGAAGCGTTGCCGTGAGTCGCCTGACGAGTGAATGGTTCTACAGCAAACAGACCATCAATTCGGCGATTAAAACGCTTAGGGCGCGAGGGCTTGCGACGTTGGAGTTTGCCGAGGGCAGTCGTAAAAACAAGGTTGTACGACTGACCGAAGAAGGCGTGCGGTTTGCCAAGCGCTACGCGTTGCCGGCGCAAAAAGCCGAGCAACAGGCATTCGAGGCGCTCGAGCCGTGGGAACAGTGCGAGATCATGCGCTTGGTCGGTAAGTTCTCCCATGTTCTTAACGAAGAGTGCGAGGCATTTAAACGGCAAGTGGCCGCCGAGAACGAGACTGACGATAAGGGCGAGGGGGACGCATGCGACTCTTAATGAGGTTTATGAGGCCGTACCGCGGTCTGATTGCGGTGACGCTGTTTGCGGTGCTGATAGATAACGTCGGTACGCTGTTGGTTCCCACGATGCTGGCGAACATGGTCAACACCGGTATTACCACGGGTGATGTCGACTATATATTACGCAACGGCCTGTACATGCTTATCGCGACCGGCATGGCCAGCGGCGGCACGGTGCTGGGCTGCTATCTTTCGGCGCGCCTGGCCGCCAACGTGGCCTGCGATATCCGCAATGCCGTGTACGACAAGTCGCTCGAGCTGTCCGCCAGCGACTTTGAGCGCTTTGGCACGGGTTCGATGATCACGCGCTCGCTCAACGACATCAACGTGATTCAGCAAGCTGTCCTTCAGACGATTCAGCTGGTGCTGCCGGTGCCGTTCTTGGCCGTGGCAGGCATCATTTTTGCTTGGTTCATCGATCCCGCCATGGGCACGCTGCTGGGCGTGGTGGTTGCGATCGTGCTGGTGGCGGCGGTCTTTACGGTGGCTAACGCCGCGCCGATCTTTATGCGCCTGCAGAGCTTTATCGACCGCATGAACGTGGTGCTGCGCGAGAACATCGTGGGCGTGCGCGTCATCCGCGCATTTAACAAGGAGCGCCACGAGGAGCGGCGCCTGGACGAGGTGTTTAGCGATTACGCGGCCAACGCCATCAAGGTCAACCACCTGTTTGTGGGTCTCGACAGCTCCAGCTTCTTTTTGATGAACATCGCCGAGGTGGCGGTGCTGTGGGTGGGCGGCAACCGCGTGGGCGTCCACGCCATGCAAATCGGCAGCATCTCGGCCGTGCTGGAGTACGCGATCTTGATCCTGTTCTTTGTGATGATGGCGCAGATGGTGATTCTGACGCTTCCGCGCGCCGCGGCGTGCCTCAACCGCGCGCAACAGGTGCTCGAAATCGAGCCGAGCATCGTGGACGGCAAGGCAACGCTGGGCGACGGGGCGCCTGAGTCCGCAGATGGTGCCGACGCGGTTGCCGTGTTCGACCATATGTCGTTTCGCTTTGACGATGCCGACGAGGACACCCTGTGCGACCTGAGCTTTGCCTGTCGTCGCGGTCAGACGACCGCAATCGTCGGCTCGACGGGTTCGGGCAAGTCGACGGTGGCCAAGCTCTTGCTGCGCTTCCACGATGCCACCAAGGGCGCCATTCGCCTGGACGGTGTCGATCTGCGCGAGCTTTCGCAAGATGAGATCCGTGGACACATCGCCTATGTGCCGCAGAAGGCATGGCTGTTCTCGGGCACCGTGGCAAGTAATCTGCGCTTTGGCAACGAGGACGCGACCGAGACCGACATGCTTCACGCGCTTGAGGTTGCCCAGAGCACCTTTGTACTCGATCAGCCGCAGGGGCTCGATACCCCGGTGACGCAGGGCGGCACGAACTTTTCAGGCGGCCAGCGCCAGCGCCTGGCGATCGCCCGCGCACTCATGAAGCATGCCGATCTATATATCTTCGATGACAGTTTTTCGGCCCTGGACTTTAAGACCGATGCCGCCCTGCGCCATGCGCTGCAGGACGAGACGCGCGATGCCGCGGTGCTCATCATCGCGCAACGTATCTCGACTATTTTGCATGCCGATCAGATCGTGGTGCTCAAAGACGGCGAGATCGTGGGCCTAGGCACGCACGACGAGCTCATGGAAACCTGCGAGGTGTACCGCGCTATCGCGGAATCGCAGATGAAGGGAGGTGAGTAGCATGACCGAGGAGCTCAAGAAGCAGGCCATCGCCGAGGATGCCGCGGTTGCAGAGACAGTTGAGGAGACGGGCGCCACACCCGGCCTGGACGAAGCCGCCAAGGCGGCGGAGCGCGAGGCTCGCCGCCAGGCACTCTACGAGGAAAACGAGCGCGCCGAGGACGAGCGCGCCCGCGCCGAGGCGGAACGCATGCGCGACGTTGACGACGAGGACGAGGACGAGACGCCCCGCGACACCTGGGCGACGGTGCGCCGCCTGTGGAGCGAAGCCGCCGGCGACCATTGGCGCTTCTATATCGTGTTCGCGAGCATCGTGTTCTATGTCATCTTTAACACCGCGGCGCCGGCTTACAGCGCCCGCGTGATCGATGAGCTGTGGGGGCACATGAAGCTGGCGTTTGCCAACAACACTACCTTCAGCATTACCTGGGAGAATTGCGGCAGGACCATCTTCATCTACTTTATGATCTGGACCGCCGCCGCCTCGTTCTACGCACTCCAGAGCTTTTTGATGTCGAGCGTTGCCGAGCGCCTCAACCTGCGCCTACGCAACCGCATCGCACAAAAGCTCAACCGTCTGCCGCTTGCCTACTTTGACGCGCATCGTCCCGGCGAGGTCGTCAGCCGTGCGACCAACGACTTGGACAAGATGTCCGAGAGCATGCAGCGCGGCTTGCTGCAGCTTCTGGTGTCAATCGGTACCGTGGTGGGCGCCGTGAGCGTGATGTTCGTGTTTAGTGTGCCGCTCACGCTTGTATTTTTGTTCTTTACGGCGCTTTCGCTGCTGGTGACGAAGGTCGTTTCGCGCCGCACGCACGATGTGACGGGCGAGCGCCAGGAGTGGGTGTCCAAGATTACGAGCGCGGTCGAGGAAGGCTACTCGGGCCGTCTGGTAATCCGTGCGTTTAACCGCGAGCGCCAGAGCTCTGCCGAGGTGCACGAGGCTTCGAAGGAGCTGGCGCGCGTGAGCACCAAGGCCGACTTTATGATTAACGCCGTCGGTCCCGCAGTGCGCTTTATCGGCCGCTTGGCGCAAATCGTGATTGCGCTTGTGGGCTGCAGTATGTTGGTTGCCGGGCATATGACCGTCGGCGTGTTCCAGGCGTTCTTCCAGTTTATCTACGAGGCATCCGAGCCCATGACGCAGCTGTCGTTTACCTTTAACTCGCTGCAGAGCGCGCTGGCGAGCGCCGAGCGCGTGTTCGACCTGCTCGACGAGCCCGAGATGGAAGCCGATCCGTTGCCGGCGGCCGCCGCCAAGCTGCCGGGCAAGGTGGAGGGCCGTGTTGCCTTTGAACACGTGCGTTTTGGCTATGCGCCCGACAAGCCGCTCATGCGCGACGTGTCGTTTGCCGCCGAGCCGGGCCAAAAGATCGCGGTGGTGGGAACCACGGGCGCGGGCAAGACCACGCTCATCAATCTGCTCATGCGCTTCTACGAGATCGACGGTGGTCGCATTACCCTTGACGGTGTGGACACGAGCCGCATGGATCGCGGCGAGCTGCGCCAGCAGTTTGGCATGGTGTTGCAGGACGCCTGGCTGTTCGATGGCACCATTGCCGAGAACATCGCCTACGGCTGTCCCGAGGCAACGCGTGAGGAGATTGTCGCGGCCGCACGTGCCGCTCAGGTCGACTTCTTTGTGCGCACTATGCCGCAGGGCTACGACACGCGTGTGGCTAACGATGCCGAGAGCATCAGCCAAGGCCAACGTCAGCTGCTGACCATCGCGCGCGTGCTGCTCAACAACCCGGCGATCCTCATCTTGGACGAGGCGACGTCGAGCGTGGACACGCGCACCGAGCTCGCCATCGGCCGTGCTATGGATGCGCTCATGCGCGGGCGCACGAGCTTTGTGATCGCGCATCGCTTGTCGACGATCGTGGACGCCGACCTGATCTTGGTCATGGATCACGGCAACATTATCGAGCAGGGCACGCATAAGGAGCTGCTGGCTGCCGAGGGTGCCTACGCCGACCTCTATCTGAGCCAGTTCGCATAATGTGACAAAGGGACAGTCTCTTTGCCACATCACAAATAAGGCGCGCCGGGGATGAATTCCCTGGCGCGCCTTTGCGTTGATGCCGATGTCGTTTTGTGCCGCTTGCGTTCCTAGCGTTCGTCCACGAGCTTGGCGACGAGGGCCTTGAGCTCGACCACCTCTCGCTCGAGTTCCTTGACGCGGCGGGCATTCTCGGTGATGCCCTGGCGGTTGAGGGCGGACTGCTCGGCGGCGTCATCGGGCATGTACTCGCGATGCTGCTTGGCGTCGAAACTCTCCTCGAACACACGGCAGCCGTTGCGCTTGATGATGCGTCCCGGCACGCCCACGACGGTGCAGTTGTCGGGCACGTCCTTGACGACAACCGAGTTGCCACCGATTTTGACGTTGTTGCCGATGCGGATGTTGCCGAGCACCTTGGCGCCCGTGCCCACGGTGACGTTGTTGCCCAGGGTGGGGTGGCGTTTGCCGGTCTCGTTGCCGGTGCCGCCGAGCGTGACGCCCTGGTAGAGCACGCAGTTGTCGCCCACGATGGTGGTCTCGCCGATGACGACGCCCATGGCGTGGTCGATAAAGAAGTGCTTGCCGATCTGTGCGGCAGGGTGAATCTCGACGCCGGTGATGTGGCGGGTGATTTGCGAGAGCACACGGGCGAGCGAGCGATGACCGTGCTCCCAGAGCCAGTGCTCGGGCACGTGGTTCCACTTGGCGTGCAGGCCAGGATAGGAAAGGAAGATGACCAGACCGTTTTGCGCAGCGGGGTCCTGCGCTTGGACGGTCTTGATGTCCTCGCGAATGGTATTGATAAAGCTCACCGGCCGCCCTCCCTTAGCGCCATGGCAATGCGATTCAATAAAGTATAGCGATTCGCTAGGGATTAGAAAGAGCAATCTTGGCGGCATTGCGCGACAGGTGTCAGTTATGCAAACTTGCTGGTAATGGAGTCATGCTTTTGTGGGGTTGCGCACGAGGGGGCACCGCAACCGTATACTGGTCAACTTGGACGTGTCCGCGCCCACAACTGAGAGGTTTTACTTCATGGGTTTCATCAATTTCATTGCCGAGCTGCTTAAGGATCCGCGCACCGCGATCGCCAGTTGGATTGCCGCCGGCCCGCTTATGGCCTACGGCTGCGTGTTCCTGATCATCTTCATCGAGACGGGCGTGGTATTCTTCCCGTTCCTTCCCGGCGATTCGCTGCTGTTCGCCTCGGGTTTCTTTGCCCATAACGGCGGCTTTAACATCGTGGCTCTGTTGGCCGTCGCATGGTCTGCTGCCATCTTGGGCGATCAGTGCAACTTTATGATTGGCCATTTCTTTGGTAGAAAGATTATCGCTTCGGGCAAGGTGAAGGCCATGACGCCCGAGCGCATCAAAAAGTCCGAGGACTTCTTGGACAAGTGGGGTCACCTGGCCATCTTCCTGGGTCGCTTTTTCCCGTTTATCCGCACCTTTGTGCCCTTTATCGCCGGCATGGGCGGCATGCACTGGCGCAACTTCGTTATCTTTAACGTGCTGGGCGGCATTACCTGGTCGACGGTCTTTACGCTGCTGGGCTACTTCTTTGGCGGCATTCCCTTTGTGCAGGAGCACTTTGAGCTGCTGATTATCGGCATCGTCGCCGTGTCGATCATTCCGACCGTGGTCGGCTTGGTTAAGGCTAAGCTGGGCAAAAAGAGCGCATAGCTCGAGGCAGCGCACAAACTGTGTCGTTGAGGCCCGCCACTGCTTACGGTGGCGGGCCTCTTTAGCTTCGGTTGAATGAAAATACTTTACTTAGTTAAAGAAAAGCGTTTTGTCAGGCGTGTGCGGGGAGTACAATCTCGTGCATGCGAATCGACGTGCCATGGGCTTTGGTGTTGTCCGCGTGTCCCGTCCGGCTCTACGCTCCGGGCGTGCGACGTTGCGACGCGGTCGGCCTCGGTCCTTGCGTGCGAGTTCGCGAGTATGCAACTGTGTATGTAAGGAGCGACACATGACTGTCGAGAAGAAGGATATCGATTGGGGTAGCCTCGGCTTTGGCTACATGAAGACCGATTACAGCTACGAGGCCCATTGGAAGGATGGCGAGTGGGACGAGGGCGGCCTGACCACCGACCACACCCTGCATGTCTCCGAGTGCGGCGGCATCTTCCATTACTGCCAGGAGGTCTTTGAGGGCCTGAAAGCCTACACCGCCGAGGACGGCAGCATCGTCTGCTTCCGTCCCGATATGAACGCCGAGCGTATGTACAACTCTGCCCAGCGCCTCGAGATGCCCCCGTTCCCCAAGGACAAGTTTGTTGAGGCCGTCAAGCAGGTTGTTTCTGCCAACGCCGCCTGGGTTCCGCCCTTCGGCTCCGGTGCGACCCTGTACGTGCGCCCGTTTATGATCGGCTCCGGTGACGTGATTGGCGTGGCTCCCGCTCCTGAGTACACGTTCCGCATTCTCGTGACTCCGGTCGGTCCGTACTTTAAGGGCGGCCTTAAGCCCGTTAAGCTGCGCGTTTCCGAGTACGACCGCGCGGCCCCGCATGGCACCGGCAACATCAAGGCCGGCCTGAACTACGCCATGTCCCTCAAGCCCACGATGGAAGCACACCGCGAGGGTTATGCCGAGAACCTGTATCTTGACTCCGAGTCCCGCACCTATGTCGAGGAGACCGGTGGCGCCAACGTCCTGTTCGTGAAGGAGGATGGCACCCTCGTCGTTCCTCAGTCGCACACCGACTCCATCCTGCCCTCCATCACCCGTCGTTCGCTCGTTCAGGTTGCCGAGGATCTGGGTATGACCGTCGATCAGCGTCCCGTCGAGTGGGCCGAGGTCAAGGCCGGTACCTTTGTGGAGTGCGGCCTGTGCGGCACCGCTGCCGTCATCTCCCCGGTGGGCGAGATCGACAACAAGGTCTATGGTGCCGATGAGACCGTGACCTTCCCGGCTGGCTACACCGAGATCGGCCCCGTGATGAAGAAGCTTCGCGAGACCCTGACTGGTATCCAGTCCGGTGCTGTCGAGGATAAGCACAACTGGGTTTACACCGTCGCGTAACCTGCCTTATATGTCCGGCCCGAGGGCAACCTGCCTTTCCGGCGCGTCCTCGGACATGAAAGAACCTCCGTTGCGCACTTCGTGCGGCGGAGGTTCTTTCGTCCTGCGGAGTGCGCCGGAAAGGCAGGTTGCCCTCGGGCCTGCGTTACCTCGGTGCTGCCGTTACGGGCAATATAGATCTGAAGTAAAGATGGTGCGCGGCCTATTGGCCGCGCGTTGTGCGTGGATAAGAAAAGGGCCCAAGGTTTGTGCCTTGGACCCCAAAGGGTTGATGAGCTGGCTTAAGACTCGGCCGTGATTGTTAGAACTTGACGGTCGGTGCCTGGCGGGCGGCCTCGGCGGCCTCGAAGCCCTGGCGCTCCTTAAACTGGAAGATGCCGGCAAAGATAACGGCCGGGAACGTCTGGATGGCGTTGTTGTAGCTGAGCACGCAATCGTTGTAGCTCTGGCGCGCGTAGCTCACCTTGTTCTCGGTGTCCTCGAGCGTGGACTGGAGCTGCGTAAAGTTGGTATTCGCCTTAAGGTCGGGGTAGGCCTCGGCGACGGCAAAGAGCTGGCGCAGCGCACCGGTCAGCACGTTGTCCGCTTCCATCTTGGCCTCGGGGGTGGTGGCACTCACGGCGGCGTTGCGCGCGTTGACTACGGCGGCGAGCGTGTCCTGCTCGTGCTTGGCGTAGCCCTTGACGGTCTCGACCAGGTTAGGGATCAGGTCGTTGCGGCGCTGCAGCTGCGTGTCGATGTTCTGCCAGGCATTATCGATGCGATTGCGCTTGGTGACCATGTTGTTGTAGATGCCGGCGATGGCGCTGGCGATCACAACGACAACAACGATACCGATGATGACGGGAAGCATGATGTCTCCGTTTCGAATGGCAGCGGCGTTTTGCGCCGGCTGCCGTTGGTGTAACGCTACTAGTATACCCGCAACCTTTGGCGATACCGAACTTTCCGGTAAGCGTTATGTTTCCGCCAAGGAGGGGGGCGCCAACATGGAACGGTTGGTACAGGTGTAAGATATGCGACAAATTAAGGAATGCTGTCTACACCTTGAGGATGGCGATATGGATGGACCTTCGCATCAAGAAAACCTATCGTGCCCTGTTCGATGCTTTTACCGAGCTCTTGGAAGAGCATCGGTTTGAGGATTTGACGGTTGCCATGCTTTGCGACCGGGCCCTGATTCGCCGCACGACGTTCTATAAGCATTTTCGTGATAAAAACGATTACTTTGCCTTCTATATCGATGAGCTTATGACGGGCTTGCCGCAAAACCGGACCGATGCAGCGGATGCGGAGCCGCTTGATGACGTACGGGCGCTTCGCCATGAGGTCTTTGACGATGCCATGAATATGATTCTGGCGCATGAGCAGCTCATGGATAACCTTTTGGCCAGCAGCATGTCGGGCATGCTGACTGGCATGATTTGCGACCGCATTGCGCGTTCCATCCGCGAGCGTGTGATGAGCTCGCTTGCCGAAGATGCCCTGGCGCCCGTTTCGCTCGAGACGACATCGGAGTTTATCGCCGGTGGCATTATTCGACTGTTCACAAATTGGTGGGAGTCGGGTCACGATCTTGAGCGTCGACCCGAGATGGCCGACGTGGTCGATGCGCTGTTTGAGCGCACCATGACGCCGGTGAATCACTAAGGTGGCGGAGAGAGGGGGATTCGAACCCCCGGAACGCTCTCGCGCTCAACGGTTTTCAAGACCGCCGCATTCAACCGCTCTGCCATCTCTCCGTGAGTCGTAATGATAGCATCGTTTTGGATTTGCAACAGGGAAGGCGAACGATGACGAGCACCGGAATCGATGAGAAGTTCATGAGCGAGGCGCTGGCGGAGGCGCGTGCCGCCGCGGCGGTGGGCGAGGTGCCGATCGGTGCCGTAGTGGTGCGCGCGGGTGAGATCGTCGCGAGGGCGCATAATCGCCGCGAGCTCGACCAGGATCCTTCGGCGCATGCCGAGTTTTCGGCCCTGTGCGCCGCCGCGCAGTCGCTCGGTCGTTGGCGCCTTTCCGACTGTACGGTCTACGTGACGCTCGAGCCCTGCTGCATGTGCGCGGGGCTTATGGTTAACGCGCGCGTGGGGCGCTGCGTGTACGGCGCGGCCGATGCCAAGGCGGGTGCACTGGGCTCGCTGTACGACCTCAATGCCGATTCGCGCCTGAACCATCGGTTTAACGTACGCGCCGGCGTGCTGGCGGATGAGTGTCGTGAGGTGTTGAGCAGCTATTTTAGTGGGCTGCGTGGCACCGATTGTGCTGGCTGCGGTTGTGGGGCCGATCTTGGGGCACATACCGCTCATGCCGAGGCGCTCGCGTGTGCCGAAGAGGATGCTGGCGCAGCGGTTGACTTTGGCCCCGTGCAGCGCCGGCCCCGCCGCGTGCTGCTGGCGATTGATTCCTTTAAGGGCAGCGTTTCGAGCGCGCAGGCGGAGAAAGCCGTTGCCGAAGGCGTGCGCCGTGTGTGGCCCGATGCCGAGCTGGGCGCTTTGCCGCTGGCAGATGGTGGCGAGGGAACGCTCGACGCCATCGCCGCGCGCGGTGGCGAGCTCTCGACCTGTGAGGCTGCAGGCCCCTTGGGCGACCGCGTGTCTGCCCGGATGCTGGTGGACGGCGAGCACGAGTCGGCTGTAATTGAGATGGCCGAGGCGGCGGGTATTGGGTATTCGTCCTGCACGGAGTCGGCGGCGTTGGCGGCCACAACTTATGGCGTGGGCGAACTGATGCTTCGTGCGGTTCGCGCGGGTGCAAAGACGATCTATATTGGTTTGGGCGGCAGCGCCACCAACGACGGTGGCGCCGGCATGCTGCAGGCGCTGGGCGCCCGCCTTGTCGATGAGCGTGGCCGCAATATCGCCCCCGGTCTCGCGGGCCTTGAACACGTGACGAGTATCGATTTGGTACCGACGCTTCGGGCACTGAGCGGCGCGCACGTTGTCGTGCTGTCCGATGTCGAGAATCCGCTCGTGGGGCGTCGAGGCGCGCTGGCGGTGTTTGGCGGGCAGAAGGGCCTGCCGACGGATGATGCCGAGGCGCTGCGCAGGTACGACAGCTGGATGGTCGGCTATGGTCGCCTGCTCGATGCGGCGATTACCGGGGCGCGGGCTCAGGGGTTGTTGCGCGTGCCCGAGGGTGCACGGACATTTGGCTCGGTGCTCGGCGTGCCCGGTGCCGGTGCTGCCGGCGGCCTGGGTGCCGCGCTGCTGGCGCTCGGGGCGGAGCTGCGTTCGGGCGTGGAGACGGTGCTCGATCTGATTGGGTTTGACGAGTGCGTGCGCGATGTCGACCTGGTCATAACGGGCGAGGGCAATATGGACGAGCAATCCGCTGCCGGCAAGGCACCGGTGGGCGTGGCTCGTCGTGCGAAGCGATATGGCAAGCCGGTTGTTGCCGTCGTGGGCGGTCGTGCCGACAACCTGGATGCGGTGTGTGAGCAGGGTATTGACTTGGTTTTGCCGATTTGCCGCAAACCCATGGGCCTGGAACAGGCGATCGATCCGCAAGAAGCCACAACCAACCTCATCTGTGCCGGCGAGGCAGCCGCCCAATCCTACGACCTCGCCCGCCTCTAAGGCCTATCTCCCTATAAGTTGCGGTGGAATACGGAGCGTCTATGCCTTTAAGGGGCCAATTCAGTCCGTATTCCACCGCAACTTCGAGAATGGCCATTCGAGGTTGGCTGCCTTGGGTCTTGGGTCGGACCGTTTGCCACGAAACGTGGCCATCTACTACGTTAAACCGGGCACCCTCGACCATCCCGGATTTTGTGAAATTAAAACCGCAGGTAGAAAGCTTGCCGATTTTCGAAAAAGCCGGCTATGGTCGACCCCTGTGGCCTAAACGTAGTAGATGGGTCCTTTCTGTGGTGCGGCACCAAGCCGGTCATTTTGGGATGGGACTATTTTGACTACTCATTGGCTGCTCTGGCAATCGGGCTGCAAAAGTAGTCAAAAAAGCTCCGTCCCAAATTAGCTACCTTGCTCTGGCGGGCGGGAGCAGGTAAGATATACCGAGCGCCTAGCGCGTTCGATGGGTTCGGATGACGACATGTTCCGAATCTGGTCAGGTCCGGAAGGAAGCAGCCATAAGGAGCCTCTGTCGGGCATCCGAATCCATCGAGCGCACGGGCGCTTTTTGGTGCCGCGACATGGCCCGGCCGGCGGCGAGGTATTTGGT
>CATYIV010000014.1 GCA_958407465.1 uncultured Collinsella sp. | reverse complement strand
GCCGCGCGGCAAGGAGATATATTGCCAGACCGGAGGGGCCCCGCGGGCGGGAATCTGGTCGTACACATTTCCTACACATCTTGTGATCCGACTAACGTTTGCCAGCTGTTAACTACCGCTCGCCGAGCTTCTCTTTATATAAGGCAGTCTCATGGTTAAAGCGGATACGTCCCCCTAGCTAAAGCACAGCCAGCATCGAGCAACTCATCGCGCTCTTCCACCGAGAACCCCTCGGCGTAGACGCGCACCACTGGTTCGGTCCCGCTAGGACGGACCAGCAGCCACGTGTCATCCTCGAATGCCAAACGCAAGCCATCCATATGACTAACGTTTTGCGGCACCTTGCCACAAATCGACTTGGGGTTTACGCCCGGCAGCAGGGTTCGTAACGTTTCGGCATCTTCGGCCTCAAGGCGCAAATCCCGTCGACCGTAACTCGTCTTACCAAAACTGTCCTCGAGTTGGTCGACCAGAACGCCCAAAGGCGCGTCCGTCTTTGCCATAAGCTCACACAGAATTAGACAGGCGAGGATTCCATCGCGCTCGGGCATATGCGCGGCGATGCCGATACCACCGGCTTCTTCGCCGCCTATGAGGACGCCGCCCTTTTTCATCTCCGCCGCTATATATTTGAAACCGACTGGTTTGACGGTCACGCGGCAGCCAAGCGCCTCGGCAATGCGACGCACGAGCGTCGAGCATGAAAGATTGACGACGACGCGCCCCTCCAAATTACGAAATTGAACCAAGTCGCCCAAAACGAGCGCCATGATCTGATGCGGATGTATATATCTGCCGCGCTCGTCAACCGCACCGATACGGTCGGCGTCGCCGTCGGTCACCAGACCAGCGCAAGCTCCGTCATCGATAACCGTGCGCTCGCAAGCGTCCACCCAAGGCTCAACGGGGTCGGGGCAGATATCTTCTTGGTCAGACGCCTGCCCGGCGTGAATCTCGTGCACCTCAACGCCAAGCTCGCGCAGCAAGTCGGCTAGATAACCCTGGGCTGCGCCGCCCATGGGATCGACAACCACGCGCAGGTGCGCGCCGCGGATGGCTTCGGCATCGACAAACGATGCCACCGCCTGCATATAGTCAGGAATGATATCCGCGGTGCGATATTGCCCCTCGATCCCCATTGGCTCGGGAGCCATGGTCTCTTCGAGCTCTTCGATGACATCCTGGTTGGCGGTCGAGCCGTCACCCATGCGAATCTTGAGGCACAGATAACCCTGCGGATGATGGGACCCCGTCACCATGAGCGCGCCGCACGCCTCACCGTCATAAGCCGCCGCCCACGTAAGGGCAGGGGTCGGAACAGGTCGCGAAGCGAGCACGGCGTCCAGCCCGTGCGCTGCTAGCACGCCCGCCGCAAGCTCAGCGAACTCGCTCGCCAGGGGCCGGGTGTCGAACCCTATATATACCGTTTTGCCCGGATTGGTCTTTTGCCACAACTCGCCGACGGCATCGGCGATACGGGCAACGTTATCGGCAGTGAAGTCCTCATCGACGCGAGCGCGCCAACCGTCAGTTCCAAAATGAATTATCGCGCACACGCGCAGACACCTCACAGTGTTTGGATCATGGTACGCGTGAGGTATACCCGCAACACGCACTCAGCAACCTGCCGGCACCAGCATTCACCATTTGGGCAAATGCTGCCGAGGACATGCAAGCAATAAAAAAACCGCCCCGTATGGAGCGGTTTTGCCCTTTATATATCGAGCGCCTCGGCCATCGCTGCCGTAGTGATTGCCGTGGTTCCACAACAACTGCCCACCATTGCGGCGCCGGCATGTCTCCATTCGACGCATGCGCGCGCGAAAGCTTCGGGGTTCTCGTGCCATACGGGGCCATCCTGAGTCTGGACCGGATCGCCCACGTTGGGACGCACCGTGACGGGAGTAGTCGCCGATGCAACCATCCTGGGCACCGCCGCGTTCGCGGCCGCAAGCGAACAGCAATTAACACCAACCGAATTTGCGCCGTGTTTTTCGGCGTACAAAACGGCTGCCTCGATGTTGAGGCCATCGCCCAACAGGTCGCCTTTATCGTCAACGACAAAACTCACCAGAACAGGCATGCCATCGGCGGCATCTCGGGCGCCGGCAAGCATGGGCTGCAAATTACGGATAGACGTCACCGTCTCGATCAGCAGACCGTCAACGCCGGCGTTGAGCAAGGTGTGCGCCTGTTCGCGCGCAATGCCTCGGATTTCACGATACTCGGCAGAGTCCTCGGCAAACCACTCAATACCGATCGGGCCCATCGAGCCTAGCAGCAGCTGAGGGTGCGCCTGGCGGGCATCGTCGACGGCCCCGCGATTGACCTCCGCCACGGACGGCGCAATCTGGTCGTGCTTGAGGGCATAGCTCGATGCCTGAAAGGTGTTGGTAATGAGCACCTGCGCGCCGGCGGCGACATACAAGCGATGGATACGAGAAACGGTCTGCGGCTCTGCCAGATTCCAAAACGCCGGTGGAATGTCGGCGGCATCGTACTCACTCAACAGAACACTGCCCATGGGGCCCTGCGCCAACAAGGTCTCGCTCGACAAGCGGCGCGTAAGTTCCTCGGCACCAAAGCGGTTGTAATAACTCGTATCCATATATATCCCGCTATTCCTCGACGCTGATTCCCTGCTTTTCGAGATAGGCGAGCCAGCGGCTCATCGTGTCCTCGGATAGCGCATGCTCCATCATGCAGGCCTCGGAATCGGCTCGCTCAAATTCGACACCGAGCTCCTGAACCAAAAACGTGCGGATGAGGCGATGACGGTACCAGATAGCCGTGCCAACCTCGCGGCCGCGATCGGTCAGGATCACCTTGCCGTAGTGCGATTGCTCGACAAGCTCGGATGCCTTGAGCGCCGAAACCGCTTTATTGACCGATGCCTTGGAGACGCCAAGGCGCTGCGCGATGTCGACCGATCGCACGCCGTTGGTTTCCCCCTCTTCGCTTTCAATGCGAACCATGCACTCCAAGTAGTCTTCGTTCGCCACCGTCAGATGTAGTTCGCGCGAGCTATTTGTCGTATCCATGATCTTCCGTCCCTTCTGCATTCAATGGCTGATTCTACCCCATCCAAGCGTCGCGGTATGCCGTGGCATACCGTGCTAGAGTTCTTGTTGCACACGACGACCAAGATTGGAGCGGTCTTTATGGAAAACACCACCACGAGCCCCGATGTCCTCGAGCGCTTTTTGCGCTACGTCCAGATCAACACGCAGTCCGAGGATGCAAACTGCGACCAGGTACCCTCGAGCGCCGTTCAGTTTGACCTTGCCAACGTGCTGGCTGAAGAGCTGCGCGAGCTTGGTGCGGAAGATGCCTACGTGACCGAGCACGCCTATGTCTGCGCGCATATCCCCGCAAGTGCGGGCGCTGAGGACAAGCCCGCCCTGGGCCTGATCGCCCATCTCGACACCACCGAAGTTGCACCGGGCGCCGGCGTGAAGCCGCATATCGTACACTACGAAGGCGGCGACCTGGTCTGCGGCACGGTTGACGGTAAGCCCGTTGCCATGAGTACCACCAAGCTTCCCGCCCTGACTGACCTCGCGGGTGAGGACCTGGTCTGCAGCGATGGCACCACGCTGCTGGGCGCGGACGACAAGGCAGGCGTCGCCGAGATCATGTCGCTTGTCGCGCGTATCGCTCAGGACCCTTCTCTGCCCCATCCCACACTCGGCATTTGCTTCTGCCCTGACGAGGAGATCGGCCACGGAGCCGAGCTGTTGGATATCGATGCCTTTGGCTGCAAGTACGCCTACACGGTCGACGGCGGCCCCATCGGCGAGCTGGAGTGGGAGTGCTTTAACGCCGCCGAGGCGACCGTCCGCTTTGAGGGCCAGTCCATCCACCCGGGCGACGCCAAGGGCCGTATGGTCAACGCAGGCAATCTGTTCTGCGACTTCAACGCGTTGCTCCCCTACGCGCAGCGCCCGGAGTATACGGAAGGCTACGAGGGCTTTTATCACCTTGAGGGTGTATCTGCGACCGTCGATCACGCCACAGCGCGCTATATCGTCCGCGACCATGACGCCGCCAAGTTCCAGCAGAAACTCGACCTTGTTGATGCCGCCGCCTCGATGCTCAACCAGCGTCTGGGTGAGGAGCGCGTGACGGTCGAGATTAAGCAGCAGTATCGAAATATGGCCGAGATCGTTCGTGACTATCCCGAGCTTATTGATGTTGCCAAGGAAGCCTACCTTGCCTGCGGCGTTGAGCCCCAAGTGCTGCCGATTCGCGGCGGCACCGACGGCGCCCAGCTGTCGTTCCGCGGTCTGCCCTGCCCCAACCTTTCCACCGGCGGCTATTGCTACCACGGCGTCAACGAGTTCGTCCCGGTCAGTTCGCTCGTCAAGATGACCGACGTGCTCCAGGAGCTCGTCGCCCGCTTTGCATAAGCCTGGCTGCACAAGTCCAAAAGACGAATTGCCCCGTCCTCAACCAAGAACGGGGCAATTTTTTTGCTGCAATGAGAACAGGTTGACGCGCGCCAGCCTATTAACGCAAGGAGTGTCCCAAACTGCCGGCACAAAAGGAACGTCCCCAAGTGCCAAGTGCATCAAGAGTGCCCCCTTTGACCAGTCGTTTAAGAACGTCCCCAATGACTACCCATGTGCCAAGTGTTACGCCGATGTTTTGGCACCGACAGCGAAAACCCGCCAGAGCGAGCAA
This sequence comes from uncultured Collinsella sp., assembly GCA_958407465.1. Taxonomy (GTDB): domain Bacteria; phylum Actinomycetota; class Coriobacteriia; order Coriobacteriales; family Coriobacteriaceae; genus Collinsella. Next base: position 44,210 of record CATYIV010000014.1, on the reverse strand, counting down.
GGTGCCTTGAAACGAGGTGGCATTGATCTTTTGATCATGCCGCCGAAGTTGAAAGGCAGATTGCCGCTCTGGCGGGTTTGCAGCGTCAACTGGTTACGCGGTTTGGTAAAACCGCGTAACTCTAGTAGTTAGCTTCGTAGCCGTTGCCGTCGCCGGTGGGCTCTTCGTAGTAGTCCGAATCGCTCGAATCGCTTGAGTCATCGGAATCGTCAGAGCTGACCGATGAGGTTGCGGTACCGTTTGCGTAGTCGTCAGACGTGTTGTTGTTCAGGTCGCCGATCGTAGAGCTGGAACCGTCGGAAAGACCCATGGTGTTGGGACCCTTGGGATCCTTGCCGGCATCGACGCGCTCCATCATTTCCTTGAGCTCGTCCTCGTAGACAAAGACGTAGCTCACACCGTCGATCATGGTGCTGTCGTCGGCGTACGAGGGCAGGTTGGCCGAGTAGATACCGTCGACATCCATACCGCGCATGGCGTTGACCGTAGCCACGATATCCTGAACGCTCATATCGGTTACGAGCATATCGGACAGCGAATTAACCAGGCCAAAGATCTTCGTGGCATCGAAGTTATTGAGAATCTGGTTGGCAAGGGCGCCAAGCACCTGACGCTGGTGGCGCATGCGCGTGTAATCGCCGTCGGCATAGGTGTAGCGGCAGCGGGCATAGGTAAGGGCGGTGGCACCGTCCATATGCTGCTGGCCAGCGGTAATCTTAATATCCAGGTGCTCGGGGTCGTCAACATCATCGGTTGCGTTAATGTCGATACCGCCAACCGAATCAATCAGCGCCTGCATACCGTCGAAGCTGACCTCGGCATAGTGGGAAATCTGAACACCGCACAGCTCGTTGACCGCCTCGACCATGGCCTCGGCGCCGCCAACGGTATGGCAGGCGTTGATCTTCATGGTCTCGCCCTTGTACTCGACCTTGGTGTCGCGCGGAACGGAAATGAGCGTCGCCTGCTTTTGCGTGGGGTCGATGCGTGCCAGGATAATCGAGTCGGCACGATACGTATCCTCGCCCGGACGGCCGTCGGTGCCAAGAAGCAGCACGTAGAACGGATCCTTTGCCTCATCGGTGTCAACCAGAACCCGACGCAGATTGTCGGTAATGACATTAGAATCGCCGAGCTTGCCCATAATGGTGGCAAACCACAGGCCGGCAGCGGTAGTGGCACTCAGCAGCACGCCAAGCACGACAATGAGCGCGACGTGACGAATCGTGTGGCTACGACGACGTTGGCGAGCGCGCTCGGAATAGCGAGCCACGTTATCGCGACTGTAGATCTTGGCCTGCGCACCAGTTGAGGGTCTTCGGGCGGTGGTATCCGCGAGGGGCTTTTTATTAAACATAGGCAACCTGTATTAGTAGATGACGGGATCGGGGACGGTAGCATGCTCGACATGCGCGCCGAGCGCCTGCAGCTTTTCGACAAACTGCTCGTAGCCGCGCTTGATGTGATGGATGGCCGAAACCTCGGTCGTCCCGTCGGCGATCAAGCCCGCTACGACGAGGGCCGCTCCGCCACGCAGATCGGGCGAGGTAACCTGTGCACCCGAGAAGCCCTTGACGCCATGAATCATGGCATGATGACTCTCGATACGAATGTCGGCACCCATGCGCACCAGCTCAGAGGCAAACATAAAGCGATTCTCGAAGATGTTCTCGGTGATAACGGAGCTACCATCGGCAAGGGCGGAGAGCACCATAATCTGCGCCTGCATGTCCGTCGGGAAGCCGGGGAACGGAAGCGTCTGGATGTCGACCGGCTTGATACGCTTGGCACGGTTCACATGGACGCCATCCTCGACGCGCTCGCAGTCGATACCCATGAGCTCCATCTTCTTGAGCACCATGCCCAAGTGAATGGGGCAAAAGCCCGTGACATCGACACCGCGATCGTCGGCCATCAACGCACCGGCAACGATAAAGGTACCGGCCTCGATGCGGTCGCCCACCACGCGGTGGGTAACAGGATGCAGCTCTTCCACGCCCTCGATGGTCACGACAGGCGTACCGGCGCCAACAATCTTGGCGCCCATCTCGTTGAGCATGTTGGCGAGATCGACGATCTCGGGCTCGCGGGCGGCATTGTCGATAACCGTGGTGCCCTGCGCGCGCACGGATGCCATGATGAGGTTCTCGGTCGCACCGACGCTGGCGAACTCGAGCGTGACGGTGGTACCGCGCAGACCTTGGGGCGCATTAGCGTTGATGTAGCCGTGGGCGGTATCGAACTCAACGCCCAGGGCCTCAAGACCAAGAATGTGCATATCGATCTTGCGAGCACCCAGGTTGCAGCCGCCCGGCATGGCGATCTTGGCGCGATGGAAGCGACCCAGCAGGGGTCCCATCACGGCTGTGGAAGCACGCATCTTGGCAACGAGCTCGTAGGGGGCCTCCCAAGAATCGACCTGAGAGGTATCAATCTCGAGCGTGTGCTCGTCGAGAACATCGATCGTAGCGCCCATGCCCTTGAGCACCTTGCCCATCACGTGGACATCGGAAATATCGGGCACGTTCTGCAGCGTCGTCTTGCCCGGCGCCAGAAGCGTTGCCGCCATGAGTTTGAGCGCGGAGTTCTTGGCACCCGAGACGGGCACGGAGCCTCCGATGGCGTGGCCACCCTCAACGCGGATAATATCCAAGGTCTACCCTTTCAAAAAGCATGCCCGGGGTGGCTGGGCCATCCCGGGCATGATGTGTTCGCAAATGGTCGAACGCTAAATCGTTTGACTATTGGGCAAGCTTGAGCTTACACCATGCGATTTCATTATAGAGGTAGGCGCGGCGTGCATCATCCTCCGACAAATTACCCAGCTTCTCTTCAAAACCTTGAATATCAGCTTTAAGCTTGTCGGCATCGACGGTCGCCAAATCGCAAGCGCGCTCGGCGAGAACGGTCACGACATCGTCCGCAACCTGGGCATAGCCGCCGGCCACGGCAAACGTGTGGTCGACAGTGCCCATGGCCTTATCGGAAACGCGAACGTAACCGCGGTCGATCGTGCAGATCTCGCTGGAGTGAGCAGGCAGAACGCCAAACTCGCCATCCGTGGACGGAATCGACACAAACGCAGCGTCGCCCTCATAGGCGCAGCTCACGGGGCACACGATGCGGATACGCATAACCTACTTCTCCCCCATCTTGCGGGCGCGCTCGCGCACGTCCTCAATCGTGGAAGCATAGCGGAAAGCCTGCTCGGGCAGGTCATCGGCCTTGCCGTCGACAATCTCGGCGAAAGAGCGGACGGTATCCTCGACGCGGACGTAGACACCGGGGTTGCCGGTGAACTTCTCGGCGACGTGGAAGGACTGCGAGAGGAACTGCTGAATCTTACGGGCACGGTTGACTGTAAGGCGCTGCTCCTCGGACAGCTCGTCCATACCCAGAATGGCGATGATGTCCTGAAGGTCGGAGTACTCCTGCAGGAGCTCCTGGACCTTGACGGCGACACGGTAGTGCTCCTCGCCGACGATCGAGGGATCGAGAGCGTCGGAGGAAGATGCGAGCGGGTCGATAGCCGGGAACAGGCCGAGCGACGAAATGCTACGCGAAAGAACCGTGGTGGCGTCGAGGTGCGTAAACGTCGTGGCAGGCGCCGGGTCGGTAAGGTCGTCTGCGGGGACGTAGACAGCCTGGACGGAGGTAATGGAGCCCGTCTTGGTCGAGGTAATGCGCTCCTGGAGGTCGCCCATCTCGGTTGCCAGCGTGGGCTGGTAACCAACGGCGGACGGCATACGGCCCAGCAGTGCGGAAACCTCGGAACCTGCCTGGGAGAAGCGGAAGATGTTGTCGATGAACAGCAGAACGTCCTGGCCACGATCACGGAAATACTCAGCGGTGGTAAGGCCGGCCAGACCGATGCGCAGACGCGCTCCGGGCGGCTCGTTCATCTGACCATAGACCAAGCAGGTCTTGTCGATAACGCCAGACTCGCTCATCTCGAGGAACAGGTCGGTGCCCTCGCGGGTACGCTCGCCGACGCCGGTGAACACCGAGGTGCCACCGTGCTCCTGGGCGAGGTTGTTGATGAGCTCCTGAATCAGAACGGTCTTGCCGACGCCGGCGCCGCCGAATAGGCCCGTCTTGCCGCCACGGATGTAGGGCTCGAGCAGGTCAACGGCCTTGATGCCGGTCTCGAAGATCTCGGTCTTGGTGGTGAGCTCGTCGAAACGGGGCGCTGCATGGTGGATGGGGTAGAACTCCTCCACCTCGGGCATGGGCTTGCCGTCGACGGGCTTGCCCATGACGTTCCAAATGCGGCCGAGCGTCTTGGGACCAACGGGCATCTTCATGGGCTCACCGGTATCGGTGGCGATGAGGCCGCGCTGCAGGCCGTCGGTCGAGGACATGGCGACTGTGCGGACGACGCCGCCCGGAAGCTGGCTCTCGACCTCGAGGATCGTGCTCAGATGACCGATCGGGGTCTCGGCCTCGACCGTGAGCGCGTTGTAGATCGGGGGCACCGCGCCGTCAAACTTGACGTCGACGACAGGGCCGATGATTCGCACGATGCGACCATCACCGGCAGTCGTCTTCTTGGTGGCTTCCTCGACCGCAAGCTTTACGGTGTTATTAGCCATTACTGTTCCTCCAATGCTGAGGCTCCGCCGACGATCTCGTTAATCTCGGTCGTGATCGAAGCCTGGCGCACGCGACTATACGTGCGGGTAAGGGTCGAGATGATCGCGGTGGCGTTTTCCGTCGCGGAGTGCATGGCCTTGCGGCGTGCACCCTGCTCGGCAGCCGCCGAATCGATCAGGGCCTGGTAGATGACCGTCAGGATATAAGACGGCACAAGCTTGCCGAGAACATGCTCGGGAGAGGGCACGAACTCGAACGTGGACGAGATGCGCTTAGGGGCGTCGGTCTCGTTCTTACGCGGACCGTGGGCCATAGCGATCATCTCGGGATCGAGCGGCAACAGATGCTCGACGCGAAGCTCCTGATCCACGCGGTTCTTGGCGTGGTGGTAGACAAGCTCGACACGGTCAAGCTCACCGGCACGATACGCATCGCAGATATGAGAGGAGATCATGCGGGCCTGATTGAAATCGGGCTCAGAGGAGTTGCCCTCAAAGTGCATGACAACGTTTGCGCGGTCACGGAAATACGTGGCCGGCTTACGCCCGCACGCGATGATCTCGCATTCGATGCCGTCGTTCGCCCAAGAAGCGGCGAGCTTTTCGGCCGTGCGCTCCACCGTCGTATTGAAACCGCCGGCAAGGCCGCGGTCCGAGGCAATAACGACAATCAGGCCATGCTTGACGCTCTCATGCTTCTGCAGCATGGGATCGGTGCCCGAACAGGAGGCGTCGCCGGCGACCGTCAACATGACGTCGGTCAGCGCCTCCTTATAGGGCTCGGCCTGCTTGGAGCGATCGAGGGCACGACGAATCTTGGCCGTAGAGACCATCTCCATCGTGCGCGTGATCTGCTTGGTCGTGGTAACCGAGGAGATTCGCTTCTTAATGTCGCGAAGGTTGGCCATGGGGCTTAGTTCTCCTCTGATCCAGAAACATCCGAATGGTGCTTGGCCATGAACTGCTGCTTGAAGTCGCCGATGACGCGCAAGAGCTCAGCCTTGGTGTCATCATCGATCTTCTTGGCGCGAACCTTGTCGAGCAGCGAACCAAAGCCATTGTCCATGTACTCGATGAGCTCGGCACGGAAAGGCAGCACGTCGGCGATCTCCAGGTCATCCAGGAAGCCCTCGTTGCCAGCGAACAGCGTAACGATCTGCTCGCCAACCTCAAACGGCTTGTAACGCGGCTGCTTCAGGAGCTCGGTCATGCGAGCACCGTGGGTCAGCTGCTTCTGAGTAGCCTCGTCGAGGTCGGAGCCGAACTGCGTAAAGCCAGCGAGCTCCTGATAGGAAGCGAGGTCCAGACGGAGGTTGCCGGCGACCTGCTTCATGGCCTTGGTCTGCGCATCGCCACCGACGCGGGACACGGAGATACCCACGTCGACTGCCGGGCGCTGACCCTGGAAGAAGAGCTCGGACTGCAGGTAGATCTGACCATCGGTAATGGAAATGACGTTGGTCGGAATGTAGGCCGAGACGTCGCCGTCCTGGGTCTCGATGATCGGCAGTGCCGTCATGGAGCCGTAACCGTTCTTCTTGGACATCTTGACGGCACGCTCGAGCAGACGAGAGTGCAGGTAGAAGATGTCGCCAGGATAGGCCTCGCGTCCGGGCGGACGATGCAGCGTCAGCGACATCTGACGGTAGGCCACAGCCTGCTTGGACAGGTCATCGTAGATGACGAGCACGTGGCCGCCGGGGTTGGTCTCGCTGGCGGGCTTGCCGTCCTCGCCGTTGTACATAAAGAACTCGCCGATAGCGGCACCGGCCATAGGCGCGATGTACTGCATAGGGGCGGAATCGGCAGCGGTGGCCGAAACGATGATGGTGTAGTCGAGCGCACCGTGCTGAGCGAGGGTCTCGCGGATGTTGGCAACCGTGGAGGCCTTCTGGCCGATGGCGACATAGATGCAGACCATGCCCTTGCCGCGCTGGTTGAGGATAGCGTCGATGGCGATGGCGGTCTTACCGGTCTTACGGTCACCGATGATGAGCTCACGCTGACCGCGGCCAATAGGCACCATGGAGTCGATAGCGAGCAGACCGGTCTGAACCGGCTCGCACACCGGGGTACGATCGATGACGCCGGGAGCCTTGAACTCGATGGGGCGACGGTGCGTAGCGACGATGTCGCCCAGGCCGTCGATGGGCTGGCCGAGCGGATTGACGACGCGGCCGAGCATGGCACGGCTCACGGGGATATCCATAACGCGGCCAGTGGTGCGGCACTCGTCGCCTTCCTTGATGGAGTCGACGGCACCGAACAGAACGGCGCCGACCTCGTCACGGTCAAGGTTCTGGGCAAGGCCGAAGACGGTCTCACCGGTATCGGAGCTCTTGAACTCCAGAAGCTCGCCTGCCATGGCGCTCTTGAGGCCGGAGACGCGCGCGATGCCGTCGCCTACCTCATCGACCGTTGAAACCTCATGCGTATCGACCGTCGCGGAGAGGCTCGTGAGCTGCTCCTGCAGTTTCTTGGCGATATCCTGGGCATTGAGGGTTTCGGACATTAGGCTTCACCTCCGTACGAATTAGCAGAGTTTGCGAGGGTCTCCTGCGCGATGCGCAGCTGCGTCTTGACGGAAATGTCACGACGCTCGCCGCGGGCCTCGAGCACCAGGCCGCCCACGATAGACGGGTCGACCTGCTCGATAAGGAATACCTTGCGGCCGAAGTCCTGCTCGCATTTCTTAGTGATGGTTTGACGCAGCTCGTCGTCGAGCGGGATCGCCGTGGTGACGGTCACGCCCACTACATCCTCGTCTTCCTCGGCAACATACTTAAAGGCAGCTGCCACCTTGGGAAGAAGGTCGAGCTGGTCGCGCTTGGACATGGTGTCGAGCACGGCGATGATCTCGGGGCTGGCAGAAGCCAGGCGCTCGATCATCTCGAGGTCCTCAAACACATGGTCCTCGGCCTTAGCGGCTTCCAGAAGGGAGCGCGCGTAGGTCTCGAGCACCTTGTCCTGATAGCGGCTAGTCGGCATTCAGGCTACCTGCTTCCTGGATGTAGCGCTCGATGAGCTTCTTCTGCTCGGCATCGTCCTCGAGTGCCTCGCCCACGATCTTGGTGGCGACGGCAACGGACAGGTCGGCGATGGAGCTCGCGGCACCGGCGTAGATGGACTTGCGCTCGTCCTCGACGGTCGTATGGGCCTTGGCAATGATCTCCTCGGCCTCCTTGTGAGCAGCCTCGATGATACGGGCGCGCTCGGACTCGGCGTCCTTACGGGCCTCGAGAACAATGTCAGCAGCCTGACGACGGGCGTCGGTGACGATCGAGTCGGACTCAGCGCGCTTGGCGATAGCCTCCTGCTTGGTCTTCTCGGCCTCGTCGAGGCTCTCCTCGATCTTCTTGCCGCGCTCCTCCATGGTCTTCATGATGCCCGGCAGGGCGACCTTGGCCAGCACGATCCAGATAATCAGGAAGGCGATAAGCGCCGGGATGAACTCCGCCATCTTAGGGATGAGGATGTCCGCACCGGCAGCGCCGTCCTCAGCGAACGCGGAAACCGGCATGAGCAGCGCGGCCGCGGACGCGGAGAGTGCGATCGCGCTCTTCTGGGATGAAAGATTCATACTTGACGCTCCGTGCTATTTAACGATCAGCGCGACAACGAAGCCGATCAGAGCCAGAGCCTCGCCGAAGGCGGAGCCCATGATGAAGACGGTGAACACGCGGCCCTGGACCTCAGGCTGACGGGCCATAGCACCCGTAGCACCCAGAGCAGACAGGCCGATAGCAAGACCAGCGCCGATAACACCGAGACCGTAACCGATAACTCCCACGATTCCTCCTTTGTCGTGCGTGTCTTATTTCACGCAGGATAACCTTTTTATAACTGCCGGGCTCCATGGGTACGGGCACCGGCGGTTTAACGAATTACCTTACCTTTAAGGCGCGAACGGAAGACTACTCCTCCTCCGCGACCTCCTCTGCCTCGGAGACATACACGGCGGTAAGGACCGTGAAGACGTAAGCCTGGATGGCGCCGACCACAAGCTCGATCGCATAGATCAGGATGAGGATGGCAAGCCAGGCTAGCGAAGGCAGGGCGCCGACGGCGTGGGCCGCGGAAACCTGCTGAAGCAGCGGCTGCATGAACATGCTCGCCATGATGGCGAACGAGCCCATGACCACGTGTCCTGCGAACATGTTGCAGAACAGACGGACGGCGAGCGTGATGAGGCGCAGGAAGGTCGAGAAAAGCTCGACGACCCACACGAGCACGTTCATCGGGAAGCTCACGCCCTGCGGGGCGAGGCTCTTGATGTAGCCGATCACGCCGTGAGCCTTGCATCCGTAGTAGATGAAGTACACGAAGGCGAAGATGGCGAGCGCGGCGGTGGAGCCGATTGCGCCGGTGCCGGGCTTCATTCCCGGGATCAGGCCGATCATGTTGTTGATCAGGATGAACAGGAAAAGCGAGCACAGGAACGGGAAGTGCTTCTTCCAGTTCTCACCCACGACACCCTTGCCGATATCGTTCTCGACGTACTCGATGATGTACTCGAAACCGTTGACGAAGAAGCCCTTGGGAACCAGGGTCTGCTTCTTCTTGAACACGGCCAGGACGATCAGGAGCACGATCGTGGAGACGATCAGCCAAAACGAGTACTGCGTGATGCCGCAGCTCAGATCGCCCACGACAGGGGTGGAGCTGAACTCGCTGACCAGATGATTAATCTCATCAGGCAGCTTTTCAAAAATTTCCACGACTTACCTTTCGACCTCATGAGGATCTCGCAGCGCCTTGGCGACGCGAACCGTGCAGGCGGCCATAAAGGCCACGAAGCCGATCGCCTCGCCCAGGAGGAACATGCGAAATGCCTCTCCGAACAACACAAACACAACCAAGGTAAAGACGAGCAGGGCGATTGCCGAGACCGCCAAGCTCACCATACCCTTGAGCATGTCCGCATTCTGTTTATCGTCAAGAACCGGCTTGAGCGTAAAGACAAAGGGAAGGAAGGCAATTGCGCCCGCGATGGCGCCTGCAACGATAGCGAGCAGATCGGCTATCTGAAACACTGGCGTCCTCACTTTCCTTTTTAACGCTTCACAGAACAGTTCCCGCCAAACATTGGTGACTATTGTACGAGCCAATCGCTAAAGTACAACCGAAAAAGCATCGGTTAATACGCACCTGTTCGTTTTCTTAAGACCTTCTTTATGCCGCAGGTACAGTAATACGTTTTTCTCGAACCCTGCAAGGCAAAACGTCCGTTAACAGGAGTGCGCGCGGTCGCCTTTTGTTCGTCCGCGCGCACCGTTTCTTCGTATTTGCAGCCGCGGACGTTTTGCCCAGCGACTAGAGCGTGCCGTAGATACGGTCGCCGGCGTCGCCCAGGCCGGGAACGATGTAGGCAGCCTCGTTGAGATGGTCGTCGATGGCGCAGGTATAGATATGCACATCAGGGTCCTTCTCAGTCAGCGACTTGAGGCCCTCGGGGGCCGCGACGATGCACAGCATGCGGATGTCCTTGACACCGCGCTCGCGCAGGTAGCTGATGGCCATCTCGGCCGAACCGCCCGTGGCGAGCATGGGGTCGACGACCAGGCAGATGCGCTGGTCGATATCCTTGGGCATCTTGCAGTAATACTCGTGCGGCTCGTGGGTGACCTCGTCGCGCTCCATGCCGATGTGGCCCACGCGAGCGGAGGGCACCAGGTCGAGGATGCCGTCGACCATGCCAAGGCCCGCACGCAGGATGGGCACGATGGCGAGTTTCTTGCCGGCAAGCTGTTTGAACGTGGCGGTAGTGATGGGGGTCTCGACCTCGACGTCTTCCATAGGCAGGTCGCGCATGGCCTCGTAGCCGTCAAAAAGCGCGAGTTCGCGCACGAGCTGACGGAACTGGTTGGTGCCGGTGTTTTTGTCGCGCAGGATCGACAGCTTGTGCTGGACGAGCGGGTGATCGACAAGCGTCACACGGGACGCATCGTAGGTGACGGTCATGGATTGATTGCCCCTTTCGTTGCGGCCGCAAAACGGCCTTGCTGACAAGGCGTGCAGCAATGTTGCCGCCGCACGCCATGCATTAGTTTAGCGGTTTGTTGTATCGAGCAGCCCATCGCAGCCCTACTGTGAGGTGCTGAGCGAGCGCCTGACTGCATCACGCCAGCCCGCAAGGTTTTGCTCGCGGCGCTCGGCGGACATGTGGGGAAGGAAGGTCCTAACGATCTGGGCATTTTGCTCCAGCTCCTCCAGGTCTTCCCAATAGCCGACGGCAAGACCCGCCAAGTACGCGGCACCGATTGCCGTGGTCTCCACCGTCTCGCATTGCAGCACGGGGATATCCAGCAGGTCGGCCTGGAATTGCATGATGAACTCGTTGCGCGAGGCACCGCCATCGACAGACAGACGCTCAATCGAAAGCCCCACGTCCTGCTCCATGGCGCGCAGCACGTCGTAGCTCTGATATGCCATGGATTCGCAGGCGGCACGTACGATGGTCGCACGGCTCGAGGCGCCGGTCAGACCGCACACGATACCGCGGGCATGCGGGTCCCACCAGGGAGCACCCAAACCTGCAAAGGCGGGAACGAAGTAGCAGCCCTCGTTGTCGCTAATCGAAGCGGCGAGTTGTGCCGACTCGCTCACGCTCGAGATGATGCCCATGTTGTTGCGAAGCCAGTTCATCGTTGAACCGGCGGCAAAAATAGAGCCCTCGAGCGCATAGCTGACTTTGCCGTCCGCAGCGATACCGATGGTGGAGACCAGGCCATTCTTGGATTCGACGATCTCGTCACCGGTGTTCATGAGCATAAAGCAGCCCGTGCCATAGGTGTTTTTGGTCTGGCCGGGATAGAAGCAGCAGTGGCCGAACAGCGATGCCTGCTGGTCGCCCGCCACGCCCATGATGGGCGGCATGTTGGTCATGATGTCGCTCGCGACGCGGCCGTAGTCGCCCGAGCTCCAGCGAACCTCGGGCATCATGGAACGTGGAACGTCAAAGAGCGCCAGCAGGTCGTCGTCCCAATCGAGCGTATGGATATTAAAGAGTGCCGTGCGGCTGGCATTGGTGTAGTCGGTGGCAAAGACCTGGCCGCCGGTGAGGTTGTAGATGAGCCAGGTGTCGATGGTGCCAAACATGAGGTCGCCCGCCGCCGCGCTCTCGCGTGCGCCGTCGACGTTGTCGAGAATCCACTGCACCTTGGAGGCCGAGAAATACGGGTCAAGCGTAAGTCCCGTGCGGGAGCGCACCAGCTCCTCGCAACCCTGTTCAACCAACGCGTCGATCGCCGGCGCGGTACGACGGCACTGCCATACGATGGCGTTATAGATGGGCTGGCCGCTCACGCGGTCCCAGACCACCGTGGTCTCGCGCTGGTTGGAGATGCCGATGGCGGCGATGCGATCGGAATGGATGCCGCTCTTAAACTGAACCTCCATCATCACGCCGATCTGGCTGGCAAGCACCTCCGTGGGATCCTGCTCCACCCAGCCGGGGCGCGGGAAGCTGGTTTTGACGCTACGACGCGCCTGGGCAACGATGCAGCCGTATTCGTCGACAATGGCCGCGAGTACCGAGGTAGTGCCGCAGTCGAGCGCCATGATGTAGGAACCGCCAAAGTTAAACGAGGCATCTTCCATGCCCAGGCTGCCCAGATTCAACGACATCGCTTACACCCTTCTATTGCATCGGGTCGGACAGGACCCGCTCGATCTCTGATGCGGGAAGTGCGCCTTGGCGCAGGATCTGGAGCCCGCCGTGCTGGAACGACACGATGGTCGAGGCGTCGCGACACGGGGTCTCACCGGCGTCGACGGCAACATCGACCCCCTCCAGGATGCGACCCTCGACGGCGGCAAAGCTTGCCGGCGAAGGCGCGCCGTGCGTGTTGGCGCTCGTGCAGGCAAGGGGACTGCCGCAGGCGCGGATGAGCGCTTGGACCACGGGAGAGGCCGAAGCGCGCAGGGCCACGGTGTCGTCGGCAGCGCGCATAAAGGTCGGCACGCAGGGGGCTGCCTTGACCACGATAGTCAGGGCTCCCGGCCAGCATCGTCGCGCGAGTGCGCGGGCATCTTCCGGGATATCCACGCCATAGCGGTCGAGTGCTTCGACGCCATCGACCAGCCAAGCGACGGTTTGCGTGAGCTCACGTTGCTTGAGAGTGAAGATACGGCGATAGCCGGTGCCGAGCGCAGGAACTGCGGCGCCATTGACGGCAGCCTGCGGATCGCGCGGCCACGATGGGAATTCGCTTGTATCTTGGGGCACGGCGCCCGAGAAGGCGTTGACTGCCACGGCGACACCGTAGACGGTCTCGGTCGGAATCAAGGCCAGGCCGCCGCGGCCGAGCACCTCGGCCGTGCGCTCGACGGCAAGCCGATGCGGCTCGCGCGTTCCCTCGTATACCCGATAGACCGTCTGCATGTGTATGCCAGCCCCTTACGCTCCGGTGCAAGTTTGTTTACTGTGGGGCATTCTCGCACGAAACATTCAACCTATTTGCCCAGAGCGCATGTTGGTTTGGTGAGCGGCTCTAGTAGTCGGTGAAAGTGAGGGGGTTAATTGAAGATTTTTAGCGCGCAAGCGTAACGGTACGATCGGGAAACTCGATGCTTGCAACCAGTTTTCCGCCGAGGCTCTCTGCGTACCTGCTCAGCGTGTCGAGCCTCATCGAACCCAACTCCCCACGCTCGAGCTCGGATACACGTTTTTGAGAAACGCCCATCGACTGGGCGACCGACGCCTGTGTTAGATCTTTTAACCTGCGAATCTGAGCAAGCTTATAGGCTTCGATACGATCGCGAGTCCTCTCCTGCTCGGCGGTAATGGAGTCGCGTGTTATCCCGCGAGATTCCATATACTCATGCAGTTCCATCTCGATCGAGCCTCCTTACGTGGCGACGGTATATTTGCTCGGCCCTTGGAATGTTGATCGCATACCAACCGTTCCATTTTGCCCTTGACGATCCCGCTCGCGACTTATCACCCGCCAATAGCAATACCGCCTGGCGCTTGGGGTCAAAGGCGAAGAGGATGCGAATCACCTGCCCACCACACGACGTCACTCTCAGCTCCTTTAAATGATGAAGCTTCGAGCCCTTTACGCGGTCAACCAGCGGACGACCAAGGCTGGGACCTTCCTTCTCGAGCACCAAAAGGTCTGCATAAATCTGCTTCAGCGTAGCTTCATCCTGCTCATCAAGCCAAGGTTCAATGTAATCAAGCACGATACGGTACCGATGCAGCTGATTTGACATACCTTTCTCCTTCTATAGTAGAAGTTTTACGGTATATTGCAAGGACAAACTTGCGCAAATGTCTATTTATTCAGCTTAAATACGCTGTTTGGGCTCGGTGACGATGGCTCGGACGATGCGGGGGCGATCGGTGAGGTCGTGGACGATACGCACGTCCGAAAGGCCTGCCTGGCGACAGAGCTCGGCCGCGGCATCGAGGGCGCCCTCGTAGAGCTCGCAGGCAAACAGGCCGCCGGCGCGCAGCATGTAAGGCGCCGCATTGAGCAGGCGGCGGAAGATGTCCAGGCCGTCGGCACCGCCCTCGAGCGCCAAGTCGGGCTCAAAGTCCTTGACCTCGTGCGGCAGCGAGCGCATGACGCCGGTCGGGATGTAGGGCGGGTTGGAAACGAGCACGTCGAAGGTGCCCCACTCTTCGCGGGGAATGGAGCTCACCAGGTTGGTGAGACTAAAGGCAACCTCATCTGCCGTGAGGCCGAGCGCGTCGCGGTTTTTGGTGGCCAGATCGATGGCGCGCGGCTCGATATCGGTGGCGGTGCAGGTAACGTGGCCGCGGCGCTCCCAGGCAAGGGAGAGCGAGATGCAACCCGTGCCGCAGCCGACCTCGAGAACGCGGGCGATACGGGTCTCGGCTGGGGCAGGCGCAGCGGCATCCTGAGCCGAAGCCGTCTCCTGGCCGGCACCCTCGATGGCGATGCCGTATTCGTCGAGCTCGGGCTCGGCGGCTTCCGCGGCTTCGGCTTCTGCTGCCTGCGCGGCGGCTTCCTCGGCCTCGCGGTCGGCCAGCTCCTCGGCATAGGCGCGGCTGCCCAATACGTCGCCGCCTAGCGCCGCCTCATCGGCAGCCGTCAGGTTAGCGGCACGGCGCTCGGCGGCCGCGCGTTCGTCTGCCAGCGCGGCCTCGGCCTTGCGTGCCTCCTCGACCTCATCGTTCCAAGGCAGCTCCACGCGCTGACGGGCAGCAGCCTCGGGGCTCAGCACCTCGGCATCCAGATAATTGAGGACTTCCTCGACGAGCATCTCGGTCTCGGGGCGCGGAATGAGCACACCGGGGGCGCACGCGACGTCGATCATGCGAAACTGCGTGCTGCCCGTGATGTATTGCAGCGGCTCGCCCTTAGCGCGGCGGACAACGGCCGCATGCATGGTCTCGAGCTGGGACGCGTTAAGCGTCTCGTCCATACGCATATATAGGTCAATACGCGCCAGGCCCGTGGCGGCGCACAGCAGCCACTCGGCAGAAAGACGGGGGTGCTCCTCGCCGCGCTCGGCCAGGTACTCCTTGGTCCACTCGAGACAACGCTTGATGGTCCAAATCTCGTTTGCCATGGGGCCCTCCCCTCTTAAGCGCCGGACGGCGCGCGAATGTCGGAGCAGATTGTACGCGAGGCCAGCGCTTGGCAAGGGACGATTGAAGACGATTATCGAGAATCAGCCCAGATTTTTGCTTGGAACCTGCCTGAAATGTTCATTCATCGACGTCTAAATCTGCATCCGTCAAGCTTTTGGCAAAGTTGCCCCAAAACTGACCAATATCTAACCAAGAACTTGCCAAATCACTTGACGCGCGACGCATCAAAAAATGCACTGCGACTTCTTGAACGATTTTTTGAGCATTATTTTCAATAGCAGATAAATGCCGCTAATTTCTTTGAGCAGGTAGCCGGCTTCATGGCCATCAAAGCCGATTGAATAACATCTCAAAGCAATGTGCCCAACCTAGTCATTTAAGAACGTCCCCAATGACTACCTCTAAGGCGCCGCAGGTTGAGCATACCGCATCCGGAGCAAGGCAGCGCCGCAGGTAGAGGACGGACAGCGAGCGGGTCGCATTTGAGACAAGGTGACGTGAAACGAAAGGGCGCTGACCTTCTGGTCGCGCCCTTGAAGTTGAACGTCAGATTGTCCAAATGCGGCCCGCGCAGCGTCGGCTGGTCCGCCGTTCGGTAGAACGGCGGAACCTACACAGCCTGTGCCAGCTTCTCGGCTCGCTCGGCGGCGGCGAGCGCCTCGATGACGGTGCCGAGCTGATCGCCCAGAAGGACGCCGTTGTAGGTGGAGTTGAAACCGATGCGGTGATCGGTCACGCGGTCCTGGGGTTGGTTGTAGGTACGGATCTTCTCGGAACGGTTGCCGTGGCCGATCTGGCTCTGGCGCTCGGCACCAAGCTCTGCCTGCTGCTTCTCGAGCTCCATCTCGTACAGACGAGCACGCAGCATCTGCATGCAGACCTCGCGGTTCTGAATCTGGGAGCGCTGCTCCTGCGACTGCACCACGGTGTTGGTGGGCAAGTGGGTGATGCGCACGGCGGAGTAGGTAGTGTTAACGCACTGACCGCCAGGGCCGGAGGCGCAGTAGGTGTCGATGCGCAGGTCGGACTGGTTGATCTGGACGTCAATCTCCTCGGCCTCGGGAAGTACGGCGACGGTAGCCGTGGAGGTCTGAATGCGGCCCTGGGACTCGGTCTTGGGAACGCGCTGGACGCGATGCACGCCGGACTCGAACTTCATGACGGAGTAGACGCGGTCGCCCTCGACCTTGAACTCGATGGACTTAAAGCCGCCGGCCTCGCTGGGGCTGGAATCGAGCACGGTGGTCTTCCAGCCGCGCGATTCGCAGAAGCGCTGGTACATCTTGTACAAGTCGCCGGCGAAGATGGCCGCCTCGTCGCCACCGGCGGCGGAGCGAATCTCGACGATGGTGTTCTTGTCGTCGTTGGGGTCACTCGGGATGAGCATGTACTTGATGTCTTCCTCGAGCTGGGGAAGCTTGGCCTCGTTTTCGGAGATGTCCATCTGGAGCATCTCCTTCTCGTCAGCATCGGTGGTATCGTGCAGCATTTCCTTGGCAGCCTCGATGTCATCGAGCGCGCCGATGTACTCGCGCGAGGCGGCGATGAGGTCGGACTGGTGCGCGTACTCCTTGTTGAGACGCGTGAACTCCTTGATATCGGAGGCGACGGCCGGGTCGGAAAGCTTCTTCTCGAGCTCCTCGTAGGCCTTGATGATCTTTTCGAGCTTGTCGCGCATGGCAGGACTCCTTTAGATGCGTGAAGGTGAAAATCGGCAGAATTGATGGGGCGCGGGGCGCCGCTGCGGGGGTAAGCCCGGCTAGAACATGTCGATCTTCAGATACATGCGCATCCCTTCGCGTATGGGGTACATAGTTGCGGTCTAACCCATACATGATAGCGTGCGCAGGCAAACCTGCATATAACCCGCACGGAATGCGACAAAGGGTCAGTCTCTTTCCTTGAATACAACTTCATCCGAACGCCTCCCGCATTCATCCGCACATATACGGATAAATTTGGGAATCCGATACCCTGAGGGCCGGATCGGCCGTCCCCGGGAGATCGGAGGACGCCATGTCCGGAAAGGGCGGGAAGGGCGCCGCGAGGGCGGTCCCGAGGACCCACGGCAGGCTCACCGGGTACGAGCGGGACACGGTCCAGAGGATGCTGAAGCGCAGGGTTCGCTCGGCCACTTCCTCGAGAGGTTCAAGGGCGTATCGACCCGCAGGCTCCACAGCTGCCTGATGCGGTTCAGATGGCTGCGCGAGGCCGCACGCGTCGGGGACAGGACGTCGCTCATGCGCGAGCAGCTCGACGACGGGCGCTACGAAAAGATCCGGAAGAAGATGATGGAGCCGGAGTACGAGTTCCATCTGGAGCCGGACGTGCAAACGGCGGGTTAACATAGCCTTTCACCAAAAAGGGCGAGCGGCCGCGCCCTGCGACCACCCGCCCTCAATCAAAGCCCTTCTCGGCCGCCGTAGCTACCGGTTCCGGCGCCGCAGAATCACACCTGTGGCGATCAGCACCACCGCGCCGCCCGCGATGCCACCCAGGGCCATCGGCGACAAGCTGGTATCGCCCGTATACGGCAGACCCGGCTTCTCCTCCTTCGGCACCGGTGACTTGCTCGGCGGATTGGTGGGCGGCTCCGTCGGCGGGGTGGTCGGCGGCGTGTACGTGTTCTTGAACACCGGCGCCACGGCGCCGTCATAGGTTACCGTCGCCACCAGATGGCCCGCACCGTCGTCCGTCACCGTCACCGTTACCCGGTGCTCGGCCGCGTCGTACGTCACGTTCTTCTGACCGTCGTCCACCTCGGAGATGCTGTAGGCGTACGTTCCGGGCTTGTCGTACGAGATCGCCTCGAAGCCCACCGTGCCGTCCGCCGCGTTCTTTGCGGTCTGCAGCACCTTGCCGTCGGCATCCTTCAGCTGGAAGGAGAACTGCCCTTCCTTCAGGTCCTCGCCGCTCAGCACCTTGGAGGCCCCCAGCTTCAACTCAGTCGCGGCCGGCGCGTAACTGTTGCTGAACGCCACCGCATCCGCAGCCTTGCCGCCCTTGCTGTAGGCAACCTGCGCCTCCAGCGCGTGCGTCTCCGCATTCTCCGTCACCGTCACCGTCGCGGTAAAGACCGTCGTGTCGTAGGTGACGCCGTTCGCCGTCGCCCCTGCCCGCTCGGACACGGTGTAGACGTACGTCCCCACCTTGTCCAGCTGCAGCGGCGCGAAGCCGAACGTGCCGTCGGCGCCGTTCTGCACCGTCTGCACCACGTTACCGTCGGCGTCCTTCAGGTCGAAGAAGAACTCACCCTCGGCCAGGTCGCGGCCGGTCAGAGCCTTCGTTCCGGTAATCGTCGCCGTCGTTGCCGTCGGCGTGTAGGTGTTGGTGAAGGTCAGATCCGCAGCCGTCTTGTTCGCCGTCGCGGTCAGCTGGCCGCTGCCGTCATCGGTCACGTTCACCGTTACGTCCAGCACCGCATCGCTGTAAATGATGGTGCCATCTTGGCCCGCAACCTCCTTCACCTGGTACGCATGCGAACCAGTTGCGGTGTACGAGATGGCCTTGAAGGTAAACGCTTTACCCACGTTCGTGGTCCGGTCAATCTCCTGCCCGGTGGCCACGTCAATCAGCGCGAATGTGAACTCGCCATCGGCGGGCGTCCGCGTGGTGGCCGGGTCGGCATTCTCAAGCACCTTGGTGCCAGAGATCTGGTAGGAGGTCTGACCCGGCTGGTAGCTGTTCGCAAACGTCATGGTATTGGGGGTGACGCCGTTCTCGGTGCCCTCGCTCGGTTTCACCGTAGAGCTCTCTACCACCAGCTTGCCGTCGTTGTTGTCCTTCACCACGTAGGTCAGGGTGTACGTCTTGCCGGTGTAGGTCACGCCCGGCACGCCCGGCGCGCCGTCCGTCGGCTGCACCTCGCGGACCGTGTAGGTAAAGGTGCCCGCATGGTCGAAGATCAGTTTGTCGAAGGCAACATTGCCGTCAGCATCGTTCTTCCGGGTCTGGATCACCGAGCCGTCAGACCCCATCAGCTCGAAGGCGAAGTCTCCCGCCTTTAGCTGATAGCTGCCGTCGTGCACGTTAACGCTCTTGGTGAGGGCGATCGCACCGGAGTCCGTCGCCCGTGCCTCGTAAGTGTTGGTGAAGGTGGGCTTCGTGGCGTCCGTACCGTCGTAGGCGACGCTCGCCTGCAGCGTGCCGGCATTGTCCGCAACCGTCACCACGGCATGGTGCACCGCGGCGTCGTAGGTCACGTAGGCCAGATCACCCTTCCGCTCCACGATGGTGTACTCGTGCGTGCCCGGCTTCGCGTAGGAGAAGGCGTCGAAGTTAACACTTCCGTCCGCGCCGTTGGTCGCGGTCCGGACGGGCTTGGCCCCGGCAAGCTGCTCAGCCGTCAGGTTGCCCTCGTACACATCGAAGGTGAACTCGCCGCACTTGGGGACGATCGGCGTGTTGTCGTCCTTCTTCACATAGCTCTTCTGCGCACCGAGGGCCAGGCCGGTCGCGGCCGGCTGGTAGGTGTTAGTGAAGGTATCCGAGCCGGATGCGCTCGTCACGATCGCCTTCGCATTCAGTGCTCCGTTCCCGCCGTCCGTGACCGTCACCGTATAGGTGAGGGGATGGCTGTCATAGACCATGCCCGGCTCCGCGCCCGGCTGCTCCACGATGGTGTAGGTGAAGTCCTTGCTCGCGGCGCCGTCCAAGTCGGAGGGCTGGAACTCGCGCGTGAAGCTGACCTTGCCGTTTGCATCGTTCTTCGCGGTGTCGAGCACGTTGCCGGCAGCGTCCTTCAGGTCGAAGGTGAACTCGCCGTCCGCGGGCTTCGTCGTGTGGTCGAAGCCGTCCGCAACCTTGATGGTCTTGGTCGCCGTCAGGATTACGGAACCCTTTGCGTCGTAGGTGTTGTTGAAGGTGGGAGCCGTAGCGGCACCGTCATAGGTGACGGTCACCTTCGTCTTGTTGTTGTCGCCCTGGTTCTGCTCTACCTTGACGTGGACCTTGACTTCCTTGGCGTCGTAGGCCACGCCGTCGACGGTCTGGCCGGCTTTCTCCTCCTTGAGCGTGTAGTCGTACTCGCCCAGGTTCAGGTTCTTGACGGCCAGCTCGACCTTGCCGCCCCGGTCGTTGGTGCCCTTGGCGACCTCGTTGCCGGCCTGGTCGTACAGGCCGAAGGTGAACGCGTCGGCCGTCAGGTCCTTGCCCGTGAGGATCTTCGTCGCCTCGACGGTAACGTCCGTCGTCGGCTTCGAGTTGGTGAAGGTCGGAACGTCGGCCTCGCCGTCGTAGGTGGCGGTCGCCTTTAGCTCGCCCTTCTCATCGGAGACCTTGATGTGGACCTTCACGTCCTTCGTGTCGTACACGACGGTCGGGTCGTTGCCGGCAACCTCCTTGATGGTGTAGTCGTGATCGCCCGGCGTGTCGTAGCTGATTGCCTGGAAGGCGACCTTGCCGTCCTTGTCATTCTGGACGGTCTGGATCACGTTGCCATCCTTGTCGAGCAGCTGGAACGTGAAGTCGCCCCCTGCGAGCTCGCCACCCGTGAAGCGCTTCGTCGCCTTGAGCGTTACCGAGGTCTCCTTCGGGTGGTACGTGTTCGTGAAGGTCTTGTCTCCACTCGTTACCTGCGGTGTGGCCGTCAGCGAGCCGGTGCCATCGTCCGCGACCGTCACCTTGTAGATGAGCGCATGGGTGTCGTAGACCATGCCCGGCTCCGTGCCCGGCTTCTCCGCGATGGTGTAGGTGAAGTCCTTGCTCGCAGCGCCGCCCAGGTTGGAGAGCGTGAACTTGCGCGTGAACTTCACCGTGCCATCGGCCTTGTTCGTCGTGGTGCCGAGCACCTTGCCGTCGGCGTCCTTCAGCTCGAACGTGTATTCGCCGCCCTTCAGCTTGGTGTCGTGCGTGAAGCCCGGCGCGACCGCAACGATCTTGGTCGCCGTCAGCTCCACGGATCCCTTTGCGGTGTAGGTGTTCGTGAAGGTGGGGGCATTGGCCTTGTCACCATCGTAGGTAACAGCGGCGTCCAGCTTGCCGGCATTGTCCATGACCTTCACCACGGCATGGTGCACCGTAGCGTCGTAGGTCACGTGGGACAGGTCGCCCTCCTGTTCCGCGACGGTGTATTTGTACTCGCCGGCCTTGGTGTAGTCGATGGCCGGGAAGGTGACGGTGCCGTCCTCGCTGTTCTTGGCGCTCCGGATGGGTTGCTTGCCCTTCAGCTGCTCAGCCGTCAGGTCGCCCTCGTACAGGTCGAAGGTGAACTCGCCGCCCTTGAGCGTGGCCGGCGTGTTGTCGGGCTTCACATAGGCCTTCTTCGCCGTGAGCGCCACCGAGGTCTCGGCGGGCTGGTACTTGTTAGTGAAGGTCGGGGCATCGTTCTTGCCGTCATAGGTGACGGTCGCCTTCGCCTTGTCGCCCTCCGCCTTCACCGAGACGTGAACCTTCACCGCCTTGGTGTCGTAGGTGATAGTCGGATCGGCACCGACGTTCTCCTCCTTGAGTTTGTAGTCGTACTCGCCGATGGTCAGACCGGTGAGGGCAAGATTGATCTTGCCCTCCTTGTCGTTCTGGACGATCTTGACGGGATTACCCGTGGACGTGTCGCCTTGGTACAGGCCGAAGGCGAACGCGCCGTCCGTCAGCGCCTTGCCCGCGAGAACTTTCGTGGCCTCGACGGTAACGTCCGTCGTCGGCTTCACGTTGGTGAAGGTCGGCACGGCCTTATCGCCGCCGTAGGTGACGGTCGCGTCCAGCGTGCCGTTCTTGTTATCGGTAACGCTGACCTTGACCTTCACTTTCTGACAGTCGTAGACGATGGTCTGGTCGTTACCGGTAACTTCCTTGATGGTGTACTCGTAGTCACCTGCCTCGGTGTAGTTGATGGGCTGGAAGGTAATGTTGCCCTTCTCGTCGTTCGTGACGGTCTCAATGGGCGTGCCTTCCGCCTTGTCACCCTTGTACAGAGCGAACGAGAAGTCGTTCCCCGCGAGCGCACCGCCCCTAAAGCGTTTCTTCGCCGCCAAGGTCACGGAACCCTTCGCAGCATAGCTGTTGATAAAGGTGGCGAGGTTCACCTTGCCGTCCTTGACCTCAGCCTTGATGGGCTTGGCCTCAGCGTCACCATCCTTCTTCACCGTCACGCCCGTGACGGTCAGCTTGGCGTCCTTATCCTCGACCCTTACCGTGACGGCATAGGTCGAGGCGTCCATCGTCCAGCCGGCGTTCTGCACGCCGTCCGCTGCGGGATCATCATCAGCGTTGTGCACCTCGGTGAGCGTGAACGTGTACTCGCCCGCCTTGTTGAACGTCATATTCGAGAAGTCGACCGTCTGGCCCTTGTCCTTGATAATCTTGTCCTTCGTGGCCTTGGACTCCGCGTGCGCGTCGCCCGCCAGGTCGTCCGACACACCCAAGTCGCCGGCGGCGATCTTCTGCTGTGTCTCTTCCGTGGCGGTCAGCGTGAACGAGAACGCCTTCTCCGTGCTCTCAACACCGGAGATCTTCTTCGTCACCTGCGGGGTCAGCTCGTCGCTGGCGTCTGATTTGTAACTGTTCTTGAACGGGACGGTAGGCGTAGCGGGCTTCGCATTGCGACTCGAGACCGTCTTCACGTAGTTGGTCGTGGTATCGAGGCCCTTAATCGCCTCGGCCGTCAGCGCATCAACGTTGCCGCCCCCGCCAACAAGCGCCGTCACGCCCGGGCCCTTCGCGATGGTCGTCTCGGTGTAGAGCTGGCCTTTGTTGTCCGGATTCGGCTTCACCGCAATGAGCACGTAGGCGTCACCGGGGTACTCGGTGTCATACGTGTATCCACCAGCGTTGGCGCCATGCGCCTCAGACACCTTGTACACATACACCTTGTTGTAGCTCAGCTGCGTGAAGTTCATCTTCAGCTTGCCGGACATCGTGGCGGTCTGCGTATCGTCACCGTCATCCTTGCCCACGGTGTTCATGAACGACTTATCGGTATCAGCCGGCTCCGGGGCTGTCGTACCGTTATACGTCATCGCCTCGATGGTGAACGGGAACATGCCATTCTTCAGCGGGGTACCAACCAGAGTCTTGGTCACATCGATGCCCGCGTAGGCACCGGAGGCCGTATAGGTATTGGTAAACGCGGCAGCACCCGTCACCTGCCGGTCGGCATCCGTCGTCGCCTGCTTGTTGTCGTACGCAACCGACGCGGTCAGCCTACCGGTATGCGTGCCGTTCTCGATATCGGTCACTGTGTACGTCACTGTGGACGTATGGCCGTCATAGCTGATGCCTGTCTTGTCCGCGTCGGTCGACCTCGTCTCGTTCACTTTGAACGTATACACGCCCGGCTTGGTAAACACAAGGTCGCCCGTGCCGAACGGGGTGGTGCGCATCGCGTCGCCGGGACCTGCGATCTCGACCTTAGTCGTCAAATCGCCAGTCTCATCGGAGTCGGCAGCCTTCTTCTGAGTAACGGCCTCGTTTTTAACTGCTTTCATCGTGGCGTCATCCGCCGGCGTCAGCGTGAAATCGAACTTGTCATCCTGCTCCCACGCACGCCCAGCCAGCGTCTTCTGCACAGTAACCGGTGCCGACGTCGTCTGCGTCACCGTGTAGGTGTTCTTGAACGGGATATATCCACCCGTGTCCGTCAGCTGCGTGCCGTCGGCCTTCCAATACGTGGCCGTGGAGGACAGGCACTTACCCGTCCCAGACTCGTTATCAACCTGCTGGTTCTTCACCAGCACGTAGTACACCGTATCGTCGTAGCCTATGCCACTGGACGTCGATGTATCGGAATCCTTGACCTCGGTCACCTTGTACACGTAGGTGAGGTTCTCGCTCTCCATCGTATAGGTGATCTGCGGGAACGCAGCGATACCGTCGTCATCGTTCTTCGCCGTGGTCGTGGTGGACGTGCACCCCTTAGGCATGGGGACCTTGCTGGCACCGACGCTGTAGGAGGTGGCGAGCTTGCCGAAATCGATGGCTCCACTCGGCACGGCATCATTCTTCATCCCGCCGAGTGCCTCGAGCTGGAACGTGAACTTATCCTTCACAAGCGGATTTGCACCGGACTGGTCGGCATACGTCTTCTGCACGTTGAAGGAGATGGTCTCCTCATCGGTGTTATAGGCGTTCGTGATCTTGGCGATTTTGTCAGCGACCTCGATCGGGCTGTCCTCATGGCTCACGCCGTCGTCGGTGTAGGTCTGCTCCATCTTGACTGCCGGCTGCGACAGCGTGCCGTCGCCGCTATCCTTCACCGTCACCGTGACGCGGTAGGAAGCGCTTGAATACCCGAACCCGGGCAGCCAGCTAGCGTCGTTTTGAGACGGCGTGGCCTCGGCAATGAGATAGGTGTAGGTGCCGGGCTTGGCGTACTCAATATTGCCGAAGTCGAACTTGTCCCCGTTCTTGACGGTCTTCACAACCTGCTTCATACCACTCACGGGCGCATCCTTGGCACCGGCGGGCATCGGCGTTCCCTTGTCCGCGCGCAGGTAAATCTTGAAGCTATCGCCATCCTTCCAGTCACGGCCCCGGAGCACCTTCTGCGCCCAGAACGCATTGGTGAGCGTCACCGGCGGCTTTACGCTGTAGGTATTCGTGAATACCAGCTTGTTGGCGGCGGCCAACGTGCCGTCGGTATTCTGTTTCGTGATCGTGCCGGAGATGCTGTCGCCCTCGCCGCCCAGGGCGTTGCCGCCCTGCTCGCGCTTGGTCAGCGTGAAGCCGGCCGGCATCTTGCCCGCGCGGGTCAGCTCCTGAACCGTATACTTGTCACCCTCGGCGAGACCGTACACGCGGATCGTCTGGCCGGCCGTGATGGTCTGCCCGCGTCCGTTCGTCAGGTCGAACATATCGCCGACCTGCTTCTCATCGGCCGCGCCCGCCTTCTCGAAGACTGCAGCCTTATACGTCTTCCCCTTGGGCACGGTGAACTTGAAGGTGAACTCCGCATCCTTATTGCCCGTCAGTCCATCGGGCACGTCAACCTTCTTCGTCACCTCGAGGCTCGCCTCGCGCTTGTTAGCCACGCGCACGCAGGCGGCGCCCGTAAACAGGGCATTCAGGTTGTTCATGTCGCGCAGATCGGCACGGGCACCTTTCGACTTGGTCCCCTTGGGCTGCTCGTCCTGGGTGATACCCATACGTATCCAGCCCGTCTCGGTCTCCAGGCGGTAGGGTTTGCCATCCTCGGTGGGCCCATACTGGTAGACACGTCCGTTGGCACCGTACTTGAGGTGCACCGTGTCGCCGGCACCGGCGGGATCGACATTGCTCCACGACAGATTACCGTCAGTATCGGTCACACCATTCGAGGTCTGCCGCACACCCTTGATCCACGTGAGCGTGTTGTCGATGTCGCCCTCTGCGCCAAACTGGCTCAGGCTCTTCATCAGCGCGCCCGGGCCCACAAACGTCGAAACGCCGTCATCGCGCGTACCGGCATCGGCATGGACGCCGTAATCGTCCACAATCACTTTGGTGAGCGTGTCGTTGAGCAGGAAACCGCTCGGCGCTGAGATTTCCTTCAGGTAGTAGGTGCGTTTCGTAAGCGGCTTGTGCTCCTTGCTCGTATTCGGGAATATGCCCGCACCTTCGAGCGGGACCGGGTTGCCGACCGACCCCGTCGTCAGGGTGTCGTAGGGGGTCTGCTCGCCCTTGAGCACGACCTTGCCATTTGCGTCTGTTGTCACCTGATCGGCCGTGTACAGGCCGAACTTCGCCCCCTCAACGGGCTTACCCGCGGTATCGGTCTTCTGCACGAACAGGCGATTCTGGATGTTCGAGACGAGCAGGCGCGTGGCGAACTGCCGCCGGAAATTCTCCTTGCCGTCGGGGAGGTCATCGCTGAACACGTGGACCGTGTTGTCCATATCCGCCTCGGCGATGGAGCTCGCCGCTGTGTAGTAGATGGCCACCGTGTACTCGGCATCCTTGCGGGCATCACCGCTCAGCAGGTAGTAGTACTTGGAGATGTCACCGGGCAGATTTTGAATCTCTACCTGGTACTGGCCGCTCGTGTTGAGCGTGAAGGCGTGCAGGTCCTTCTTCGCCGCCTCGATAGCGCCGGCCTTACTCGGCTTCCCGGCGAGGGTGTACCCCATTCCCGTCGATGGGTCGCCCGACACGGCGTACCAATTGTTCTGATCTTTGATATCTGCGTTTGCGCTTTTATCGCGCTTGAGCACCACAGCGAACAGTATGCCGGAGTCTAGGCTGACCTTCGTCAGGTCATTATTCGCCTGGTACACGGTCGACGGCGCGGTGATGGTCTCCTTCGCGCCGGCGAACGCGCCGGTCTTCCACACGACGCTGTCCGCGTCCATACCGCCGCGGTTGATGATGACGCCGCCCGCGCCGTTCCCGGCGCTCGCGGGCACGTACTCGAGCTGCATGCTGCCACCCGTCGCCGTGAAACTCGAGCGGTATCCCTCGGGCACGCCTGTCTCCTTCAGGAGGTAGTACTTGTTGCTGTGATCCTTGTTGTAGAGATCGTCGAAGTTGATGACGCCGTTGTCATCGTCGTTCGTGAGCGTTAGGTGGCCGGCCTCGTCCGTGGTGCCGGATCCGAGGGGCTCAAGCTCGTTCTTGAAGTCCTTGTCGGTCTTATAGAGCTGGAACTCGGCACCCTGTACGAACTTGCCGTCCTGGTCGAACTTGATGATGTCGGACTCGGGAACCGTCACGAGGTTGTACTTGAGCTTCATGTTGGAGTCGGTGGCGCCACGCTCCAAGTAGAAGAACTTGAGCGTGTGGTTGGTGCCGTCAGCGAAGGTGTCGCCTTTGAAGCCCTTAGTAGTATCCTGCTTTGCTTCCTGGAACTTGCTTAACAGCGTGCCGTCTGGGGAATCGTTAACCTTAATCTTGCCCGTTTGGAAGTCGATGGTCAGATCAGCACTGGTGTGGATGCCGCCAATGTCGCCCACGAGGACATCGTCAATGAACACCCAGACGTCGTCGTCTCCGGCGAACTCGAAGGTCATGGGCTTGCCAGCGTTCGTTTTGCCATCCTTCGGCTGCACGAATCGCGTGGACATTGAGAGGCCGAAATAATGGTTGAGGGGTTTGTTACCGTTATATTGAGGGTCAGCGACGTTCTGCGACGTAATGCCGTTCGGGACGAGTTTGCCGTCCTCTTCCTTGAATACCTCATCGGCCGCATCGAAGGGGAAGAACTGGCCTACTGTCTGAGGCCCAGACCCCGCTTGCTTAACGCCGGCAGCATTGTAGACATCAAATGCATTCTTATTGGCGTTGTACGCCGCGTAGTTCTGCGAGCTGTCATACTCGTAGTAGCCGCCCTTGACCCGCAACAAACCCGTCACACCCATATGGGATATCTTGCCCGTATGGACGGAGGAATCAAACAGGTAGCCGAGGGATTCTCCCTCCCAGCGGTTGGTGAGTTTCGGGTAACCACCGGCAAGAACGTTGTTCACGATGCCGGTGCGGACCTGGGAGCCACCCGTATACTTGTTAAGATCCTCGCTGGCTCCTTGATCCTTGAACTGGAACAGGTGGTTTGCGTTGATGCCGCCGTTGCCGGAAACCGACAGATGGTCATCGGGATTCACCCAGTAATCAAACAGGTTGATCGTCGTCCCCGAGGGCGAAGTCGTCGTGACCGTGTTGCCCGCAAGCGCTGCTTCCGCACGGGTCGGCAGGAAGAAACCCACCGTCAGCGCGACGGCGAGGGCCAGAACAATCGCATATGGCGAGACCGGGCACAGCCCGCGACGACGGCCATAAGACATGACGGACCACCGCTCGCGCGGCCGGTGTCTACCAGGATGTTCCCTGCTGGGACCCCCCCCGATAACATTATTCACGAGTAGAGACGTCGTCTCTCTGAGCTCCTGCATAATTTCCTCCCCAGTCACACGGCGACCTGCCCGGGCGCTCCCCGGGGGCCGAGGCAGTCTGGCACATGCCCGCAGTCGTTCATGGAATACCAACCCCAGCATATGTCTCTTAAGATATCTTAGTCTTTTTTTCTATGACAGTTTTTATCTCATTACCGATGAAACCGGTTGCCAGTTGCCGGCTCAGTCCCTTTATCACATTCTAGAGCGTGTGGAGCAGGGCGATGAGGAAGCGGATGCCTTGGAGGTAGGCGCGACGGGTGATGCGCTCGTTGGTGCCGTGGACGCCGCGGTCGCATTCGTCATCGTCGACCACGAAGGCGGAGAAACGGATACACTCGTGGCAAATGCGCTGGTAGTTGGCGGCATCGGTTGCACCAATCACGGTCGAGGGCACGATGCTCATCGGCTCTTGGCCCACCGCAGACGATCCGTTTTCCTCCGTCCCCTTGGGATCACGGAAATAGCGGGCGGCGATGGCGCGGACGGCCTCGAGCCCCGGACCGCCCACGCGCGGGGATGGCGAGGGCTCGGAGCTGCCGGGGCCCAGCTCGATCTCGACTCGGCCAGCGAGCCCAGCGGCGGCAACGGCCTTGCGGCAGCAGGCCACAACATCGGCCACGCTCGTACCCTCGAGCATGCGGAAGTTGATATTGGCCCACATATCCTGCGGCATTACGTTGGCACCGGTACTGCCGCCTTCGATTTGCGTGGGCGCGCAGGTGGTGGTCACAAGCGGGTACAGCTTTTTGCTGGCGAGGCAGTCGCGCACGATGGCATCCTTGCTGGCAGCAATCTCGTCTGCGGTATAAAGCCCCAGCTCGACGAGCTGCGCGGCAAGCAAATCGGTCACACGCGCCGGCCACTCGATATCGCAGATTGCGGTGATTGCACGGCTGAGCACCTCGAGCGATGTGCCGCCGTAGGGGTTGGACGAATGCCCGCCCTCACTCTTCGTCTTGAGCACGATATCGGCATAGCCCTTCTCCGCGAGGTCGGCATGCATAAGCCAGCCCTCGCCCGCGCCATACTCGGCAGCCGAAACGATGCGGTAGTCGCCCTCGTCGATCAGGTACTCAAGCTCAATGCCACGCTCCTCGAGCACACGACCGATCGCCCCCGCGCCGTACTGCGTGGTTTCCTCGTCCTGGCCAAAGGCCAGGAGCAGCGTGCGCTCGTGCTGCCAACCGTGCGCCAGCGCATACTCGACCGCCTCGAGAATGCCTGCGACCTGGTCTTTCATATCGATGGCGCCGCGACCCCAAATGTAGGTGTCGTCCACATGTCCGCTAAAGGGGGCATGCGTCCAGTCAGCCTCGGTGCCCGGCACCACGGGAACCACGTCCATGTGGCCCATGAGCATGACCGGCTTGAGGGCGGGGTCGGTGCCGGCAAGCGTCACGAGCAGCGAATGGTCGATAAGCTCGACCTTACCCGCCGTAAATACGTGCGGCCAGGCCTGCTGCATGTACGCGCGCAGGTCGTCGAACGGCTGCCAGTCCACCGCCTCGGTATCCATACTCGAGATGGTCGGAAACGACAGCACACGGCCCAGGCGCTCGCATGCGCCAGCCTCGTCTATATCGGCAAAATCATCCTCATGCGCAAAAAAGCGCCAAACCTCGGCCATGACATCCTTTCGATTGTGATGACGAGGGCCGCCCCACCGGAGCGGCCCTGCCACGTAAGCGTTTGCGGTCGGTTACTTGTCCTCGAGATAGCGCGAGAGGAACTCGCGGGTACGTTGGTGCTTGGGGTTGCCGAAGAGCTCGGCCGGCGCGGCATCCTCGAGCGCTACGCCCTTGTCCATAAAGACCACGCGGTCGGACACCGTGCGGGCAAAGGCCATCTCGTGTGTGACGACCACCATGGTCATGCCGTCGGCCGCGAGCTTGCGCATGACCTCGAGCACCTCGCCCACGATCTCGGGGTCAAGTGCGGAGGTCGGCTCGTCGAACAGCATGATCTGCGGATTCATGCACAGGGCGCGCGCGATGGCCACACGCTGTTTTTGACCACCGGACAGGCGACCCACGGCGGCGTGCGCGAACTTCTCGAGCCCCACGCTCGTCAGATGCTCCATCGCAACCTTCTCGGCCTCGGCCTTGCTCATCTTTTTGAGCGTGACGGGCGCGAGCGTGCAGTTGTCGAGCACGTCCATGTTGTTGAACAGGTTAAAGCCCTGGAACACCATGCCGATGTCCTCGCGCAGCTTGTTGATGTTGCAGCGCTCGGCCGTGAGGTCCTGGCCGTGGAACCAGATGTGGCCCGCGTCCGGGGTCTCGAGCAGGTTGAGGCAGCGCAGGAAGGTCGACTTACCCGAACCCGAGGCGCCGATAATGGTGACGACCTCGCCGGGATTGACAGCGAGGTCGATGCCCTTGAGTACCTCGAGCGAGCCGAAGCTCTTGCGCAGGCCCTCGACGCGGATGAGCGGCTCATTGGTCTGTGCGGCGGCCGCGGTGCCGGTAGTGGCGGTATCTGCCATGATGATTCTCCTCGTCTTGAGCCTAGTTGGAGCTGGGCAGCGTTGCCGGGGCCTCGGCGCCGAGCTTTTTGCCAAAGGCCTCGAGCAGGCGGCTCGCCACGAGCGTCAGGATCAGGTAGACCACGAGCGCCACGCAGTAGACCTCCATCTGGCGGTAGTACACGCCGGCGACGGTGGTAGTGGCGTACATGAGGTCAAACACGCCGATGACCGAGAGCACCGACGAGTCCTTGATGTTGATGATGAGCTCGTTGGTGAGCGCCGGAATCGCGTTTTTAATGCCCTGGGGGAACACGACTTTGCGCATAGCTTGCCACTGCGACAGGCCCAGCGAGCGTGCTGCCTCGGCCTGGCCGGGATCGATGGACTCGATGCCGCCGCGCAGGACCTCCATCATGTAGGCGGTGGAGTTGAGCGAGATGGTGACGAGGCCGGCGGTGAAGGTGCTCCAAATCTGGTTGGCCTGAGCGGTCTCGAAGCCCATGCCGCGCAAAACGGTGAAGCCCGCGTAATAGATGAGCAGACCCTGGACCATCATGGGCGTGCCGCGCACGATGGTGGAGTAGACGGTCGCAAAGCCGCGGCCGATACTCTTAAAGAAGCGCACCAGGTCGTTGTCCACGCGATCGAAGGTCTGAATGCGCAGGAACACGAAGAGCAGCGCCAGGAAGAATGCGATGACGGTGCCGAAGGTGGCAAGCGCGATGGTGATCTCGATACCGCGAATGAAGAAGTCGCCGCTCTTGTAGGTCATGTAGACCAGGCTCGACAAAAAGTCGCTGGGGTTGGAATCCGAGACAATGCTCACCTGCACCAGGTCGATAAACGACATGACGCAGCGGTCCACGAAAAAGATCGCCGCGATGGCGACCACGACGTAGCTGCCCAGGCGTGCGCCACGGCGGCAACGCTCGGAGGCGAACGGCGATGTTTCGCGATAGTCGTTCCAGCGCATGAGCTTGGTGACCAGCGCCGCCGCCGACACGACGAGCCAGGCCCACAGGATCGCCCAAAGGCAATCTTGGAACACGCCCGTGGGGGCCAAGAAGCTCAGCGGCGTGGGGTTGCGCTGGCTAAACGCCAGGCCGAGCGCCGCGATAACGCTCGTGCCTAGGTATACATAACGGTGGTCGGCCTTGATAAAGGAGGCCAGGCGATTGATGGTTTTCATGCTGCCTCCCTATGCCGGCTGACGGTCGAGGCACGCGTCCCACATTTGGTCGCGCTCCTCTTGGCTAATGCCCTTGAGTGTCTTGTCGATGAGCTTAAGGAGTTTGTCCGAACCCTTGCGGCAGCCGACGTTTGCCGCGACCTCCTGCTTAAAGCCCTCGCCTTCGGCAAAATGAATGGGGACGATACCGGGATTTTGGGCCATGTAGCCCTTTTCGTTCTCGGTGTTGTAGGTCACGGCGTCGCAGGTGCCCTGCAGCAGGTTCGAAAACACCGTGGGGACCGAATCGACCGGGTTCTTGTGAACGACGCCCGGGATCTCGTCGATGACGGTATCGAGCATGGTGTCCTTTTGGCCGAGCACCGTGGCGCCGCTGAAGTCGCTGAGCTTGGTGGCGTTTTGGTAGGGCGAGCCCTCTTTTACGAACAGGCCAAAGTAGCCAATGAAGTACGGGTCGGAAAAGCCGACGGACTCCTCGCGCTCGGGCGTGGCGCTCATGCCAGCGATGATGAGGTCGATCTGGCCGTTGTTGAGCGAATCGATGAGGCCCGAAAAGCTCTGCTTAACGGCAACGGGCTCGCCGCCGAGGGCCTTGCAGACAACCTTGGCGATCTGAACGTCGTAACCATCGGCATAGGCGCCCTGCACGTTGTCGATGGGGATGGTGTACTCGCTGGCTTCGGAGACCTGCCAGTTGTACGGGGCGTAGGCCGCCTCCATGCCAATGCGGATCTTGTCCTTGCCGATCACGGAATCGGACAGGTCGTCGCGACCGCCGCCCGTCGTGGGCTGGACAACTTCCAGCGTAGAGGGGCGCTGGCAGCCGGCAAGCGCGCCGGCGACGACGGTAGCGCTCGCAGCGAGAGCGCTACCCAGAAAGATGCGACGGCTGCACACCGGTTGGCGCTGCGCATCGCGCTGTTGGGGAGAATGCATAATCTGCCTTCCCTGTTGAATCGTATGCTGACGACTTAACAGGATACCGCTCAGCGCTACCTCCAGCAAATGCATATATAAATGCATATATGCAAGTTTACGAACTGAAAACGATTGGTAGTCGCTGGGGACGTTCTTAAACGACTAGTCAAACAAGAACGTCCCCAACGACTAGGCATGAAAAAGACAAGGCATAGACCTTCTGGTCATACCTTGCCTTTTGAATGACAAATTGTCGCTCTGGGTGGCGCGCAGCGTCGACCGGCCCGCCGTTCGTCAGAACGGCGGAACCTCTAGAGCAAAGTGACGCTAAAGCTGCGGACGTCCGTCTCGCCCGGCGCCAGCGTAATGGTGTTGGCCTTGTGCTCAAAAACGTCGTCCTCGGTGTCCATGGTGGTGTGACCGGTCCAAGGCTCGAGTGCCACAAACGGAGCGTCGTTGGCGGCAGACCACACGCCAATGTACTTAAAGCCCTCAAAGTCGATCTTGACGCCGTGGCCCGACTTGCGGCCGCGCAGCGTGAGCGTGGAGCCCGGAGTATCGGTGAACATGATGGCATCGTTATCGAAGCTACGGTGCGTGATGGGCAGCACGTCAGAGTTATCGGGCGCCTTGTAGCTGCCCTCAAACGTCATAAGACCGTCGGGCGTGATGATAGGAGCCTCGTTAGTCCAAGCCTCGGTAAACGCCAGCTCGTAATCCTCGAACGCCTCGTCCTCGGCACCGGGGGCCGGTACGTTAAATGCGGGGTGGCCGCCCACCGAGAACGGCAGGTCCACGTCGCCGGTGTTGGTGACGGCGAAGGTCTGCGTGAGGGTGGCGTCGCCGGTCAAGGCATAGGTCATGTTGAGCTTAAAGTGGAACGGGAACGCCTTGAGCGACTCAGGCGTATCGGTGATCTCGTACGTTACCGAGGAGCCGTCCTCCGAAACCTCGACCAGCTTGTGCTCGACAATGCGCGCGAGTCCGTGGCGCGGCATCTCGCAGGTGCCGGCCGCAGACGTTGCCGTGTTGTTGCGCAGCGAGCCCACAATGGGGAACAGGATGGGCGCGTGCTTGCCCCAAAAGGCGGGGTCGCCCTGCCACAGATACTCGTTGCCGTTGAGGGCAAGGCTCGTGAGCTGGGCGCCCATGGAATCGATGGCCGCGGTGAGGCCGCCGCGCTTGATGGTAGTGACGGTAGACATGCTACTTCCTCCAAAAGTAAACAATAGTGTCGAGGGCTATTGTCCCACTCTTGGCGGCGGGACGGGACGGCAGGCGATTATTGAGTAGCCATAGCGGAATGAGCGGCGAGCGCCTACTGGGTATCCACGTAAAGGTCGAACCCGCCCTGCGGTGTGGTGTCGACCGCGTCGGGCGCCTGTGAGTTAAAGCTCACGGGGACCATGCGCTTTGAGGCGCGGAAGCGCGTGCCGTCGGTGGCGACGGGCGGTTCATCGACGGTGAGCTCGTAGTCGCCAGGCTTGAGCTCGATGCCGTCACCAGCGGAATTGACGTATTGATACTCGTCAATCGTCTGCCCTTTGAGCGTGCGCCCCACGATGTGGATGAGCATTTGGCTGTCGCCGCGCGCGGTGTCCCACGTCGCGCCGTCCTTGACCTCGACCGACACATGTACCGAGCGCGTACGACCGAGCGATTGCTCGACAGACATCTCGACCTTGGCGGCGTCTTTTCGCTGTTGTTCAACATGGCTCCAAACGCTACCAATTACCGAGCATGCGATAACGCCGGCCATGAAGGCGATAAGGATGGGGCCAAGCGGAGAGCGACGTTCTGCATCTTCCTCGCGAGACAGATTGGGGCGACGTGTGGGCGCGGGCGCCTGGGCACCCTGCGAGGGCACGTCGAGAATACTGAAGGATGCCGTGCTGTCGGGATCGATGGTGTGACGCGGCTGTGGGGTCTTTGCCGGCGAGATCGACATGTCGGCTGGCTCGCCGAGCGTGGCCGTAGCGTCGGCCTTGGCCTCATCGGCCTCGGCTTGGGCCCAAGCCAGCTCAAAGGTCAGGGGCTCGGCGGCATCGGAGGCGGCATCAGGCTCGACAGCGGCATCGTTGCCGGTCTCGTCCTCGTCGCTCGACACGTCACGCGACGCGGGCTCGTCCCACTCCTCGTCCGGAGCCTCGCCCTCGCTATACCACCATTCAAAGTTATCGATATCCATACGGGGCGCCCCTTAGGCCTCGCAAATAAACACTCGCTAGTCTTATACCCCCAGACGGCACCGAAGCTCACCCGCGCCGGACACGAAAACCGTCACAACATTCGACGTTTTTCCTCGTTTTCGAGATTTTCATCGAATGTTGTGACGGTTTAGGCGGCAGCCACGCCGCGAATGTGACAAAGAGACTGTCCCTTTGTCACATTCTGTTAGAGTTGCAGGGATTGAATCCCGCTTATTCACGCGACATTGGAGTGACAACCTTGACCGCCGCAACCACGCCAAAAAGTAAGTCAACCGCCGCCGCGCTCTCCCCCGCGCGCACCAATCTTTGCCTGGCGCTGCTCGTGCTGTTGGGATTCTCGCTCGGCTGCTCCGAGTTCGTGGTCATCGGCATCGAAAGCGACCTAGCGACGGAACTCGGCGTATCGCTTGCCACCGCAGGCCAACTTATTAGCGTGTTCGCACTGATCTACGCTATCTCGACGCCGGTGCTCGCGCTCAGCACGGGGCGATTCCGCCGCTACCAGCTGCTCGTGTGCTACAGCATCGTCTTTGTGCTCGGCAACCTGGTCATGGCTCTGGCGCCCAACTTCCAGGTGCTGTTCATCTCGCGCATCATCCTGGGCTCCGTCTCGGGCGCACTGCTCGCCGTGGGTGTGACGTACATCCCCGAGCTGCTGTCCCCACAGCAAACTTCGCTTGCCATCTCGGTGGTATATGGTGCGTTTTCCGTGGCAATGGTCTTTGTGACCTCGATTGGCAAGTTTGTGGCCGACACGCTCGATTGGCACGTGGCCATGTACGGCACGCTGACCTTTGCCGTTTTGATCTGCGGAGCGCTCGTGGCGTTTATGCCGCGCGCCGGGCAGACCGATGAGCCCGCCACCTTCCGCGAGCAGGCGGGGCTGCTGCGCGAGCCGAGCATCATCACCGGCATGCTCATCTTTTTGTTTGGCGTGGGGTCGGTCTATGTGTTCTACGGCTACGTGACGCCTTATCTTGAGCAAGTGCTGGGCATGGGCACGGTCGAAGCCAGCACCACGCTCATGGCCTATGGCGTGTTCTGCCTGATTTCGAACATCCTGGGCGGATGGATCGATGCGCGCTTTGGCATGAAGGCGCTGCTCGTGACGTTTGTGCTGCAGGCTGCGGCGTTACTCGGGTTGTTTGCTGTGGGCGGCACCATGCCGCTCGCGCTGGTCTTTGTCTTTAGCTTGGCGCTGCTCATGTACCTGTTCTCGGTGTCGTGCATCACGCACTTTATGGACGTGGCACGCAGCCGCCATCCCAAGTCGATGGTACTCGCAAGTTCGGTTGAGCCCATGGCGTTTAACGTCGGCATTTCGTTTGGCACCGCAGTGGGCGGCGCCGTGGTAAGCAGCATTGGCATTGCGTACGTGGGCGCAGTGGGTGCCGCGTTCTCGCTTGTGGCCTGGGTGCTTACGCTGGTGACGATTAAGTTGGCTCGCTGGGAACGCAAGAGGGCGATGGCGCAGGCGTAGATGCGATACTCGAGCTCGATGATGGCGATCGAAAGGAAACCGCATATGCAACGTGTACTGTTTATCTGCTATGGAAACATCTGCCGCTCGACGATGGCCGAGTCGGTGTTTACCGAGCTCGTGCGCCGCGCCGGGCGCGCGGGCGAGTTTGCCATCGATTCCGCGGCGACCTCGACCGAGGAGATCGGCAACCCGCCACACCACAGTACCGTTGCCAAGCTACGCGAGGTCGGGATTCCCGTCGTCGCACATCGCGCACGTCAGGTACGTCGCGCGGAGTATGGCGACTGGGACCACATTGTCTATATGGACGACGAGAACGCCCGCGCCCTGTACCGAATTTTTGGGAAGGACCCCGATGGCAAGATCTCGCGCCTGCTCGATTGGACCGATCGCCCCGGCGACGTGGCCGACCCCTGGTACACCGGCAATTTCGACGCCACCTACCGCGATGTACTCGCCGGTTGCACCGCCATGCTCGAGCAGCTGTAGGCGCTCGGGCGGCGCGGGCACACGGGCCACGCCATCGGCATAAAACGAGCGTGGATTTTCTCCCACTTTGAGCGTTCGAGTGCGCTCTAAACGGGAGAAAATCCACGCTCGTTATCTCGGTGGGAGAAAATCCACACTCATGAATGTGACAAAGGGACTGTCCCTTTGTCACATCCGGGACTGGCCCTAGACCGGCTTGACCTCCAGCTTTATCCCCTCGGCGCAGGAGTCGCCCAAAACATCCGAAAGGGCCCAGGTCGCATATAGCGGCAAATAGAGAACCGCTCCGTTGCGCTCAACGTTGCCTCTCGAGAAAACAATCCCGAGCCTTACGCCATATTCAGCCGTATCAAGCACATGACCGAGCGCAGCGTGCGCGTGGTAATAGGAGCCCGATTTAACCTCGATCGGAACAGCCGTCCCATCCGGTCCGTCGACCACAAAGTCCACTTCACCGCGCTTTTTTGTCTGATAGTAGTAAAGCTGGCGATTTTGGGCAGCCAGCTGCTGGGCCACCACGTTTTCGTAAATGCCGCCCAGATTGGGCTCCTTGCTATCAAGATACGCCGCTTGGGCGACTCCAACGGGGTAGCGCGCCATCAACATGCCCGTATCCGATTGGTATAGCTTGAACTGCGATGGCCGTGCCGTCTTGAGCAGGGGCGACTTTGGCTCGGTTACGATATCGGCTTTGAGAGCAACGCCGGCATCGACAAGCCAGACAAAATCTCGCTGGTACTTCTCATAATGCGCCTTGGGGTCAATGGAATTGAGCACGAAACGCTTGTGTTCGCCCTCGAGCATAATAGGGAGCTGATCGTAGATGCTCTGCACCTGCAGGGCTCGCCCGCTTGCATACTTGGAGATATCCCGCCGGTACTGTTCGTTGAGCTCTGACTGTAGCTGACGAACAGAGGCAAGGTCGCCCTGCGTGTCAAGGAAACGCTGCACGACCTCCGGCATTCCGCCGACAACGGTATAGGTCCTGAAGTTTGCCATCATCGCGTCATGAATGTAATCAGGAATGGGCCTCTCGCTGATACACGCGTCACGTATCGTTTGGCGAGCCCCCTCGCTCACCCCGGTTGCCCAGCAAAACTCATCAAAATCGAGCGGGAACATCCTAAGCTCGTGGACATACCCCACGGGATAGGACCTGACGCCCTTGAACTGGGTCCCGAGCATTGACCCCGAAAACGCCCAGCGGCACCTCCCGTCCTCAACAAGGAACTTTGCCATCGTCATGATGTCGGGGGCCTCTTGGACCTCATCGATAAACACGAGCGTTTTGCCTGGTGCAATCGACTTTCCCGAAAGAAGCGTCACCCTGCTGATGAAATCATCGGCATCCCGCGCCTCGAGAAGAGCATCTTTTGCCTGGCGATTTTCCATGAGGTTAAGCTCGATGTAGGTTGCATGGCTGGCTTTGCCATATGCGCGAATCGAATAGCTTTTGCCGATCTGGCGAGAACCCGTGATGAATAAGGCCTTTTGCTCGGCAGACTTCAGCCAACGCTCCAGCTCTGCCGCTATTTTCCTGCGCAGCATAGGCTCTCCCCTCAGTGTCATCAAATGAAATGCAAAGTTTTATGCGCTTAATTATCGATGAAATGTAGGATTTTTAGAACCTAAAAACGGATGAAATGCAGAGATTTAGGATTATAAGCAAAAAGAAGGGGCAGCCCCGGCGAATGTGACAAAGGGGCTGTCCCTTTGCCACATTGCGCTCGACTACTCGTCAACGATCTCGGCAAGCCAGACGTTCAGCGTATCGACCTCGGGGCAGCAGAACTTTGCCGTACCGGGCTCGTTGCCAGGCACGGTTCCGCCATAGCGCAGGATATCGATATAGGGAAAGCCCACATGGCAGGCCATGGCACACATCTTGCCGCGGTCTCGGTCGAAGTCAAAACGTCGCCCGGCTTGTGACCATGGTGGCAGCGGCACGCACCCAGCTGGTCCACGCAGCTCACGCGGATGCGCGGACGCTTGCCCCGCGGCGCGCCGAGCGGCTTGTTCTCGCCCGCAGGCTTGGCGCCGCCCTCGCCAGCATTACTCATGGTCAATCACATCCAGGCAGGCCTCGATGGGAAGGCCAGCCGACTTGTCCTCTTGGTCGGCATTGCGCTCGATAAGCTCAGCCACCACGCGCATGGCATCAGACGTCGCGCGTTGCAAACTCCAACCTGCCATAACGCGGCCGACGAGCACCGCCGAGAACGTGTCACCCGTGCCCGGGAAATAGACCGGAATGAGCTCAAAGGGAATCGTAAAGTACTCCCCCGCTACATGGTCGTAACCGATAACCGCGTTCGTGCCATTGACCACGGCGCTCGTAATGACCACCGACTTGGCGCCCAGGGCACGCACGGCATCCACAAGAGTGCGGCCCTCATCGGGCGTGATTTGCTCGGCAATGGGCGTATCGGTGAGCAGGCACGCCTCGGTGTAGTTTGGCACCGCATAGTCGGCGCACTCGAGCAGGCTGCGCATGAGACCGATCGTGGACTCGGGCACGCCGGCGTAGAGCTTGCCGTTGTCGCCCATGATGGGGTCGACGAACACCTTGGTACCCTTTTGCGCGCGACGGTGGCAGAAGTCCGAAATGATGCGCGTCTCTTCCTCGGTCACGATAAAGCCGGTAGAGATGGCGTCGAACTCAAAGCCGAGCTCCTCCCAGATGGCGAGGCTCTGGCGCACGTACTCGGTGG
Organism: uncultured Collinsella sp.; assembly: GCA_958407465.1. Lineage (GTDB taxonomy): Bacteria > Actinomycetota > Coriobacteriia > Coriobacteriales > Coriobacteriaceae > Collinsella. Next base: position 4,787 of record CATYIV010000014.1, on the reverse strand, counting down.
TGTCGTGGATGTAGAACTTGGGATAGTTGAGCGTATCGGACACAAGTGCCGTCGGCAGGTTGTGGATGCGGTAGCCCATGTGCGACAGCACCGGCAGCATGGCGGAAAGCGCGACCTTGCCGTAGCCGCACATATCGTTGATCAGCAGCAGCTGAGTGTTCTTCATGAGGGTCTCCCTTGGTTCGGGCACGGCGCAGCAGCGCCACAGTGCGACTAAGTGTAGCGCAGGGGACGTTGTGAGCGGAGTCGAGCAGCGCGAAGGGTAAATTGTTGCGGAAAGGTTACGGAAAATGATCCCTTTTCCTCCGTCCCCAAGGGATTGCATGCACCGAAACGGACCGTGGCGGAATCACAGGTTGAGGACGGACAGCGAAAACGTTCCTAAGCGAGCAAGGTGGCGTGAAAGAGGAGGGCATAGGCCTTGTGGCCATGCACGACGATTGAACGCCAGATTGCCGCTTAGGAGCGTTTGCAGCGTCGAGCGGTTACGGCGTTTGGCAAAACTCCGTAACTTAATAAGTTTGGTACCTTGACATTGATTTCTTATGCTCCTAGATTAGTTAGGCACAAAACAATTCCACTACCTAACTAAAGAAAGGAGCAACACTAATTCATGTGCGATGAACCTCTTAACCTTTGTTCGCACGAGCCCGGCGGCGACCCGTCACAGCCGGCGGATGTACCCGAAGCGGTCAGTGCCGAAGACAAACTCGCCAAGCGCATCCTGAGCGGCCTGGGTTTTTGCGGCCATTACATGCATTTTCATGGCGGAGGCGTGTCCGGCAAGGCGCCCATCATCTGCCTGCTGGCCAAGCAGCCCGGCGGCGAGATGTCGCAGCAGGAACTCGGCATGCACTTTGACCTCAAGCCGGGGTCGCTTTCCGAGATCCTGTCCAAGCTCGAGGTCAACGGTCTCATCGAGCGCAGCCGTAACCCCAAGGATCGACGGCAGCTCACCATTCGCCTGACCGAAACCGGCCGGGAAAACGCCCGCATCGACCAGGCGGCCCGCATCCGCTTTAGAGAACGGGCCTTTAGTGCCCTCACTCACGACGAGCGCGAGCAGCTCGCCGAAATGCTCGAGAAAATCCGTGTAACCTGGGAGGAACTGGATGATTAAAACCCTCATGGGCAGCATCCGTGACTATATGAAAGCCACCGTTGCCACGCCATTGCTCGTGCTTGGCGAGGTGCTCTGCGAGATGCTGATTCCATTTATCACCGCCAACCTGATCGACGCCATCAAAGACGGCGCCACCGTAGCCGAGATGCTTCCCACCGCGGGCTTTTTGGTGCTCATCGCGCTGACGTCGCTTGCTTTTGGTGCCGCCGCCGGCGTCACCTGCAGCCATGCGAGCTGCGGCTTCGCCAAGAACCTGCGTCACGACCTGTTCTACAAGATCCAGACGTTCAGCTTTGCCAACATCGATGAGTTCTCGAGCTCCTCGCTCGTCACGCGCCTGACCACCGATATCAACAACGTGCAGCAGGCCTTTATGATGATCATCCGCATCGCCGTGCGCGCGCCGCTGGTATTGATCTTCGCCTTTACTATGGCGTTTATCATGGGCGGCAGCGTCGCCATGGTCTACCTGGTCATCATTCCGCTGCTGGGCTTTGGGCTGTTCTTTATCATCTTTAAGGTGCGCCCCATCTTCTCGCGCGTGTTCCACAAGTACGATGCCCTTAACGAGTCCGTCGAGGAAAACGTCACCGGCATGCGCGTGGTTAAGAGCTACGTGCGCGAAGACTTTGAGAAGGAGAAGTTCGCGACCGCCGCGCGCGACGTCCAGATGGACTTCACCCGCGCCGAGAAGCTGCTCGCCTTTAACAACCCCATGATGAATATCTGCGTCAACGGCGCATTTGTCGTCATCATCTACCTGGGATCCAAGCTCATCATCACGAGCCAGGGCACGCTGTTCGACGTGGGCCAGCTCTCCTCGATCTTTACCTATGGCTTCGCGATCCTCATGAGCCTGATGCAGCTGTCGATGATCTTTGTCATGGTGACCATGGCCGACGAATCGGCGCACCGCATTACCGAGGTGCTGGCCGCCGAGCCCACGATCGCCGATCCCGCCGAGCCCGTGCTCGAGGTTGCCGACGGTTCCATCGACTTTGACCACGTGAGCTTTAAGTATTCCGCGCATGCGAAGCGCCAGGCGCTCGACGATATCGACCTGCACATTAAGAGCGGCGAGACCATCGGCATCATCGGCGGTACCGGCTCGGCCAAGTCCACGCTTGTAAACCTCATCGCCCGTCTGTACGACGCCACCGAAGGCACCGTGCGCGTGGGCGGCATGGACGTACGCGACTACGACCTGGACGCGCTGCGCCACCAAGTGGCCATGGTGCTACAGAAAAACGTGCTGTTTAGCGGCACCATTGCCGAGAACCTGCGCTGGGGCGACCCGAACGCCACCGACGAGGAAGTCCGCGAGGCGGCACATCTGGCCTGCGCCGATGAGTTTGTCGATGGCTTCCCCAAGGGCTATGACACCTGGATCGAACAGGGCGGCTCCAATGTTTCCGGCGGTCAGAAGCAGCGCCTGTGCATTGCGCGTGCCCTGCTGCGTCGCCCCAAGATCTTAATCCTGGACGACTCCACCAGCGCCGTCGACACCAAGACCGACGCCAAGATTCGCGCAGGGTTGGCAAGCTATCTGCCCAACACGACCAAGCTCATCATCGCCCAGCGCATCAGCTCCGTGCAGGACGCAGACCGCATCATCGTCATGGAGGGTGGCCGTATCGCGCAGATCGGCAACCATGACGAGCTGCTCAAGACGAGCGAGATCTACCGCGAGACCTTTACCTCGCAAAACAAGATGTCTGCCGAAGGCGAAGGGGCCGTCGAAGCCGGCACCGAGACATCCGTAACGCAAGCTCAGACCCAGGAAGGAGGCGAGGCACATGAGTAAGGCAACGACCGCCGAGCGCGCGCTCAACCGCAAGGGTGGCACCATGTCGCGCCTCATCAAGACGCTCTTTGGCTTCTACCCCGTGCTTTTGCCCCTCGTCGTCGTCGGCGTGGTACTCTGCGCCATCATCAACTCCATCGGCGCGACCTTCCTTCAGAGCGCCCTGCAGATCATTAGCGAATCGTGGCAGTCGGGCGATTGGGAAGCCGCACAGCCCAAGATCGCACAGCTCGTGACCACCCTCGCCTGCATCTACGGCGTCGGCATCCTGTCCTCGCTGTTCTGGAACCGCGCCATGGCCATCGTCACGCAGGGCTCGCTCGAGAAGCTGCGCGAGAAGATGTTCAACCGCATGCAGGACCTGCCGATTCGCTACTTCGACACGCACCAGCGCGGCGACATCATGAGCCACTACACCAACGACATCGACACGCTGCGCCAGATGATCAGCCAGTCGCTGCCCAACCTGCTCATGACGACCATCGTCATCGTCACGGTGTTCTTTATCATGCTGTACTACAGCGTTTGGATGTGCCTGGTCATTGTGGCAGGCGTCGCCTTTATGACCTTTATGACCAAGCTGCTCGGCTCCAACTCCGCGCGCTTCTTCATTGCGCAGCAGACCGAGCTCGGCGTGGTCGAGGGTCATATCGAGGAAGTCATGAACGGCCAGAAGGTCGTCAAGGCATTCTGCCACGAGTCTGCCGCCGAGGCCGATTTTGACGAGCGCAACGAAAAGCTCTTCGAGGTCTCGCAGAAGGCCAACATGTACGCCAACATCCTCATGCCTATCCTTATGAACCTGGGCAACCTGCTCTACGTGCTGGTCGCACTGGCGGGCGGCATTTTCCTGGCGCTGGGCGTGCCTAACCTGAGCATCTCGGGCATGGCGCTGTCCATCGCCGTCGTGGTGCCGTTCCTCAACATGACCAAGCAGTTCTGCGGGCAGATCGGCCAAATCTCGCAGCAGATCAACGCCGTGGTCATGGGCCTCGCCGGCGCCGACCGCATCTTTGAACTCATCGACGAGAAGCCCGAAGCCGACGAAGGCTATGTGACGCTCGTCAACGCGCAGGTGAACCCCGATACCTGGCAGCTCGAGGAGGCCGACCACCACACCGGCATGTGGGCATGGAAGCATCCGCACCGCGCAACCGGCGAGATCGAGTACGTACCGCTGCGCGGCGACCTGGTCATGGACAACGTCGACTTTGGCTACACGCCCGACCACGAGGTGCTGCACGGCGTGTCCGTGTTTGCCAAGCCGGGCCAGAAGGTCGCGTTTGTCGGCGCCACGGGTGCCGGCAAGACGACCATCACCAACCTCATCAACCGCTTCTACGACATCGCCGACGGCAAGATCCGCTACGACGGCATCAACGTCAACAAGATCCGCAAGGCCGATCTGCGCCGCTCGCTGGGCGTGGTGCTGCAGGACGTGAACCTGTTCACCGGCACCGTGATGGACAACATCCGCTACGGCAACTTGGACGCCACCGACGAGGAGTGCATCGCGGCGGCCAAGCTCGCGGGCGCGGACGACTTTATCACCCGCCTGCCCGACGGCTACGACACCATGCTCACCGGCAACGGCGCGCAGCTGTCGCAGGGCCAGCGCCAGCTGATTTCGATCGCACGCGCCGCCGTCGCCGATCCGCCGGCAATGATTCTGGACGAGGCCACGAGCTCCATCGACACCCGCACCGAGGCCATCGTGCAGGCCGGCATGGATAAGCTCATGGAGGGCCGCACGACGTTTGTCATCGCGCACCGCCTCTCCACCGTGCGCAACTCCGACGCGATTATCTGCCTGGACCACGGCCGCATCATCGAGCGCGGCAACCACGACGAGCTGATCGC